>JAFYTM010000112.1 GCA_017558865.1 Lachnospiraceae bacterium
CAGGTGGATGACAGAGAGTAAGGAGGTCTATATGAAGGAATATGAAGTAGTATATGAGATCTTTAATGAATGTGCGAATAATCAGATGCGGGATGTGTTTTTTGAAGAGGTCATGATCGATGATCCGGAAAGCTATATCCGTAAGAAACATAAAGAGAAGGATCTAAAACTGGAACGGGAAGAGCTGGCGGACGGGACGATTGTCTATCATGTAGATACAGCCGGGATGCTGCAGAGATATACGTTTACAGAAATATAAGGAACATAAAGAGGGGATGCCGTTTCCGGCATCCCCTTAATCATCGAGGGAGTGGGGGACTTTTCAGTGCCCCCAAGTGTTATGAATGAAGTAGCAAAACCTATGTCGTAAAAAATCCATTGAATGATGAAATACTAATAAATATATGTTATGATACAACTAATAAAAGTGAAGAAGGGTGATGAATATGTGCAAAGAAAATGAATTAAGTTTTTCTATCTTTATTATGTATGCACTTGCTGAAAAATGGAGAAAGACACCCGTTGCTGTCTATCATATATTAAATTCAACAGGCATATTGGATAATTATATTATTAAAAGTTATGATATGCTCCACACACTGGGAAGAGAATATCTTGTTGAAGATATTACAGAGTTTGTACGGGAAAAAGGGGTTAATGTATGATCGTTTATCATGGAACAACTGAAATTATAAAAAATCCGGACGTGAAATATTCAAAAAAATATCTTGATTTTGGAAGAGGTTTCTATTTGACAACTTTTGAACAACAGGCAAAACGTTGGGCATTACGTAAAGGAATGCGACAGGAGAAAAAAGGAATTGTAAATATATATGAAATGCAGGATATATGGAATGAGTTTCGGGTACTGTCTTTTGAAAAGGAAAATGAGCAGTGGCTTGATTTTGTATGTGCTTGCAGAAAAGGTGAGAATGTTAATCGGGATTATGACATCATTATAGGGAATGTGGCTAATGATGATGTTTTTAAAACGGTTGATATGTATTTTCGCGGGATTTGGGACAAAAAAAGAGTGTTGGAGGAATTGCGGTATTATAGAATGAATGATCAAATCTGTATTGTGAGTCAAAATGTGCTAGAGCGTGTACTTGTTTTTAAAAGTGCCTATGAGGTGGAATGAAAATGATTGATAAAGAGCAGATATCAATAATATATAAACAGCATTTAGAAACTGATATCATAAAATATATTTCAAAGTTAAAAGGAATTGAGCTGCGTGAAGCGTTTGATATTTATTATTCCAGCAGGCTGGCAGAACAGATTTCCCAAGGTACATGCGGAATAGAGAATATGGATGCTAAATATCTTGCAGAAGATTTGCTTGAAAATGAGTGGAGAAATAAATAATATAGCAGGAGCAGGCAGAAGAATCCAGAAAAGAAAAATCTGTCGTAAAATACACATAAAGAGGGGATGCCGTTTCCGGCATCCCCTTAATCATCGAGGGAGTGGGGGACTTTTCAGTGCCCCCAAGTGTTATGAATGAAATACGGATATGTCTTTCTTACAGTTATTATAATATCAAGGAAATATGTCTAAAGTATGTCACGGTTCTAAAAGAATTCTAAAATAAATTAAGAAAACTTGAAACAATTATATATATTTTGGTTTATTTTCGGTGATTAAGTTATGTTCCCGTCTGTGGATGCATAGGTTAGAATGATGGGATGGTGAATGGGGATATGAAAAAATATCGTGAGGGGACAGGTGTACTGTTTTTTTTACTGCTTCTGGGAATAGGACTGGAGATTGTAAAACCGGAAGAAAGATGGGGACAAAAAATTCCGGAAGTGATGATTGATGCGATATCGGAGGAAAATGTGAGAGCGGAAAATGAAATTGCCAGAATACAGAATATGGGAGAAAATAAAAAAATTGCTCTGACATTTGATGATGGACCGCATCCAATTTATACGCAAAAGATGCTGGAAGTATTGGAAAAAGAACAGATTCCGGCTACCTTCTTTCTTTTGGGACAGAATGTGGAAACGAATGGAGAAGTGGTAAAAGAAATTGCAGAGAAAGGGCATCTGATCGGTAATCATACCTATCATCATGTTCAGGTTACGACACTGCCGGTGGAACAGGCGTGTGAAGAGATTGATCGCACAAACCAGCTGATCGAGGAATTGACAGGTCGAGGAACAGAATATGTACGTCCTCCATTTGGGACATGGAATCAAGGGCTGGAAGCGGAGCTGGATATGATTCCTGTGATGTGGACGATTGATACCATGGACTGGATGACGGAGAATGTGGATTCTATCGTGAATCAAGTGGTGAAAAATGCCGGGGAAAATGATATAATCTTGATGCATGACAGTTATAAAAGCACCGTACAGGCAGTAGAACGCATCATTGCACTTCTTCGGGCAAATGGGTTTGAGTTTGTGACGGTGGATGAAGTGATTATGGATTGAGGAACATATTTTATGGATTTATTTGATTATATGAGAGCCAACACGATGAAATCAGAAGCACCGCTGGCTTCTCGGATGCGTCCGGTCAGATTGGATGAGATTGTGGGTCAGGAGCATATTCTGGGAAAGGATAAGCTGCTTTACCGTGCGATTAAGGCAGATAAGCTGGGATCTGTTATTTTTTATGGACCGCCCGGAACCGGCAAGACGACGATCGCGAAAGTGATCGCGAATACGACCAGTGCGGAATTTACACAGATCAATGCAACGGTGGCCGGAAAGAAAGATATGGAAGAGGTTGTCCGTCAGGCAAAAGATAACCTTGGTATGTATGGAAAGAGAACGATTCTTTTTGTGGACGAGATCCATCGGTTCAACAAGGGGCAGCAGGACTATCTGCTTCCTTTTGTGGAGGATGGCACATTGATTCTGATTGGTGCAACGACAGAGAATCCGTACTTTGAGGTGAATGGGGCACTTCTTTCCCGTTCGATTATTTTTGAACTGAAAGCACTGGAGAAGAAGGATATCCGGAAGCTGTTGGAACGTGCATTGACCGATATGGAGAAGGGTATGGGAGCTTACGATGCAGCGGCAGATGGGGATGCACTGGATTTTTTGGCGGATATTGCCGGAGGAGATGCACGGAATGCGCTGAATGCGCTTGAGCTTGGCATCCTGACTACCGAGCGGAGTATGGATGGAAAGATACATATTACGCTGGATGTGGCATCAGAATGTATTCAGAAAAAGACGGTCCGTTATGATAAAGGCGGGGATAACCATTATGATACGATTTCAGCTTTTATCAAGAGTATGAGGGGTTCTGACCCGGATGCGGCAGTGTTCTATCTGGCGAAGATGCTGTATGCAGGGGAAGATATCAAATTTATTGCCCGCAGGATCATGATCTGTGCATCGGAGGATGTGGGAAATGCAGATCCGCAGGCTTTGCAGGTGGCAGTAGCGGCTGCTCAGGCGGTGGAGAGGATCGGTATGCCGGAATCACAGATTATCCTTTCTCATGCGGCATCCTATGTGGCATCTGCACCAAAGAGCAATGCGGCATGTAATGCGATCTTCGAGGCGATGGAGGTTGTGAAAAGTACAACGACAACGGTTCCGACGCATCTGCAGGATCGGCATTATGGGGGCGCGGAAAAGCTGGGACGCGGCGTTGGTTATCTCTATGCACACGATTTTCCAGAGCATTATGTGAAGCAGCAGTATCTGCCGGATGAGATTGTGGGAAGGAGCTTTTATCGTCCGTCAGAGAATGGATATGAAAAGCAGATTGCAGAACGACTGAAAAGATTACGAAGCCGGGAGGATTGAATGATCCTGATATGATATGGAGAAAATCAAAAGAAATATTTTTATATGATCTGAAAGATTCCATGGTTACGGATGCAGAGATGGAATATCTGGAAGCGATCGAAGAAGTGCTCCCAGAAGGATGTATGGTACAGGTACAGGCAAATCTTGCGGCTTTTATCCGGCGTACCGACGGAGCAAGATATCAGAATGAATTGTTTCGGAATGTCGATTTTTTGATTACGGATCTGTTCTACAGACCGTTGGTCGTGATAGAGGTGAATGACCGGACGCATTTTGCACCGGAACGGCGGGCAAGAGACGAAAAGGTCACAGAGATCTGTGAAGAAGCGGGTATTCCGATCATTACGCTTTGGACGTCTTATGGAGTGAACCCGGATTATATCGAGAAGCGTCTGGAGGAAACCCTTGCTTCCCTTCCGGTGAAAAGGATCGCTCATTCTGCAGCAAAAGCGGCTGCATCCAGAAAGAAGGGCTGTTATGTTGCAACCTGTGTATATGGCTCATATGATTGCCCGGAGGTCTGGGTTCTGCGGCGATTCCGGGATCAGATACTTTCTCAGACGTGGTATGGACGTACTTTTATTAAGGTATATTATGGAGTCAGCCCTTTGGTTGTGAGATGGTTTGGGAAAACATATTTATTCAGAAATACAGCGAAAAGATATCTGGACTGGATGGTTGACAGACTGATGTCCAGAGGTGTGCAATCAACACCTTATAAGGATTAGGAATGGACCCCCTGACAGTTTGAAAAATATCTTTCTGCCAGGGGTATTCGTATTCAGTCAGAGAATTTTATACGGTCACGATCCAGGTGTTGTATCCAAGCCGTTTTAATTCCTGTTCCAGGTCGATTGCATTCTGCAGATTATAGAATGCACCTACCTGTACTCTGTATAAAGGACGCGAATTACCTGTTCCAGGCATCACAGGTCGTTCTTCCATGTGTGCTGCATTTAAAGTATCTATGATCCCATCAGCAATCGCCTGTGCGGTTTGATCGAACCTTGTGTCAAAGAGCTGATTGTCTATTGTACTGTCGATAAAACCGACTTCTACCAGAAGTGCAGGCATCTGTGTACGCCGAAGGACGGCCAGATCAGGTCGTGCTTCTACATTGATATTCCGGTAACCAACATTTTCCAGGTTCTGATTGATATTTTCGGCCATAACTTGTTTGAGACCGGACAAATCATAGAGCAGAGTCTGTACACCGTTGTACTGTCCTGGATAGGATGCCATGTTACGGTGCAATGAAACAAAAAGATCTGCACCAGTCTGGTTGGCAAACTGTGCTTTCTGTACGACAGACTGATTGATATTGCCTGTTCGGGTATATTCTACTTCATATCCATTCTGCATTAAAAGATCTCCGACAGCCTGTGCAAGACTCAGGACATCATCGCTTTCTCTTCTTCCGTTATATACTGCGCCGGGGTCTGTCAGACCATTGTGACCGGCATCGATGACAATTTTTTCTGCCATATTATTTCCTTGAAAGCTTTTTTAACAATATATGTTTCATTTTGAGAATCCGTGAAAATACTGGATTTTTCCATACAGATAGAGTATGATGAAAAAGAATTATGAGAGGAGAATGAATGATGGACAGGAAATCAGAACTTCAAAAAGGAATTGTCCTGACTCTTCTGGGAGGAATTTTATGGGGCTTTTGCGGAAGCTGCGGACAGTTTCTTTTTCAATATAAAGAAGTGACATCTGACTGGCTGGTTCCGTTTCGTCTGACGTTTGCAGGGGGACTGATTCTCATGCTTTTGTTGTGCAGGGAAAAAAGCAGAGTCTTTGATGTGTGGAAGGATGCGAAGGGGCGAAAGGATATCCTGATTTTTTCGGTGTTTGGTATGATGCTTTGCCAGTATTCGTATTTCACAACGATCCAATATTCAAATGCAGGAACAGCAACGGTCTTACAGTATATGGGACCGGCGTTGATTCTGGTCTATATTTGTCTGCGTGACAGAAAAATTCCGAAAGTCTATGAGATTGTGGCACTTTGCTGCTGTATGTTTGGAACTTTTATATTGGCTACTCATGGAAATCTGTCAGAGCTTGCGATAGCTCCGAAAGCACTTTTGTGGGGAGTGATCTCTGCAGTGACGTTGGTGATCTACACACTGCAGCCTGTGAATCTGATGAAGCAGTATTCGACATTACTGACTTTGGGGTGGGGAATGCTGATCGGCGGTCTGGTATTGATGATATGCATGCGTCCGTGGACTCTTGACCCGGTGCTGGATATACAGACAGTTGCTGCGATGTGTTTTATTGTTTTCTTTAGTACAATCTGTGCGTTCTATTTTTATCTGACAGGAGTACGTCTGGTTGGTGCAACGAATGCCAGTATGCTGGCATGTATTGAGCCGGTGGCAGCGACCGTGATTTCTGTCGTATGGCTGAAGGTGGAATTCCAGATGATTGATCTGATTGGATTTTTGTTTGTATTATCCACAGTATTTATAATTTCTTTGAACGAGATGAAGGAGGAAAAAGGACATGAATTTAAAAGAAAAGCTGCATAATGGGGAATCGGTACTTGGAACGATGATTACCGTATTTGATCATGTGGATATGCTTCGTATTTTTAAAAATACAGGGTTTGATTTTGTCATTATTGATAACGAATTGGGATATTTTGATTACAAAGAGCTTTCTCTGCTCCTGAATACAGGAAAGCTTCTGGATTTCCCGGTACTGGTGCGTATCGCAGAGCCGAGAAGAGAGATTGTGACCAAATGTATGGAGATGGGAGCGGCAGGACTTTTGATCCCGAACTGTGATGGTCCGGAGATGGCAGAGCAGGTGATCTCTTATGCAAAATATGCTCCGATGGGCAACAGAGGGGTATCGCTTGGACGCGCCAATACCAATTATGAAAAGGTCGATGCACTGGAATATATGAAAAAAGTCAATGATGAGACAATCATTATGTGTCAGATTGAGTCACCGGAAGGCGTGGAGAATGTTGAAAAGACCGCAGCCGTAGAGGGTGTAGACTGTCTGTTTATTGGACCAAACGATCTGACGCAGAGTTATGGTATCATGGGTCAGACGCAGAATCCGATCTTTATCGATGCAGTGAAGAGAGTGATAGCTGCGGCAAAAGCAGAAAAGAAAGCCTGTGGTATTCATCTGCAGAATACAGATGGTGTAAAAAAATGGATGGCTGAAGGCATGAATATGAACCTTTACGGCAATGATGCTGCACTTCTGAAAAATGCCTGTGAGGCAGGTGTCCGTGCCATTCGTGGAGAATAAGGAGGAACGTAATGGATCAGCAGACCAGATTTCGTACAGCACTTGCGGCTTTGAGTGCCAGTGCGGAGAATAAGAACCGGAAACTGACGAAGGAAGATGTGGCAGAATTTTTGCAGGATATGGATCTGAATCAGGAGCAGTATCAGCTTGTCTATGCATATCTGGCATCCAAAAAGATACAGGTAGAGGGTGTAGAGCTGCCGAAGATGCCGGTGGAAGAGATTCCCTATACGGAAGAGGAACAGGAATTTTTAAGCCAGTACAAAAAAGATATGCTGTATGTTAAGAAACAGCCGCGGGAGACTCTGCTGCAGCTTTTTGAACAGGCAGCAGATGGATTGCTGCAGGCAAAAAAAATGTTGATTGAACATTACATGGAGCGTGTGCTGGAGATTGCCGGAGAGTATGCGCATCAGGGACTTTTGATCCAGGATCTGGTACAGGAGGGCAATCTGGGACTGATGATCGGAGTGGATACACTTGGCTTGAAAGAGGCGGAGATGTCCTGTGAGGTACATCTGGAGAATGAGATCCATCGCGCGATTCGAATGGCACTGGATGAACAGAATGGTTCCAAAAGTACGGAAGAGCAGGTGACAGAGAAGCTGAATAAGCTGGCAGACTCGATCACTGAATTGACAGAAGACATGGGAAGACAGATTACGCCGGATGAGTTATCCATCTATTTGGATATGCCGCTGGAGGAGATCGAAGATCTGCTTCGGATTGCCGGAGAGAACATTGAGATGGCAGAAACAACAGAAGAGAACTAATTATGGAAATCAGTATTTTACTTTTCAGACAAATATGCAGTCTGGTACTTATGGGACTGGCGGGTTTTTGGCTGCGAAAAATGAATTTTATTCATCACGAAGGAAGTAAGGGGATATCAGCAGTTGTTGTATATATTTGTATCCCCTGTACTTTATTTATGTCTTTTCAGACAGAGTTAAATACGGATAAAATGGCAGGATTTTTGTATGCATTGACCGCAGTTTTCGTACTTCATGTTTTGTTTTTTGCAGCTACCTGGCTGATACAAAGATTTTATCCTTTGGATGGCATTGAACGTACATCTATTATTTACAGTAACTGCGGTAATCTGATCATACCATTAGTTACCGGGATATTTGGGGCAGAATATATTTTTTATACCAGCGCATCTATATAGTGACCATCTGCAGACTGATCATATATCCGCTTTTGGCAATTGTCGGTTCCTGTATGGTATTTCGGGTTTATCCTGCTGATATCGATCCGGTCGTGTACTATATCATTGTTCTGGGGGCAAGTGCTCCAACAGCTACAGTAGTGATGCAGCTGGCACAAATGGCAGATTTGGATTCGGGTTATGCTTCTTCTTTGAATGTATTGACTACATTATGCAGTATTGTGACAATGCCGCTTATGATGATGGCGGCACAGGTTTTGTTGTAGAAAAGATGGGGGAATAAAAATGGACGACAGACAGTTGTTCAAATCATTGCTGCTGGCATGGAAAATCGGTGTTGGAGCCAGCATTGCGATTATCATTGCAGAGTTTCTGGGCTTGGAGAACAGTGTTGCAGCGGGAAGTGTTACCCTGCTGACTTTGATGACGACAAAATGGGGAACAGTCAAATTATCGATTTATCGAATTGTAACCTTTTTCCTGACTGTTGGTCTGGCAGGAGGTATTTATAAATGTTTTGGAGCAACCTGGCTGGTATATGGTTTATTTGTATTTGTTATCGTCACCATCTGCAGTATGCTGGGATGGACGGGTGCAATATCCGTGAATGCGCTGATCGGAGCACATTTTCTGGAAAAGTCGGATTTTAGTGTGGAATTTATTTTAAATGAATTTCAGTTGGTATTGATCGGTGTTGTTCTTGCCTTTACATTAAATTTGATTCATAATTATCACGGTGAGCAGCAGCGTATGATAGAAAATATGCGTTTTGTGGAGCAGAAGCTTCAGATTATTCTGGGAGAATTGGCGGCGTATTTGTCCAATAAGGATATGCAGCGTGATGTATGGAAAGATATTGAGGAACTGGAAGAGAATTTAAAGGAATATATTAAAGATGCCAATGATTATCAGGATAATACATTCCATTCTCATCCGGGATATTATATTAACTACTTTGAGATGAGAATGGATCAGTGCAACATTCTGTCGAATCTTCACGGAGAAGCTGAAAATATGAAGTTTATGCCGAAGCAGGCAAAAACAATTGCAGATTATATTCTCTATATGGCAGATTATGTGGTGGAAAAAAATAAACCTGCAAAACAATTGAAGTATTTACAGCATATTTTTGAAACCATGAAAGAGGAACCTCTTCCTGTTACCCGTGAGGAGTTTGAGAGCAGGGCACTTTTGTATCATATGTTGATGGATTTGGAGGATTTTCTTCAAATGAAAGCAAGGTTTGTAGAAAATCTGGATGAAGAAAAGCTTCGTTTGTATTGGAATGAATAAGAATATCAGAAGGAGCGGATTGTGAAAAAAAGATCAATCATAGTAGCAGCATTTGTTGGTATAAGTCTGGTAATGTCTGGATGTCAGAAGTCAGAAGAACATACACAAGATAAAGTGAGCAGTTCAGCGATAGAAGGTGCTGTACAGATCGTGCTGTCGGATGAACAGATACTGGTAGATGGTGATGTGATTTCTGTCGATGAGGATGCGGCAGTTTATGCAGCGAAAGATATTATTTTTTATCTGGCAGATCAGGGAATTTCCTATGGGGAAGGAACGAAAGCAGATGAACATACGCAGGCGGAAGCAGATGCGCATACGGTTGTGCACATTACGGAGCCGGGCACATATGAGATCAGCGGAATCTTATCAGCAGGGCAGATTCTGGTGGATCTAGGAGATGGTGCAAAAAAGGATGAAGAAGCAGTGGTGACACTGGCACTGAACAATGTAAATCTTTCCTGTAATGTGGCACCGGCGATCTTGTTTTTGAATGTCTATGAGTGCGGCAGTAATGATAAGGAAGAAGCTTCCATGGATGTTGATTTGACAGCAGCGGGAGCCAATATCCGGCTTGTAGATGATTCTGTGAACCATATCACAGGGTCTTATGTGGCAAAGATCTATAAATCCTGTGAACTGAGCGAAGACGGGACAGAGGTGATTGACTCGAAAAAACTCTGGAAATTTGATGGTGCTGTATATTCCAGACGTTCCCTGAAAATCTATGGTGATACGGGAATATTGAATATAGCAGCAGCGAATGAGGGGCTTAGTACGGAACTTCATCTGATGATTGATGGAGGTTCTATCCATATTGATTCGGGAAATGATGGTATCAATGTGAATGAGAATAAAGTCTCAGTCTTTATGATGAATGGAGGTAATCTGGATATCCGGGTCAATGGAAGTACGGGAGAGGGTGATGGTATTGATTCCAACGGCTGGCTGGTGGTCAATGGTGGAAAGATCAGCGCATCTGCCTGTGGAACCAGCATGGATTCCGGTGTTGATTCAGAACTTGGAATCCATATCAATGGAGGCACGGTCGTTGCCTCTGGAAATATGATGGATCGGGTTGAGAAGGGCGGACAGCCGCATATTGCATTTGAAAGTCGAGAAGGATTGAAGGGTGGAGAAATCTATACAATTAAGGATAAAGAAGGGAATCAGGTCACAGAAGTCGTTCGGGCAAATGATTATCAGATACTGCTTGTATCAATGGATGATTTGACAGAAGATGGAAATTATACACTCTGGAGCAAAGATATAAAGGTGGCAGATGGTAAATAAAAAGGGTATTCCGAGAGCCTGAGAAGGCTTTTGGAATACCCTTATATTTTTAGATTTCAGGAACGACAATCTTACCTGCCACTGCACAGGCTGCAGCAGTAGCTGGAGAAGCGAGGAAGATCTCTACTTTTGATGTTCCCATACGTCCCAGGAAGTTACGGTTGTTGGTAGCTACAACGCGCTCACCGTCGGTCAGGATACCGCCGGTACGTCCACAGCACAGACCACAGCTTGGGTGGGTAATGATTGCACCTGCTTCTGCAAGGATCGCCATGGTACCGTCTTCCAGTGCCTGATTGTAGATCTTGCGGCTCGCCGGAGTCACAACCAGTTTTACAAATGGTGCGACCTTCTTTCCTTTCAGGATGGAGGCTGCTTTCTGCAGATCTTCCAGACGGCCGTTGGTACAGGAACCGATGAATACCTGATCGATCTCCGTGCCGATCAGTTCGCTGACTGGTCTGATGTTGTCTACCTGAGAAGGACATGCGAGTACAGGAATCAGTTCCTCTGCTTTGTAATGGATCGTGCGGATGTATTTTGCATCTGCATCACCAACGAGAGAACGTTCTTTGTCGGTCAGTTCGATCTCACAGTATTCGGCAGTTTTTTCGTCCGGAGTGAACAGAGCACATTTGGCACCTGCTTCAATCGCCATGTTTGCGATGGTCATACGGCTGGCAACCGTCATATTGTCTACGGTATCACCGCAGAACTCCAGTGCCTGATAGGTGGCACCGTCTGCGCGCAGATCACCGATCAGACGAAGGATAATGTCCTTGGAAGTTACATTGGAAGGAAGTGTTCCTTCGATCACTACTTTGATCGTTTCCGGTACTTTGATCCACATCGTTCCGGTTCCCAGGATACTGGCCATCTCGGTGTAGCCGATACCAGAGGAAAAGGCACCGACACATCCGTAGGTGGTAGTATGGCTGTCTGTACCAAATACGATATCGCCTGGTTTTACATATAATGCTTCGGTCATCAGCTGGTGACAGATACCGTCGCTTCTGTGGACGTTTTTCATGCCGTATTTTTCTACAAAGGCGTTTCCTACGCGGAAATGTCTGGTATCGTCTACCTGACTTGCAGGAACCAGGTGGTCATAGATCAGAACTACTTTATCCGGATCCCAGAGTTTCTGGAAGCCCATTTCTTCAAATTTATCAGCCACAAACGGAATAAAGATGTCATGGATCATGACACGGTCTACGTTGACGGTGACGATATCACCCGGTTTTACTTCATGTCCTACATTGCAGCTTACAATTTTTTCAATGATTGTCTGTCCCATCTCTTATCCCTCCAATCCATTCAGTCGGCGCATCGCTTTTACCAGTCCGCCGGCATCGATGATATCTACCAGATTCTTAGGCAAAGATGCGATCGGATAAGCATTTCCCTGATGGGTGATTTTTTCATTGACTTCTACTTCAATCATATCACCCTCGGATACTGCATCACGAAGATCAGGGTTCTCAATCAGAAGAAGTCCGTTATTGATCGCATTGCGGAAAAAGATACGTGCGAAAGATTTGGCTACGACACATTTGATTCCCAGTGCTTTGATGATTTCCGGTGCCTGTTCACGGGAAGAACCGCATCCGAAGTTTTTGCCCGCAACAATGACATCGCCTGGCTGAATCTGAGCTGCGAGCTCAGGGCGAAGCGGAGAAAACGCGTAAGGTGTCATATCCTGTACGGTTTTTAAAGCGAGGTATTCGGTCGGGATGATGATATCGGTATCAATATCATCTCCGAGAATCCATACCTTGCCGGTAAATGTTTCATTCATATGTAAAGTCCTCTTTTCGTATTTATAACATATCTGCCGTAGCAATTTCGCCTTTGACAGCAGATGCGGTAACCGTTGCAGCACTTGCAAGGTATACATAGGAATCCTTATGTCCTGCACGACCTTTGAAGTTACGTGTTCCGGTACTGATCAGAGTCTCACCTTCACCGATGACACCCTGGCAGCTTCCCCAACAGACACTGCAGTTCGGATTCATAACGATAGCTCCTGCTTCCATAAAGGTCTGAAGGATACCTTCCTGCAATGCTTCCTGATAAACAGCCTGGCTTGCAGGTACGACAAGGAAACGAACCAGCGGATGAACTTTTTTCCCTTTGATCAGTGCAGCACCTACACGAAGATCTTCGATACGGCCGTTGTTGCAGGAACCAAGGAATGCTTCATCGATCTTGATGCCGGCAGCTTCTTTTGCAGGACATACATTGTCTACGAAATGTGGTTTTGCCACAATTGGAGAAATAGTAGAAAGATCGATATCATAGGTTGCTGCGAATACAGCATCAGCGTCACTGGTAAAGCATGCTTTTGGTTCGCGTCCATGTGCATGAAGATAATCCAGAGCGGCCTCATCCACTTCCATGAGAGCAGTCTTCGCACCTGCTTCTACACAGAGATTGCAGATGGCAATACGGTCACTCATGTTCAGAGTCTTTAAGCCTTCCCCTGCAAATTCCATTGCTTTGTAATTGGCTCCATTTGCACCGATCTGTCCGATGATTGTGAGGATCAGATCGCGGGCATAGACACCTTCCGGAAGTTTGCCGGTCAGGTTGAAACGCAGAGTCTCCGGAACAAGAACCCAGGATTTGCCGGTTACCATGGCATACAGATAATCGGTACATCCAACACCGGTTCCGAAAGCTCCCAGAGCACCATAGGCACAGGTATGGCTGTCTGCGCCGAAGATCAGTTCACCAGGACATACATGGTTCTCCATCATGATCTGATGGCAGACACCTTTGCCTTCATAAAATTTGATTCCGTTTGCTTTTGCAAAATCACGCATTTTCTTGTGAGAAGCAGCAGTCTTTGGACTGTCAGCTGGTACATTGTGGTCTACGATCCATACCAGCTTATTTACATCAGCGATGTGCGGATGTTTTAACTTGTTGTTGTACATATCGATTGTCAGATGAGTCGTTCCATCATTACTCATGAGCTGATCGACTTCTACGGTATGAATGTCACCCGGTTTTACTTCGGTTACACCGGCTGCGCGGGCGATGATTTTTTCGGCGATTGTCATTCCCATATTATGCGTCCTCCCTGTTCAGTGATGCGATCAGTCCGCCCTGATCCAGGATGCCCTGCATATATGGCGGAAGTTTTGTGCAGACAAATTCCTGTCCGTTTGTTTTTACGATACCATCGGTCAGGGACAGCTCCATATCGTCTCCATCGGAGATGTGGTCATACAGATCTTTGCATACGATGACCGGAAGTCCGATATTGATCGCGTTGCGATAAAAAATACGTGCAAAGGATTTTGCGATGACAGCTTTAACGCCCAGTGCTTTTAATACACTTGGAGCCTGTTCGCGGGATGAACCGCAGCCAAAGTTTTCAGCAGCAACAACAAAATCACCTGGTTTTACGTTAGCAGCAAAATCAGGATCGAGAGATTCAAAAGTATGTACTTTCATCTCATCAATGGTTGGGAAAAGCAGATACTGGGATGCAATGATCTGATCGGTATCTACATCCGTATGGAATTTAAAAATTTTTCCCATAATAACTCCTCCTTAATAAAATGGGTTTAAAATAAAACAGACAGCCAGTTATTACCGGCTGTCCATATTCATGCAAACGTGAAGTGGAAGCGCAGATCAGCTTTCTTCCGGTGCGTCTTCTTTTTTTGATTCCGGCAGATAGATGTGTACCTGATGAATTCGGTTCTTCTCAACGGAATCGACTACCAGGCGGATACCGTTTTTTGTTGTCACTTCTTCGCCGACATCCGGTAAATGATCCAGAAGTTCGATTACAATTCCGCCAATGGAATCAAAATCTTCAGACTCCAGAAGCAGATCTTTTTCGTCCAGATTCAGGTTGTCGTTCAGGTCGTCCAGACTCATGGCTCCTGCTACGACATATTCATTCTCATTGATCTGACAGATCAGTTCTTCTTCATCTTCATCATACTCATCCCGGATATCTCCGACGATCTCTTCCAGAAGGTCTTCGACTGTTACCATACCTGCAGTTACCCCATATTCATCCAGCACGATGGCCAGATTTGTAGAACTTTTTTTCATCTCCAACAGAAGATCCGAGGTTTTTTTATGTTCATGTGTAAAGAGTACACTGCGAAGTACATTATGGGCATCAAAATGCTCTTTGTCTTCGTAAATCAACAGGTCTTTTACATTGATCATACCGATAACCGTGTCGGTGGTCTCGTCATAAACGGGATAACGAGTGTATTTATTTTCCCTGTAAAGCTCCAGTGTTTCCTGATAAGTTGCATTTACATTCAGAAAACTCATGTCTACCTTAGGTACCATGATATCTCTGGCACTGGAATCACCGAAGTCAAATACATTGTTGATCATTTCGCGTTCTTCTGTTTCGATGATACCATCCTCGTGGCTGACCTCTACAATCGTACGGATCTCTTCCTCCGTATAAGTATCTGATTTCTCATTCGGATCAATACGCATCAGGAACAGGATTCCCATAGAGAGACTGTTCATAATAAAGATCAAAGGCGTTGTAATCGTCATCCATGTATAGATGATACGGGCATAACTCAAAGAGATCTTTTCAGAATGGATCGTCGCGCAGGTCTTTGGCGTGATCTCACCAAATACAAGGACAATCAGAGTCAGTGCTCCGGTAGATATACCGGCTGCTACAGCAGCAAGTCCGGTACCTGCAAGCCATCTGGTAACCAGAAGGGTTGCGAGGGAAGAAGCAGAAATATTCACAATGTTATTTCCTATTAGAATCGCACTCAGCATCTTGCCCTGATCTTCGATCACCTTGGACAATATGACTGCGCGCCTGTCACCTTCTTCAATTAAATTTCTTACTCGGATTTTGTTAACAGTTACCAATGCGGTCTCCGCAGATGAAAAGAATGCGGAAAGAGCAACCAGGGCGATCAGAATCAGCACCTGTATGGCGTCACTAGAATCCAATGTTTTCACTCCTTTTTTATTGATTATGTATAGTCAGAGTTTACTATACGATATTTTTCCTGAAATTGCAAGCAGAAAGCATAATCAAGGTCATGGAGCATATAAATAGAAGCAGGAGTACGAAAGGAGAATTACTATGAGACAGCCAAATATTCATACAGCTTCCGTTATCCGGGTTATGAAAGCACTTCTGGTATCTTACTTGATAACCGGGCTTTTGCTTCTTTTAATGGCCGGACTTATGTATCGGTTTCAGATGGATGAAGGAAAGATACAGATCGGTATGATCGTGACATATTTGTTGTCCTGTTTTATCGGTGGGTTTCTGACTGGAAAGATGATGAAAAGCAGACAGTTTTTATGGGGAGCGGTTATGGGGCTTTTGTATTTTCTGATTATGCTGCTGGTGTCTCTGGCTGTTAACCGGGAATTGCAGGCAAATTCATCAGGATTTATTACTTCGTTTTTGCTTTGTATCGGCGGAGGAACCTTAGGGGGGATGCTGTC
>JAFYTM010000113.1 GCA_017558865.1 Lachnospiraceae bacterium
AGATATTAATCTGATCATTGCGAAAAAGGTGCAGACAATTCTGCAGCAGCAGGATATAACGGTTATCATGACAAGGGAGGAAGATAAAGGACTTTATGAAGAGAGAACTTCCAATAAAAAAGCACAGGATATGAAGAACCGATGTACCCTGATCAATCAGAAGGAACCGGATTGTGTGGTCAGTATTCATCAGAACAGCTATCACGAGGAATATGTAAGTGGTGCACAGGTATTTTATTATGGTAATTCAGAGGAAGGGAAAAAACTGGCAGAATCCTTACAGGACAAAATGGTCAGTTATCTGGATCCCCAAAATCATCGGAAAGCAAAGCCAAATGACAGCTATTATCTGCTGAAAAAGACGGAAGCGCCAATTGTGATTGTAGAATGCGGCTTTTTATCCAACTGGGAAGAAGCAAAGAAGCTTCAGCAGGACAGCTATCAGAATCAGGTGGCATGGGCGGTGGCTATGGGAGTGATAAATTATCTGTCAGAGGATCGGTCCTTTTGAACCAAGACAAATGTCCTGAAAAAAGTAAAAAAATTATAAAATAAATCTTAAATAATATGGTTATAAAGGACAGAAATCCTGTCCTTTTTTTGAATGAAAATATATAATTGTAACAAGAAATGAACAAACTGCATTCATAAATTATGCAAAATACACATTTCTAAAGTGCGCACAAGAAAAAAACCATGGGAAAACTGTTATTGACAAAAGGAATTCAGAGTGATTCGGGCAAATGTAATGGAAGTCTTGGAATTATTGGAACGAGATAAGAAAATCTACGAGATTGTAAAAGGCTGTCCTTATGAAATTCTTAAGACATTAAAGTTGAAGAAATATAAAGCGGGAGAGTTCATTCTACAGCAGGGAGAGATCTATGATACTTTTTATCTGATGGTAGAGGGGTATGCAGATATTATCGTAGAGTCCAGCCAGGGAAAGAAATATTATCTTTGTACATATGGAAAAGGTCAGTTTATCGGTGAGATGGAGATGTTTGAACAGCGTCCCTATATGAGCAGGATTGAGGCAAGAGGACCTGTGAAAACACTGGAACTGAGCAGAGAATATTATTTGAGATGGCTGGAAAGTGACCGGGATTTTAATCAGTATATTTTAAGAACTTTATGCAGTGAATCATATCAGACGATGACGAAAATGGGAAATAACACTCTATATTCACTGAAACAGAGAATTTGTCAGTTCCTGGTCGAAAACACCAATGAAAAGGGTGTGGCAAATATGCCGTTGAGTGCAGAACAGCTTAGTGAACGTATGGGTGTGACAGCCCGAAGTGTGAACCGGGTGTTGAAGGAATTGAAAGATCAGAACATTCTGGAGATCCACAAAACCAATGTAGTTGTGAAAGACTACCAGCAACTGTTAAAAGTAAAAGACGAAAATTAGTAGGAGGAAATGAACATGAGTGAATTACAGCCGCATATTCGCTGTACAGAAGAGGATGGCGCGCTTTATGCGATTCTGCCGGGAGATCCTCAGAGAGTAGAGCGTATCAAACCGTTTCTGACAGATGTAAAGGATATCACCTTTAACAGGGAATATAAAAGTGCAGTCGGATATTACAAAGGGGTAAAAATCATGGCAATCTCCACCGGCATGGGCGGTGCGTCTGTTGCGATCAGTGTAGAAGAACTGGCTAATATCGGAGTAAAAGCAATGATCCGTATTGGAAGCTGCGGTGCTTTAAGAGCTGGTATCAAGCTTGGCGATCTGGTCATTGTCAATGGAGCAGTCAGAGATGACGGCGCATCCAAATCTTACATAGACGGTATTTATCCGGCGATTCCGGATACAGAGCTGCTGTTTGATGTGATCGAAGCTGCAAAAAACTTGGAATATCCATACCATGTTGGAATTGGCAGAAGCCATGACTGTCTCTATGGTGATCCAAAAGGAGAACTGGATGCATACTGGGGAGCACGAAATGTTATCAGTTCAGATATGGAGACTTCTACGTTGTTCGTAGTAGGCGGCCTGCGCGGTGTAAAGACAGCCTCGATTTTGAACAACGTGGTTGAAGTAGATGGTGATTTGAAAGGTGAAATCAACAATTATGTAAATGGAGAGTCTGCGGTAGCGGAAGGCGAGAAAAGAGAGATTCTGACTGCGCTGGAAGCATTTGTAGCACTGGACAAGAAGAGAAAATAAACGGGGGAAGTCATTGTGAACAGTAAGAAAAAATTCAATAGTCCGTGGTCATTGAAATTTAACACTGCGGCGCTGGTACTGATTCCGGCAGCTGTAGGTATCAACTATATCGGAAAGCTGTTTTCCGGTATGCTTCATCTGCCGCTGTGGCTGGATTCCATCGGAACCTGTCTGGCAGCATGTCTGGCAGGCCCGGTGCTTGGTGCACTTTGTGGAGCGATCAACAACATTATCTATGGCTTGACGATGTCTCCGATCTCTACCGTATATGCATTGTCTCAGGCAGGCATTGGTATTGCAGTCGGTCTGATGGCTTACTATGGAAAGATGAAGAATACTGGCGGAGCGATCGTTACTGGTATCCTGGCCGGCTTTGCGGCTGTTGCAATCTCCACGCCGCTGAATATGATGTTCTGGGGAGGAACCACTGGAAATGTGTGGGGTGATGCCGCATATGCCGTGTGTCTTGCAAATGGAATGTCTGCGTGGATGGCATCTACCATCGATGAGATCATTGTAGATGTGCCGGACAAGCTGGTTACGATTGTCATCGTACTGGGAATGTATAAGAGCATGCCAAAAAGCCTCTTATCCCTGTATCAGAGCAATGCCAAGATCGAAAGTCTGGATTAGACCAGCTAGTTAAAGTCAAGCCCTAAATGATAAAAAGTAGAATTATTTATATATTGCTTCTAAAAGCTAAAAATGAGTAACTTTAATAAACGTAAATCCTACGGATTTTCGCTTTGTTGATGTTTGTAGAGTATGC
>JAFYTM010000114.1 GCA_017558865.1 Lachnospiraceae bacterium
AAGCTATCAGGGAGCCAGGGTCTATTACCGGGATTACTCTCCGGATTTTACATCTGCGGGGGAATATGATCAGTCATCCATGCCGGACAATGAGTCGGTGCGTTTATATGAAGTAAAAGAAATCAATGGGCAGCTTTATTTTCTGTTTGCCAGAAATTATCTGACAGACTGTGATCTGCTGCTTCGAACAATAGAAAAAGAAGAACACTAAGGAGGATTTATCCATGAAAGGTATTATTTTAGCAGGTGGTTCAGGAACCAGATTATATCCGCTGACCAAGGCGGTATCCAAACAGATTATGCCGGTTTATGACAAACCGATGATTTATTATCCATTATCTACTTTGATGCTGGCAGGCATCCGTGAGGTGCTGATCATCTCCACACCAAGAGATCTGCCGGTGTTTGAGGAGCTTTTAGGTGACGGAAGCCAGCTTGGCATGAGATTTGAATATGCGATTCAGGAGCAGCCAAGAGGTCTGGCAGATGCATTTATCATCGGTGCAGATTTTATTGGAACAGACAGTGTGGCACTGGTACTTGGAGATAATATTTTCTATGGTCAGAGCTTCTCAAAAGTATTGAAGAGAGTGGCAACACAGGAGAGCGGTGCAACGATCTTTGGTTACTATGTGCGTGATCCAAGAGAGTATGGTGTGGTAGAGTTCGATGAGAATGGCATGGCAGTTTCTATTGAGGAAAAACCGGAGAATCCGAAGTCCAATTATGCGGTGCCGGGTCTGTATTTCTATGATAACGATGTAGTAGAGATTGCAAAGAATGTAAAACCATCTGCCCGCGGAGAAATTGAGATCACCAGTATTAACAATGAATATTTAAGAAGAGGAACACTGCGTGTGGAGACACTTGGAAGAGGCTTTGCATGGCTGGATACCGGCAATCACGATGCTCTGTTGGAGGCAGCGGACTTTGTGGCAGCATTCCAGAAGAGACAGGGAATGTATATCTCCTGTATCGAAGAGATCGCATTCCGAAGAGGATTTATTGATAAAGAGCAGCTTTTAAAACTGGCAGAGCCACTTTTAAAGACTGCATATGGACAGTATCTGGTGGATGTTGCCAACGGACTGTAAGAATCAGTGAAGAGAGGAAAGAAAAATGGGAAAGATTACAGTAGAGACCTGCGAGATCGAGGGTCTGAAGATTATCACTCCGACCGTATTCGGCGATGAGCGTGGATATTTTATGGAGACTTATAACTATAATGATTATGCGGCAGCAGGCATTGATATGGAGTTCGTGCAGGATAATCAGTCTGCGTCTAAGAAAGGTGTCCTTCGTGGTCTGCATTTTCAGATCAATTATCCTCAGGACAAGCTGGTGCGTGTAGTCAGTGGTGAAGTGTTCGATGTGGCAGTTGATCTTCGTCCGGGATCTGAGACTTATGGAAAGTGGTATGGTGTTCTTCTGTCTGCAGAAAATAAAAAGCAGTTTTTTATTCCGAAGAATTTTGCACATGGTTTTGTCGTTCTTTCGGATTATGCAGAGTTTGCCTATAAGTGCACGGATTTTTATCATCCGAATGATGAGGGCGGACTTCTCTGGAATGATCCGGATATCGGGGTGGAATGGCCGATTCCGGAAGGTATGGAGCTGACCATCTCTGAGAAGGATCAGAAGTGGGGCGGTATCAAAGAACTGAAGAAGTAAGGAGGACCCTGTATGGTCCGTATGATGAAGGATTTCTGGGAGAATCGAAAGCTGGTCTGGAAGCTTGCCAGAAATGATTTTAAGACAAGGTATGCCGGCTCTTATTTTGGAGTGCTGTGGGCGATGGTCCAGCCGGTTGTAATCGTTCTGGTATACTGGTTTGTCTTTCAGATTGGATTAAATAACGCGACCGCAGAGTTAAAGGAGGGCATTCAGGTGCCCTTCGTTCTTTGGCTGGTCAGCGGTATCGTGCCGTGGTTCTATTTCTCGGAAAGTTTGAGCAATGGAACCAATGCACTATTGGAATACAATTATCTGGTCAAGAAGGTTGTGTTCAATATCAATATACTGCCGCTTGTAAAGACGATGGCGGCACTGTTTATTCACGCATTTTTTGTCGTGTTTATGCTGTTCTTATTTACGTTGTATGGATATTATCCGGGACTTCATACACTGTGGGTGATTTATTTCAGCTTTTCATTGATGATTTTTGTGACGGGTCTTTGTATGGTGACCAGTTCGCTGGTCGTTTTCTTCCGTGACCTGAGTCAGATCGTCAATATCTTTTTGCAGGTGGGAATCTGGATGACACCGATCATGTGGTCCTTGGAGGATATTGTGCAGAAGTTCCCGCTTCTGGCAGTATTAAAGCTGAATCCGCTTTGTTATATCGTCTATGGCTACCGTGCGGCACTGTTTGACGGGGGAGATGTAGCAAGTCTTGGATGGATGCATCTGTATTTCTGGGCAGTGACACTTGTGATCTGGGCGATTGGAAGTCATGTGTTCCGGAAATTGAAAGTACACTTCGCGGATGTATTATAAAGGAGAACTATGAGCAGCGAAGCAATTAAGTTAGAAAATATTACTAAAGTATATAAATTATATAACCGGAACAGGGATCGCTTAAAGGATTCTCTGGGACTGACGAAGAAAAAATGCTACACGGAGCACTATGCACTCCGGGATGTCAGCATGGAGGTCCATGAGGGTGAGATGGTAGGCATCATTGGTGTCAATGGTTCTGGTAAGTCCACCATTTTAAAGATCATTACCGGAATTCTGAATCCGACAGGCGGTACGATGCAGATCAATGGTCGTATTGCAGCACTGCTGGAGCTGGGAGCTGGTTTTAATCAGGAATATACCGGTTTGGAAAATGTGTACCTGAATGGTACGATGATGGGATTTTCAGAAAAAGAGATCGATGAGCGTCTGCAGAATATTCTGGATTTTGCAGATATTGGGGAGTTTATCCATCAGCCGGTCAAGACCTATTCCAGTGGTATGTTTGTGCGTCTGGCATTTGCGGTGGCGATCAACATCGACCCGGAGATTCTGATCGTGGATGAGGCATTAGCGGTAGGAGATGTATTTTTCCAGGCAAAATGCTATCACAAATTTGAAGAATTCAAGAAGATGGGCAAGACGATCCTCTTCGTAAGCCATGATCTGACCAGTATTGCGAAATACTGTGACCGCGTGATCCTTTTGAATAAAGGTGTTAAGCTGGCAGAGGGTTCAGCAAAAGACATGGTAAATATGTATAAAAAGCTTCTGGTGCATCAGCTGGATGAGGAAACACTGGAGGATGTGAATGGAAAGAGTTCCATCCATGAAAAAGCCGCGGATAGTAAAGCATGGAAGTCTCATTTTGAGATCAATCCATCAATTCTGGATTACGGGGAGAAGCAGGCAGAGATCGTAGATTTTGCAGTCATTGACCAGTATGGGCAGTTTTCCAGTATCATTGAGAAGGGTTCGACCTGTCAGGTGAAAGCAAAGCTGTATTTCCACAGTCAGGTGAAGAACCCGATCTTTACGATTACGATCCGTAATAAGCAGGGAACAGACATTACCGGTACCAACAGTATGTTTGAGCGGGTGGAGACCGGAACCGTGGAAGCCGGTGAGACCAGGATTGTGACCTATACGCAGCGCATCGACCTGCAGGGCGGGGATTACCTGATCTCTCTTGGATGTACAGGGTATGTAGGAGATGAATTCAAGGTATACCACAGACTTTATGATCTGGTGGGAATGACCGTACTTTCGGATAAGAATACGGTTGGATTTTATGATATGAACACAGTGATTACTGTGGAGAAAGGTTGATCTATGCAGGAAACATTCGGAAATGTTACAGTCACATATGAAGAGAGTGAAGCGAAGCTGGAATGTGTACGACCGGAAGATGCAAAAATACTGGAGCTGGTTGAGGCAGGATATGACTGCCGCTATGGGAATGAAAGTTCCTGGCCGGTGCTTTACCATCTGTCTCATCTTCGTGCGAATCTGACCAGTTGGCTTCCGATTCAGGGCGAAGAGACCGTATTGGAGTTTGGTGCGGACAGCGGACAGCTGACGGCAGGATTTTTACAGAAAGCAAAGAAGGTTGTCTGTATCGAAAAAAGTGTAAGCCGCAGCCGTATACTGGCGAAGCGTTACTCAGCGGCAGACAATCTGGAAGTCTATGCCGGAGATCCTTGGAAGTGTCTGGAAGAACAGAAACAGACCTTTGACTGGATCATTGCACCGGGAGTTCTTGCAGAAGCGGTTCAATATTTCCGAAGTGAACAGCCACAGGCAGAGGCTGTAGAGCTATTGAGAAAATATTTAAAACCGGACGGTCATCTGGTGTTGGTATCGGATAATCGTTTTGGACTGAAATACTGGGCGGGAGCTTTAGAACCGCATACTGGACGGTATTTTGACAGCCTGGAGGGAAATGGACATGCATTTTCCAAACGGGAGATTGAGAATATTCTGGTGCAGAGCGGATGCGGAGCGTATGAATTTTATTATCCATATCCTGAACGCTGGTTCCCGATGAGCATTTATTCGGATGCATGGCTTCCAAAGACCGGAGAACTGAATCAGAATCTCAGGAATTTTGAAGGGGAACGCATGGTGCTGTTCGACGAGGAAAAAGTATTTGACCAGTTGATCGCAGATGGGCGTTTTTCAGAGTTTTCCAATACGTATCTGGTGATAGTGGGGCCGAAATCCAGGGAACAGCTGATCTATACCAAATATTCCAATGACCGGGCAGAGCGTTTTATGATCCGGACGGATATTTTGCAAAGTCCGGATGGATATATGGTCCGTAAAGTCCCGGTGTCAGAGGAAGCGAAAGAACATGTACAGCAGATGAAACAGTGGGAACAGGAACTGGAAGTGCTGTATTGTCAGAATGGTCTGCACGCCAATCGTTGTGAGATGAAGGATGGACAGGCATATTTTGAGTTTTTAGAAGGGCGTACATGGGAAGCGAAGCTGGATGACCTGCGTGTACAGAAGGATTATGCGGGACTCGCAGCAGAGCTTTTGCATTATAAAAAGTTGTTGACAGAAACACTTCGTCCAATGTTGAAAACTTTCCAAAAAAGTGAGCAGTTCGTGGAAATGTTCGGCAATCCGGAATTTGCAAAAGCTTATGAAGGGGCCACAGTCAATAATCTGGACTGGATCTTCGGCAATCTGATGGAGACGGAACAGGGAATACAGATCATCGATTATGAATGGACATTCGCAGTGCAGGTACCGGTGGAATATCTGATCTGGAGAGCGGTGTCTTTGTATCTGCACAGCCGGGAAGAGATTCGGGATATGGGGCTGATGCATCAGCTTGGTATATCAGAAGCAGAAGAACGTATTTTTGAAGAGATGGAGCATCATTTCCAGTTGTGGCTTTTGAATGGCAGCAGGACGATTGGTGCGCATTATCTGGAGACTGCGGGTGAGACGCTGACACTTGAAGAACTTTTGAGAGGCAGCAGGGATCATAAGATGAAAGTCTATGTGGATCTGGGCAATGGTTTTTCCGAACAGAATACATTCTGGATAGAGACAAAGCCTGATAAGAGAGGTATTATTCATCTGGAGATTCTGCTTCCGCAGGGAACGAAAGGAGTTCGTCTTGATCCTTCGGAAGAGACTTGTCTGGTGAAGATCAGAAGACTTTTAGGAGAGCTTGGAGGAACGTATTCGCTTCAGTATCTCCATAATGGAAGAGAACTGGAGGATCAGGGAATCCTGTATACGACACAGGATGCACAGATCGTAGTGACCAATCTGGTAGAAGGTACCGGGCGTATCTATGCAGAGCTGACGGTGCAGCATTTTCATCCGGATATGGCATATATGTGTATGAATCTGCTGAATCGTGTACGCGCAGCGGAACGCATCTATAACAGTGCACCATTCCGTATGCTGAAAAAGTTCAAACAAATGATCAGAAAATAGAAGGTAAAAGTGATGAGTAAAGAAAATAAGCAGACAGAACTGCCTGCACATAGAGATAAACGTTTTGACGGTGTGCGTGACACCTGGTATTGGAAAGTCAGTAAGCCGCTGCGAGTGGTTGTTCATTTCTTTATCCGCATGAAAAATGCATATATTCATTACGGCGGATTTAAGGGGATGTACAAACGCTGGAGACAGAAGCGGGGAGAAGCAACGAAACGTGTGGATTTTGGAACCAAAAGCTTTCCAGATGCAGCACAGAGAAAGCTGGAAGAGGAGACCGTATTTTCCAGAGACATCAAGATCAGTATTCTGGTACCGCTCTATAATACACCGGAGAAATTTCTTCGGGAGATGATTGATTCTGTTCGTACACAGACTTACAAAAACTGGGAGCTTTGTCTGGCAGACGGAAGTGACGACAAACATACCGATGTAGGAGAGATTTGTGCACAGTACCGGGCAGAAGACCCACGTATCGTCTATCAGAAGATTGAGAAAAATCTGGGGATCTCCGGTAATACCAATGTATGTTTTTCCATGGCAACCGGTGATTATATCGGACTTTTTGACCATGATGATGTGATGCATCCAAGCCTGTTGTTTGAATGCATGAAGGTGATCTGTGAAAAAGATGCAGATTATGTATATACAGATGAGGCAACCTTTACGTCTCCGAATCTGGACGATCTGATCGTTCTGCATTTTAAACCGGATTATTCTCCGGATAATCTGCGTGCAAACAATTATATCTGTCATTTCTCGGTGTTTGATGCGAAGCTTCTGGAGAAGACGGGATTGTTCCGTCCGGAATATGATGGAAGCCAGGATCATGACATGATTCTTCGACTGACCCAGGAAGCAAAAAATGTGCAGCATATTCCGAAAATCCTGTATTACTGGCGTTCTCATCCGCAGTCTGTGGCAGCAGATATCAATGCCAAGACCTATGCGATCGATGCAGCAAAGCGGGCAGTGCATGATCATATGAGAGATCATTATGGTGTGGAAGTGCAGGTGGAGAGTACCCGTGCATTCCCGACGATCTTCCAGATCAGTTATCCGATTCAGGAAAATCCGCTGATCAGTATTGTGATTCCGAATAAGGATCATGTAACGGATCTGAAAAGGTGTATCGGTTCCATCATGGAGAAATCCACATGGAAAAACTTTGAGATCATTGTGGTGGAGAATAATAGTACAGAGCAGAGTATTTTTGATTATTACAAAGAACTGGAAAGCAATCCGCAGGTTCAGGTGGTGAAATATGAAGGCGGTTTTAATTATTCGAAAATCAATAATTATGGCGTGACTTTTACAAAGGGTGAATATCTTCTGTTCCTGAATAATGACACTGAAGTGATCACTCCTGACTGGATGGAACAGATGCTTATGTATGCACAGCGCAGTGATGTAGGTGCGGTTGGTGCGAAATTATATTATGATGACGATACGATTCAGCATGCGGGTGTCGTGATTGGTCTGGGAGCACATCGTTCGGCAGGACATACCCACTACAAGATGCCGAAGCAGCATCTGGGATATATGGGACGTCTGTGTTATGCACAGGATATGACAGCGGTTACAGCAGCATGTCTGCTGGTAAAACGCAGCATCTATGATGAAGTGGAGGGTCTGGATGAGACCTTTACGATTTCGTTGAATGATGTGGATTTCTGTCTGAAAATACGCAAAAAAGGATATCTGAACATCTTCACTCCGTTTGCGGAGCTGTACCATTATGAGTCGAAGACCAGAGGTATGGAGGAAGGTGAGAAACTGCGCCGCTACGAAAAGGAATGTGCACATTTCCGGGAGAAATGGAAGGAAGAACTGGATGCTGGAGATCCATATTATAACCCGAATTTTTCACTGGATTATTCAGATTTTACCCTGCGTTTCTAGTTAAAGGAGAGCTATGAGAAGAATTGAAAGGGAGAAGGTCATAAGAAATGCCTATCGAAGTACGATTCTGGCATTGACGATCTGCTGTTTCTTTTTGGGAGCTTTGCTGGTGATCCATGAACTGGCAAGACAGCATGAAGTAAAAAAACTGAATCAAAAGCTGGAGGCAAAGGGTGTCGTTCAGAATGATGAGGGATTGTTTGCCGGTGTGCAGTTGTTTCTGCCGGAAGAGATCTATGTGGCATCTGGTGTGACGATTGAATTATATAATCAACAGATATCCTCTCTGGGAGAAAAGATCGGCAATTACAATGTAAAATGGACCTGTGCAGTGGGAAGAAATATGCAGCGCAAATTTTCCATTACCGGAACGGACGAGTTGATTGGAGAATATCCATTGATCTTTACGGTGTTTGATGACAATGGAGCACAGGTGGTGACCGCTTCTACTACCTTGAAGGTGGTTCCGGGACTGGGAGAAAAGGATCAAAGCTTTTCGTTGTTGACTCTGGGAGACAGCCTGTCCTGTCATACAGCGACCTATGAACGTTTGAATGAACTGACAGACAATCGGATCATTTATATGGGTACCCGTGGGGTTGGTGGTTCTCTCACAGAGGCGAGAAGGGGATTTTCTGCAGCTAACTATCTGGCAGAAACGGAATATACCTATGAAGAACCCCATGAAAATATTCATCCTTTTTATAATCGAAGGACAGAAAGTTTTGACTGGGAGTATTATAAAAGGACAACCGGATTTGATCCGGATATTCTGGAAGTATTCCTCGGTACGAATGGTCTGGATGTGAGTCCGGTTCAAAATGGAGACAATATCATTCGGATTATCCAAAATGTTCATGAAAATGATCCGGACCTGCCGATCTATCTGGTTCATACGCTGTATCCGGCTGATCAGGATGGGATTGGTTCCTGGAGTAATAAGCACGGTTATGCGCTGTACGGGGATCGTTATAAATACGAGGAAGATCAAAAAGTGTTCAACTTGATGGTTTATCTGCAGGAACAGCTTTCAGAAGAAGAAAATCTGTATTTTGTTCCGGCAGGAATCTGTCATGACAGTGCCAATAATTTTGATACACAGGAAGTTTTGCTGAATCCTCATTCCGAAGAGACGGAGATGGTCGCTGTAGATGCGATACATCCAGGAAGAGCAGGATACAGACAGATTGCAGACTGTCTTTACAGTGTGATCTGCGGGACAAAAGCAGAATGGGAGTAATACAGGATGATAAAATTATTTAAACAGATCATGAAATTTGGTTTTGTGGGATTTCTCTGTTTCTTTATCGATTATGGAATCATGGTATTCCTGACAGAGGTATTTGACATCAATTATCTGATGTCCAGCGGAATCTCGTATTCCATCTCAACCGTGGTCAATTATATTCTGAGTGTGACGATTGTGTTTGAAACGGATAAAAAGAAGAACCGTTTCAAGGAATTTGTTGTATTTGTAGTGTTAAGTCTGATCGGTCTTGGAGTCAATGAGGTTTGCATGAAGATCGGTGTAGAATGGATCGGTCTGCATTATATGATCGTGAAGATTGGAGCAACTGCAGTTGTGATGGTATACAATTTTATTACCAGAAAGATTTTTATCGAGAAAAAAGCAGAATAAATAAAAGCGAACAGCCGGTATCCTGTAAGAAGGAGCCGGCTGTCTGTATATGAGGTGTTTATTTTTGAATCTCGAAAGTATCGGTCAGTTCCCAGGTCTTAGCATTGTAGGTACTGATGGTCAGGCTGGTTGGTGTGATCTGTACATCGGTAACCTCCGGTGTGTCGCGTTTTTTGGACACAACAGCTTCGTCCTGTGCGACCGGACGGCGGTACATGCTTCCGCTGGAGGAACTTAAAGTTACATACATCGTACCTTCCGGACTGACAGCAGGGCTGTCGTATTCTGTAAAACTTCCATCTTCCTGAATGAAGGAAGTTCTTACATAGGCATGATCATGTCCGCACAGAACCAGATCAATGTCAAAGTCGGATGTGAATTTCAGGAAATATGGACGGATATTTGCAGCGTTTTCAAGGTATCCTTCATAACCATTGTATGGAGAATAGTGAGAAAATACGATTCGCCAGTTCGTGTCCGGATTGGCTTCTACGGCAGAGGCGATAAAATCGTAATGCTCCCCCCATTTGTTTGAGTCCATCGTATTCAATGCAATAAACAGAGCATTTCCTCGGGTGAACCAGTAATTGCCGTCACCTTCGTCATCACAGGTTCCGAGTTTAGACTGATTTGGGAAGGAAAAATGTTCGGAGAACTGTGGACCGCCCATTTCATGATTGCCTTTCAATGGTGCCAAAGACAGACTGTAAAGAGCACCCTGATTCAGAAATGCATTGTACTGTTCGCGATCGTCAAAGTCGTTGATCTGATCGCCAAGAGATACAAGAAAACTGGTGTCCGGGAAATGATATTTTACTTTGTTTAAAAGCTTGTGCCAGTTGCCTTTTTGTTTATCGACTTCCTCTACCGGTTTGCCGATCTGGGCATCACCTACAGCTGTGAATCGGAATGTGTCTGAAAATGCAGGGGTTGTATAAGTGTAAGCTGGAGAAAGAGCTTCTTCGCTGCCTGCCTGATACAGATATTCGGTCTCCGGCTCCAGTCCGGTCACAGTCACTTTGTTGACATAATATCCTTCGGTCACTTCGGAAGGGACGGCGGTGGTACTGTAGACAAATGCATTCTCAAAGTTCACATCATCTGCGGTTGTCCAGTATACCTGTCCGGCTTCTTCGGATGGTGAGAACCAGGTCAGGTTCACTTCTTTTTCTGTGCTGCCGACAGTCACAGACAGGTAACGGATCGGAGTTGTTGTGATCAGCGGAGCAGAAAATTCCGGGGCAGTTCCCCAGTTCTCTTCGCCGGGTGCTGGCGGTACGGCTTCTTCTTTGGACATCTCTTTTTCTGATGATATTTCTTGATCCTGCACGGGTGCTTCTTGTTTTCCGCATCCTGAAAGTGTCAGGATCAGAAGCATGCCAAGCAGAAGGAATCGTTTCTTCATATAGGAATCTCCTTTTGTACTTTTTTGTATATTCTACCTTAAAATAGCGGAAAAGAAAAGTAAAGTTGCGTATCTATGGGAAAAATGATATAATAACAAAAAATGTTTACGAAGCGACAGGAGAAACAGGATGAGAAAAAAGGTGGCGTTGCTGATCAACGTTCTGTTATTCGCGGGCTTCTTCTTTTTTTTCGTATTTTATTCCAGACCGGAGGAGCGCATGGAAGGACTGTCGGCTGGTTCTCTGACAGGACAGGTTCGGCAGGCAGAAGAGCTGCGGAATGGTTTGCGGCAGACATTAGATTCAGGAGAGATACGGCTGTGCTTTAAGGGTGAGGAGCTTGCCTGTGACAGAGGGACAGACATATGGTATCTTCCGGTAGATATGGACAGTGAGGTCTGGGAATACGGAACCTTTACAGATACAGGAGGAGAGATACAGATTCTTCCTCTTTTGGATTATACATTGCTGGATAAGCAGACAACCGTGGCAGATGGACAGCAGATTCCATTTTTGGCATGGAAGGAAAAAGAGGCAGTCTGCACAACGATTCAGGTGGTCTTTACAGGGCTTCCAGTTATTCGTATGGAAACGAATGCGGATTTGAATATTGATACCGTGTTTGCGGGGAGCGTTGTGTTTTATGAGAACTGCGGGCAGGAGAACTGGACACTGACATCGGTGTTTCAGGCAAATGAGAGAGGACAGACGACGAGAGCATATCCTAAAAAAGGATATCGGGTCAATCTGATATCTGTCACTTCTGCCGGTGTGATCAATAAGAATGAAAAGTCTGTGCTTGGTATGCGGGATTCGGATTCCTGGATCTTTTATGCTATGTACAGTGATGGGACAAAGATCAGGGATAAGTTCAATATTGCGCTTTGGAATGGATTCGGGGCGGAGAATAACCCTTATGAAGCACATTATGGTACGCATATGGAGTATGCAGAACTGATCGTGAATGGAGAATACCGTGGACTTTACGGTATTATGGAACCGATTGATACGGATCAGCTGGATATTTCTGATCAGGAATATCTGTATAAAAGGACTTACGGCAGAGAACTCAGGTCAGAAGTATTTGATCAGGTGACGCCGGAGGAGTATCTGAGTGCACTTGGCATGGAGATCAAGGGCAGACAGGATGCAGGCAGTACGGTGGACTGGATGTGTTTTCGGGATTTCGTAGAGACCTGTGAAGCAGAAGACAAGGAATTTCGGGAACAGACAGAGGTCCTGCTGAACATGGAGAATATGACAGATATCTGGCTGTATCTGCAGATGCTGTATGGAGAAGACAATATTTACAAAAATATGTTTTTTGCGTTCAAGAAAGAGCCATCGGGACACAGGCTGTATCTGGTGCCGTGGGATGTGGATCTGTCCTGGGGGAATGTGTATACAGATTCTAAAGAGGATCTGTATGTGATTCATGATCCGGATCGGGCAGAACGGTATCTGGAATGGCCGTTTGCAGATCGGCTTCTGGAGCTGGATGTGGCCGGTTTCCGTGAGATGACAGTATCCAGATGGGAAGAACTGCGTAAAAGTATTCTGTCAGAAGCGTCTATGGAACTGCTCATGGAAGAATGTATTCATCAGGTGCAGGATTCAGGTGCATTTGCAAGAGATGCATTCAGATGGCCGGAGAGTCATCATGACGGTGATTATGAAGCAATGCATATTTTTATGAAAAAGAGAATGAATTTTCTGGATAATTGGTTTCAGGATTGTAACAATATCAATAGGAGATGGGAGTGAAAGGATGGAGTCAAAAGTATTTGATCCCTCTTTGGCGGAGAATCGTTATCGGCATGAATTTAAGTATTTGTGCAGTTATGCTCAGTTAAAGATGCTGGAAGCACGGCTTCGGGGATTGGTTCCGCTGGACCCGCATGTAGGGGAGGATGGGATCTACAATATCAGAAGTCTGTATTTTGATGACTACTATGATCGTTATCTAAAGGAGAATGAAGCCGGAACAGACCCAAGGGAGAAGTTCCGTATTCGTATATACAATCACAGCAGTGAAAAAATATCACTGGAGCTGAAAAAGAAGGTACGGGGAAAGACACAGAAGCTTTCCTGCCGGCTGACGGAGGAACAGTGCAGAACCTTGATGGCAGGAGAGATTCCGGATCTTGATAAAGATGCTCCGGCACTTCTTCAAAAGCTCTGTCTGTTGATGCGGACGAATCTGTTAAGACCAAAGGTGATCGTGGAGTATGACCGTGTTCCCTATGTGTATCCGCAGGGAAATGTAAGAATTACGCTGGATGAGAATATCAGATCTTCTTCCAGAGTCGATTTGTTTTTAGAGGATCAGATTCCATTAAGACCGATTCTGATGGCAGGGCAGCATGTTCTGGAAGTAAAATATGATGAATATATTCCGGATTTTATCTATCGTACGGTGCAGATTGAGAATTTAAGGCAGACTGCTTTTTCCAAATACTATCTTTGCAGAAAATATAATTTATAAGAAAAGGAGAATTACAAAAGATGGGATTTCAAGATGTATTTAAAAAATCATTTTTAGAAGGATTTACAAGTATGGACATTACAACAGGCAAGATTGCGGCAACACTGTTTGTGACAGCGCTTCTGGCACTGTATATTTTCATGATCTATCGCCTGGTTACCAGAAAAGTGTTCTATTCCAAGAATTTTAATATTTCTCTTGCTGCGATGTCATTGATTACCGCAGCGATTATTCTGGCGATGCAGTCCAATCTTGTAATTTCACTCGGTATGGTTGGTGCGCTGTCCATCATCCGTTTCCGTACAGCAATCAAAGATCCAATGGATCTGGTGTTCCTGTTCTGGTCTATCAGTATCGGTATTATCTGCGGTGCAGGTCTGTATGAAGTAGCACTGGTTACATCCGTTGCAGTGACGGTATGTATTTTGTTCCTGGATCTGATTCCGGTAGCAAAAGTCCCGATGATGCTGGTAGTAAACAGCAGTGAGATGGGCAGTGAAGAGGCTGTTCTGGAGATTGTTAAAAAATATGCAAAATCCTATAAAGTAAAATCCAGAAATCTTTCCAAAGGCCGTCTTGATATGGTGGTAGAGCTTAGAGTGAAAGATGAAAGTGGGCTGGTAAAAGAGGTAGCAGCTATGGAAGGTATGATTTCTGCTTCCCTGATCGCTCATGATGGAGAAGTTACATTCTAATCTAACAGAGAAAGTTGTCAGTCCCTATGAAAAATGTCAGTTATGCGAAGCGCGGTTATCAATATGTAAAAAGCTATGGCGTAAAAAAACTGTACTGTAAGGTACAGGAACGTCTGCATAGAAATCGACTGGAGAAGGATTATCAGGAATGGATGCTTCGAAATCGTCCGGCGGAAAGCGAAAAAGAGCTGCAAAGGGAACATCGGTTTTCCTGTCAGCCGCTGGTCAGTATTGTGGTGCCGGTGTATCGTACACCAGAACTTTTCCTGAGAGAGATGATCGAATCGGTACTCCGACAGACCTATGGAAATCTGGAGCTCTGTCTTGCAGACGGAAGCGGAGAAGATACGTCGGTGGAAACGGTGGTTCACAGCTATCTGCAGCAGGATCACAGGATTCGTTATGAAAAGCTTTCACAAAATCTTGGAATATCCGGGAATACCAATGCGGCGATTTCCCTTGCGTCAGGAGATTATATTGCACTTCTGGATCATGATGATCTGTTGGAGGAGCATGCACTTTTTGAGATTGTAAAATGGCTTCAGGAGCATCCGGATAGCGATATGCTGTATACGGATGAAGACAAGGTGACATTTGATTCGGCAACTTATTTTTGTCCTCATTTTAAGCCGGATTTTAACAGGGATCTGTTAAGAAGCAATAATTATATCTGTCATTTGTTGGTTATAAAACGGGAGCTGGCAGAAAAAGTTGGAGCCTATCAGGAAGAATATGATGGTGCCCAGGATTATGATTTTATTTTGCGGTGCAGTGAGCACGCGATACAAATTGGACACATTCCGAAGATATTATATCATTGGAGGAGTCATACAGCATCTACAGCGGCAAATCCGGAGAGTAAGATGTATGCCTATGAAGCTGGAAAGAAAGCGATTCAGGCACATCTGGTACGTCAGCATGTAGAGGCGGAAGTATCGATGATGGATAACCCGGGGTTTTTCAGAGTGGATTATACACTGACCTCTGTACCAAAGGTCAGTATTGTTCTTCTGGATGTTCCGTCGATATCGACATTACAGCGTTTTTTACGGGCGGTCAATGCAAACAGAACCTATGCAAATGTAGAGATTCTGTTCCTGTTTGATGATCCGGATAAAAATAAAATAATCGAGAATTTTGTAAAAGAACATAGACAAATACCTATAAAAGTAGTATATTGTAGAAGTGTGTGTAATAAATTTGTAACATTTTCCAGATTAGCAGAAAAGCTTGACAGTGAGTATTTTCTGTTTGTGGAAAGCCGTATCGAGAAAATGTCAAAAGGCTGGATCGAGACGCTTTTGGGGAATGCAATGCGCACAGGAGCAGGAGCTGTAGGCGGTCGTGTATACGACTGTGGTTATAGATTAAAGCATGGTGCGAAAGTGTTAGGAATAGATGGTTTGGCAGGAGATGTGTTTGCGGGTCTCAAACTTGGATATTCCGGATATTTTCACAAGGCAGTCCTGCAGCAGAATTATCATGCTGTTTCAGGAAAAGCCATGATGGTAAAGAAGGAAGCTTTTTTACAGGCAGGTGGTTTTTCAGAAGATGTAGAAGATCGAATGAAAGATGTGGATCTTTGTTTGAAACTGGAACAGCTTGGATTGGAAAATATATATGAACCGGGAGTCATTCTGGTGGAACAGAAATATCGTGTTCGTCAGAAGAAAGTGACAAGGGCAGCGGTTGGCTTTGAAAAAAAGTGGAGAAAGCTTTTGTTGGAGCCTGACAGATATTATAACTGTAATCTTTCACTGGATGATACGGATTGCCGGATTCGGGATTTTTGATATAAGGTGAGGATCACGCATGTCAGACGTAACGATTGTGATTCCTAATTATAATGGAATTGCATTTTTGGAAGCCTGTCTGCGTTCTGTGCTGGGGCAGCAGGGTGTCTCTACAGAGATTATCGTGGTAGACAATGGTTCTGCGGATGGAAGTCAGGATTTTATTCGGGAGCATTTTCCAGAGTGTAAGCTGATCTGCCTGACATTTAATTATGGTTTTTGCAGAGCAGTAAATGAAGGTATTAATAAGGCGAAGAGTCCTTATGTCATACTTTTAAACAATGATACAGAGGTATGTCCTGATTTTGCAGCAAAGCTTTTGCATGCAATTCGTAAGGATGACCGGATGTTTTCCTGTGCAGCCAGAATGCTGCAGTATCAGGAACGGGAACTTCTGGATAATGCAGGAGATTTTTACTGTGCATTGGGATGGGGAATTGGCAGAGGAAAAGGCAGACGAAAGACAGAATATGAAGTACCGCAGAAGATATTTTCATCGTGTGCGGGTGCAGCAATCTATCGGACGGATCTTGTGAAGAAGCTTGGCGGATTTGATGAAGCGCATTTTGCATATCTGGAGGATATGGATCTGTCTTACAGAGCGAAGATCCATGGATATTATCACTGGTATGAGCCGGCAGCAGAAGTGTTCCATGTGGGAAGTGCGACCAGCGGTTCCCGTTATAATCGTTTTAAGGTCATTCATTCAGCAGGGAATAATGTATATTTGATATACAAAAATATGCCCTGTCTGCAGCAGCTTTTGAATGCACCTTTGTTGTTGCTTGGTTTTTTTGTTAAATATTTGTTTTTTGTAAAAAAGGGATTTGGAAAGGATTATCGAGAAGGCTTACGAAGAGGAGTTGAATTGTGCAGGAAGTTTCCGGAACGAAAAGTTCCGTTTCGTATGAAGCATCTGCCGAATTATGTAAAGATTCAGCTTGAGCTTTGGAAGAACATTCTGCTTTTTGTCAGGTAAGATTTGACAGAAGGAATATGGGTGAAGAGTTTTGATTAAGGATAATCAACGATATTTTAACAGACTTCATGTGGTAGTTGATGCGATGACGATTTGTCTGGCGTATCTGCTTGCATGGGTATTTAAGTTTATTATATTACAGGATCCGCGGGGACTCAGTTTTCTGCAGTATATGCAGGTACTGATGTTTCTTGTTCCATTATATCTGATTTTATATCTGGCATTTAATCTCTATACTTCCAAACGGGTACAGGGAAGAAGATTGGAAATCAGCAATATCGTAAAAGCGAACAGTATTGGTCTGCTTCTGGTCATGGCAGCGTTTTTCATGCTCCGTGAGTTTAATGAATATGCTACAGACTATTCCCGAACGACCCTGTTTTATTTCTATGTGATCAATATTGGTCTGGAGGCAGCGGTACGTAATCTGATCCGTATGATTCTGCGCAAAATGCGCAAGAGTGGTTTTAATCTGCGTCATATTATATTTGTAGGCTACAGCAGCGCGGCGGAAGAATTCATAGACCGAATCAAGGGGAATCCGCAGTGGGGTTACAAGATCAGTGGTATTCTGGATGATAACAAAGAGATTGGTTACACTTATAAAAATGTACCAGTTTTAGGAACGACAGAAGAACTGGAGCAGATTCTGGAAAATAATCGTCTGGATGAGATCGCTCTGACACTGGGACTTCAGGAATACTACAAATTAAAAAGAGTTGTGGCAATCTGTGAAAAATCCGGTGTGCATACCAAGTTTGTTCCAGATTATAATGATATTATTCCAACCAGACCGTATACAGAGGATCTGCTTGGATTGCCGGTTGTGAATATTCGTCATGTGCCATTGACGAATACCTTTAATATGATCTGCAAGCGTATTATGGATATTTTTGGATCTCTTGTTGCGATTATATTATTTTCTCCGGTTATGCTGGTTACGGCTGTCTTGGTAAAAACTACTTCCAAGGGGCCGCTGATATATAAGCAGGAGCGTGTAGGGCTTCATAACCAGACTTTTCAGATGTATAAGTTCCGTTCTATGGAAGTACAGTCGACCAAAAGTGAGAAAAAAGCATGGACGGTTCGCAATGACCCTCGTGTAACGAAAGTCGGTAAGATCATTCGTAAAACGAGTATTGATGAACTTCCGCAGTTGTTTAATATCCTGATGGGAGATATGAGTCTTGTGGGACCAAGACCGGAACGTCCGTTCTTTGTGGAAAAATTCCGTGAAGAGATTCCCCGTTATATGGTAAAGCATCAGGTTCGTCCGGGACTTACCGGATGGGCACAGGTGAATGGCTACCGGGGAGATACATCGATAAAAAAACGTATCGAATACGACCTGTACTATATTGAGAACTGGACCCTGGGACTGGATATTAAGATTTTGTTCCTGACGTTTTTTAAAGGGTTTGTGAATAAAAATGCTTATTGACAGGCGTAGAAAGGATGAATTATGGCAAAAGAAACAATGAAAAAAACAGGCTCGAAGAAGGGAAGTTCTCGTAAGAGTACATCTCAAAAAGGTACAGCTGAAAGAGCAGCTGCATCTACCAGAAAAAAAGGAGCTTCCAAAAAGAAAGCAGCAAAAAAGAAAAAGCGTATGATCATTTTTGCAGTAGAGATTGTATTGCTTATCGCATTGTTCATCGGATTCTACGTGGTCAGACAGCTGGATAAGATTCAGAAGCCGGAGTACATACCTCCGGAGGTTCCGACCAATGAAACGATCGAGGAAGAAACGGTTGAAGCGATGACAGGTTACACCAATATTGCTCTGTTTGGTCTGGATACCAGAAAAGCAGGACAGCTTGGAAAAGGTAATCGAAGCGATACGATGATCATTGCAAGTATCAACAATGATACAAAAGAAGTTCGTCTGGTGTCTCTGTACCGTGATACCTATCTGGATCTTGCAAATGGCAAATATAACAAAGCGAATGGTGCATACTCAGCAGGAGGTCCGCAGCAGGCAGTCAGTATGCTGAATAAGAACCTGGATCTGGATATTCAGCATTATGTGAGCGTGGATTTCGCTGCATTGACAAAAGTAATTGATGAACTTGGCGGAATTGAGATTGATGTAGATGAGGCTGAGTTGGAGCATCTGAATAACTATACCGTTGAGACATCCGAAGTTACCGGCGTGAAGACGACCAAGCTGACCAAACCAGGTCTGCAGCTTCTGGATGGTGTACAGGCAACATCCTATTGTCGTATCCGTTATACGGCAGGTGATGATTTCAAGAGAACAGAGCGTCAGCGTGAAGTGATCATGGAGATTGTGAGCAAAGGTAAGAAAGCAGATATCTCCAAGATCAATGCGATCATTGATGCAGTGTTCCCGATGGTAGCTACAAGTTATAAGCATGATGAACTGCTGGAGCTGGCTCCACAGATGCTGGGCTACAGTATTGTTGACACCGCAGGTTTCCCATTTGATAAGGAGACTGGAAATGTCAGCGGAAAAGGTTCCTGTGTCATTCCTGTGAATCTTGCAGCGAATGTAAAACAGCTTCATGAGTATCTGTTTAACAATTATGAGTATACTCCGTCTTCTGCTGTAGAGGAGATCTCCCGTAAGATCAGTTCTGATACAGGATATTAAGAAATAGAAATAACAGAAAGCGAGGTAGCGTTGTCTACACTCGCTTTCTTTATAAGATAAGAGAGGTAAAACATGCTGGCAGTGGATGTTCTGATTCCCGTATATCGACCGGGAAAGGAGTTTGAACGACTTTTGGAAAAGCTTTCTCAGCAGAATTATCCGATTGGCAGGATAATTTTAATGAATACTGAAAAAAAATATTTTCCAGAAGGGCTGGATGAAAGATACAGCAATGTGGATGTTTATCATCTGACAAAGGAGGAGTTTGATCACGGTGGAACCAGAGATCGTGGAATGCGTCTGTCGGATGCGGATGTGGTTGTCTGCATGACGCAGGATGCTGTTCCTGTAGATGGAACGCTGATCAAAGAACTTTTAGCTCCTTTTGAGAATCCAGATGTCTGTGCAGCTTATGCAAGGCAGCTTCCGGCGAAAGAATGCAGAGAGGTGGAAAAATATACCAGAAGCTTTAATTATCCGGAAAAAAGCCGCGTCAAAGGGAAAGCAGATCTGGAGGAACTGGGGATCAAGACGTTTTTCTGTTCCAATGTCTGCGCAGCATGGAGAAGGGATGCATATCTGGAATTGGGAGGATTTGTAAAAAGGACGATCTTCAATGAGGATATGATCTATGCAGGAAAGTTGATTCAGAATGGAAGATTGATTGCGTATTGTGCGGATGCGAAGGTGGTACATTCTCATAACTACAGTGCGATGCAGCAGTTTCACAGGAATTTTGATCTCGCTGTGTCTCAGGTGATGCATCCGGAAGTATTTGGAGGGATTCGTTCAGAATCCGAAGGGATCCGGCTTGTAAAAAGAAGCATTCAATATTGCTTCAAGATCAAAAAACCATGGCTGATCATTCAAGTGGTGACACAGAGTGCAGGAAAGCTTTTAGGGTATAAACTGGGACAACGCTATCAGAAACTTCCGAAAAAGATCATTTTATGGTGTACGATGAATCGCTCATTCTGGCAGGGAGAGGAACTATGAGAAAAAAAAGAATCTATGCAGTAACTGCATTTTTATGTCTGA
>JAFYTM010000115.1 GCA_017558865.1 Lachnospiraceae bacterium
TCGGTATGGATCTCTACGATCACATCTTCAACGCTGCTGACGGAACGAAGGGCGGTTTTAAACGGTACACGAAGCGGCACAGAAATCATGCCCAGACGTATATCGGTAATCTTCATATGTGGTATCCTCCTTTGGTTATAGTATCATTGTATAAAAAATTCAGTAAAAACTCAATCATTTCAAGATAATTCTATGCACGACAATACCTCTTTGCTGCGTTCATATTCCTCGTATCGAAGTCCCCTGTCAGAGGTCTCAATCTCTCCGACCTGATTGTCGTAAGGATCAGCGCGCCAGTGATCTTTGTCGATCGTAAATGGAGCCTGAAAAGCATTGTTTGCTACCATACGGTAGGCATCCAGATTGCCGAAGTAGAATCTGCGGCGCTGTTCGTTCTGGACTCTTACTGCGGCAGTTCCATAAGAAGTGTCAGCATAGAGCCAGCCGTATGGTGCGATATAAAAGCGTACCCAGTCATGGCCGCCGCAGAAATCCGGTTCAGCAGTCAATCCGCTTTGCCAGCATGCAGGGATACCAGCACATCGACATAAGGTTAAGAATAAAAGAGCAAATACACCGCAGTCACCGGTAAAATTTCTTGCACAGGTTTCAGCGATATTTTCCAGACCAAAATATGCCGGCATAAAGGTGTATTTCATATTTAATGTAATAAAATCATAGAACCTTCGTGCTTTTTCTAATGGATCAGTAATGCCTTCTGTCAAAGATGCGGTCAATTCCCGGATATATGGCGTGAATACGATATGCGGGGGCTCTTCCTGTGTATGGAAGTCCGGTTGATCTGGGGAAGCCTGCATCTGTTCGGTATCGTGCCAGTGAGCAGTGTGCGTGTAGGAATATTCTACATAGAATTCGTGATTCTCCTGCATCCATACTTCCCAGCAGATGGTTCGCTGCAAAGCATCTTCCGGGGCAATCTGTCCGCCCGCAGGGAATACGTTTTCAATCAGAATATCGCTCTGTTGTTCACAGGCAGCCGGAAGGGGAAGATGTACCCGCGCAAACATGCCTTTTGTAAAATGTTTGTCTTTGATGCGGACACTTTCACGGATACAGATGCGGTTGCTGATCTTTCCCTGTTCTTTCATGATCCGTGCACATCGATCCAGACGTCCTTCTTCGGTGGAACCCTTTCCTGCACTTTCCACACCAGGCAGATGTACTCCGGCACGGACTGCAAAAGCCGGTTCTGCTTTACACATGGTCTGGAAAAAGCGGTTAAAATAATGCATCTCTCCATGGATGTAGATCCAGCCAATCTTGCCGGCATCTACACGTTCATCGAATTCCTCTTCTGAAAAATCTGAAATATGCTGTCTTAGGATAGATAAAGCATCTGATCTTGTATATGGATAATCCTCCGGCAGACGAAGGATCATCTCACGCTGGACAGTCAGGCATGCACGGAGGGCATCGGGTACATGATCCATGGAAAGTCTTTGATCGATCAGACGTACTGCACGGTCAAAATCTCCGCAGAGCTTGTGACGCAGGATGTCTTCTGGAAGTCCCGTATTCAGATAACGGAACATATTATTTTTTCTCATAACAGCCTCTTAGACAAAAATCCCCGCCCCAAACAGAGGGAGCGGGGATTTTTGAAGTTTCAATCAGTATATATCTTATATAAACATATGTAAGATTGCACCCATACCAAGTCCGCAGAAGTTACCAATTGCAGCACCAAGTACACCCATCAATACACCAATACCTGCATAGGAAGCATCATATGCGGTAGCAACGATCGGAGCAGATGCAGAACCACCAAGGTTTGCCAGGGATGCGGTAGATACCATACACAGATCCCAGTGGAAGAACTTGGACAGAACAAACATCAGAACTACATGGATTACCAGAATAAAGAAACCATATACGATCCACATTGGAGCAGAGATCAGGTCAGTCAGCGCAGCCTGAGATGCCAACAGGGATACAACCGCGTACAGGTAGATACTGGACAGTTCTTCTACAGCCGGAAGCTTTCCAAGCGGAGACATGGCACATACCAGACCCAGTACGGTAACAAATACGGTGGTACAGGTTCCCTTGTCGAACATTGGAAGTCCGATGGCAGTCAGTCCGTCTTTCATGGAAACACCGATAGTCTGACTCAGAGCAGATACGATCAGGGACAGACCAATGAGGAAGATCCAGTCAGCAGCTTTAGCAGCTTTTTTCTCTTTTGCTACCTCTGCGTTTGCTGCATCGGCAACTGCCTGAAGCTTGGATGTATCAGCTTTAGTAGCGTTATTCCATTTGTCTGCATAGCGAACTGCCAGAAGCAGCAGTGCAATCCATACAGAGTAACATACAGTATCCAGTGCCAGTGCACATCCGTAAGCACCGGCATCCACTGGAAGTGCATCCTGCATAGCTGCCATGTTTGCGCTTCCGCCAACCCAGGAAGCATACAGAGCAGCAACAGCTGCCCAGGTTGTCTCTCCGCCGCCCAGAGCATTTTTGAAGATCGGGTATCCGATGATGGTACCGATTGCCAGAGTTGCAGAACATCCAAGGAAGATGGCGATCATACGTCCGCTTAATTTTGCAAGCTTGCGGAAATCGCAGCGAAGCAGCATAACGAAGATCATTGCGTACAGCAGGTTGTTCTTCAAGTTGGAGTATGCAGTGGAACATCCCTCAGAGCTGAATACACCCATTGTACAGAGGATCATATTGATGACATAGATCCATACCAGCGGAGGTACTACGTTGAATACTTTCCACTTTGTATATTTTTCCAGAGCCAGCAGACCACCGGCCAAAAACATAAGAAACGCAATAAATGTAAAACCATTTGTAATTGTAAACATATTTCATTCTCCTTTCTTTGTCAAAATTACCAGTTTTAAATTGCCCTCGTGTATACGATTATACAAATTGAAAGAGGGATTGTCAAATTATATAAGCATTTTGACGAAGAATGTCTTAAGAAATCCTTTCGTTGTCATGAGAATTGGAATAGTGTATAATGGATACAATTAAGAAGAATGGGGGTAAGATATCATGATGACTGTAAATTCGGCTATCATCTGGCTTGGACTTCTGGTTTTACTTCTGGTCATTGAGATCATGACGATGGGACTCACCACCATTTGGTTCGCAGGAGGTGCGCTGGCAGCATTTGCTGTTACGTTACTGGGAGCGAATGCGACTGTGCAGACGGTGATTTTCCTCGGATTGTCACTGGTACTTTTGATAGGTACCAGACCAGCTGCGATGAAGTGGCTGAATACGAACCGGACGAAGACCAATGCGGACAGTTTGATTGGGAAAACGGCTATTGTGACCGGTGAGATCAATAATCTGGCACAATGCGGAGAAGTAGTGATTTCAGACATCAGCTGGACAGCAAGAGCAACAGATGATTCCTATATCATTGCAAAGGGAAGTAAGGTCAGAATCTGTGCGATTGAGGGTGTGAAGCTGATGGTGGAAGAGATAAAGGAGGACAAATAAATGACAGCTATTTTACTTGGTGTATTTTTACTGATCGTATTGATCATTCTTGCATCCTGCGTAAAGATCGTTCCGCAGGCAACAGCACTGGTTATGGAGCGTTTGGGTGCCTATAATGGTACCTGGGGAGTTGGTGTGCATTTTAAAGCACCGCTGATTGACCGTGTGGCAAGAAGAGTTACTTTAAAAGAGCAGGTTGTGGATTTTGCACCACAGCCAGTGATCACTAAGGATAATGTTACGATGCGGATCGATACAGTTGTATTTTTCCAGATTACAGATCCAAAGCTGTTTGCATACGGTGTGGAGAATCCGATCATGGCAATTGAGAATCTGACAGCAACGACACTTCGTAACATCATCGGTGATCTGGAACTGGATGAAACACTGACGTCCCGTGAGACGATCAATACAAAGATGCGTGCGTCTCTGGATGTAGCAACAGACCCTTGGGGAATCAAGGTCAATCGTGTGGAGCTTAAGAATATCATTCCTCCGGCAGCGATTCAGGATGCGATGGAGAAGCAGATGAAAGCTGAACGTGAACGTCGTGAGGCAATCCTGATTGCTGAAGGTGAGAAAAAATCTACGATTCTGGTAGCAGAAGGTAAGAAGGAATCTGCGATTCTGGATGCGGAGGCAGAGAAACAGGCAGCAATTTTAAGAGCAGAGGCTCAGAAGGAAAAGATGATCAAAGAAGCAGAAGGTCAGGCAGAAGCTATTTTAAAGGTACAGCAGGCAAATGCAGACGGTCTTCGTTTTCTGAAAGAGGTTGGAGTAGATGAAGCTGTGATTCAGCTTAAGAGCCTGGAAGCATTTGCAAAAGCAGCAGACGGTCAGGCTACCAAGATCATTATTCCGTCAGAGATACAGAAGCTTGCTGGTCTGGTAACTGCAGCAACAGAGGTTGCAAAAGACTGAAAAACGGTATAAAATACAGGATACAGGGGCTGACGCAGAAGACGCCAGCCCATTTTAATTTGTTCGGAGGGATATGGGTATGAATTTAAAAGGAAGACATTTTTTGAAATTACTGGATTATACACAGGAAGAGATTTTATATCTGCTGGATCTGGCTGCAGAATTGAAAGCAAAGAAAAAACAGGGAATACCGGTAGATACTCTGCGCGGAAAGAATGTGGCACTGATCTTTGAAAAGACCAGTACAAGAACCCGCTGTTCTTTTGAAGTTGCAGCGCATGATCTTGGGATGGGAACGACTTATCTGGAGCCGGCGAGTTCTCAGATTGGAAAAAAAGAGAGCATTGCGGATACCGCAAGAGTGCTTGGCAGAATGTATGAAGGCATTGAGTATCGTGGTTATGGACAGGATATTGTGGAGGAACTGGCTAAACATGCAGGTGTTCCTGTATGGAATGGGTTGACGAATGAATTTCATCCGACTCAGATGCTGGCAGATCTTCTGACGATTCGTGAACATCTGGGAACCTTAAAGGTAAAAGTAGTTTATATGGGAGATGCCCGTTACAATATGGGTAATTCCTGGATGGTGACCTGTGCAAAGATGGGCATGGATTTTACGGCGTGTGCACCGAAAAGATACTGGCCGGAGCCGGAGTTGGTGGAGATCTGTGAGAAGATTGCAAAAGAAAGCGGCGCGAAGATCACACTGGAAGAAGATGTGACAAAGGCAACCAAAGATGCAGATGTGATCTATACGGATGTGTGGGTATCTATGGGTGAGCCGGATAATGTGTGGGCAGAACGTATCAAAGAACTGCTTCCGTATCAGGTAAACAAAGCAGTTATGGAAAATGCAGGAGAGAAAGCAATCTTTATGCATTGTCTGCCGGCATTCCATGATCTGAAAACAACGATTGGAAGAGAGATCAGTGCGAAGTTCAATCTGGATGCAATGGAAGTGACAGATGAAGTATTTGAGTCGGCACAGTCAGTGGTGTTCGATGAGGCAGAGAACCGTATGCATACGATCAAAGCGGTGATGGCAGCGACTTTGGGTGCATAATAAAAGAGGGATAGAAAAATGAAATTTCTGGTAGAGAAGTATAAAGTGGTATCTGTATGGCTGAGCCTGGCAATTCTGGCATTGGGATTTTATATTGGGGCGAACCAGGAGTGTCGTGACATCTGTGTGCCGTTTACTTTTCTGCTTGGAATGGTAATGTATCTGTCAGGATGTATCTATGAATGGAGACACAGGCGCAGATTTGCCGGTATTATTCTGCTGATTTTGACGCTTTTGATGGCTGCAGGCATGGTGTTTTCAGTGTTTGGTTGGGGAGGTCCAGATTGAGGATAGAAGACATACAAAGCAGGATGAATACCCGGTGGCTGGCACGTTCCGGCATATGTCTGGAATGTGTGGATTCTACGAATCTGTATGCGGGGCGCATTGCAGAACAGGCAGAGCATGGAACTTTGATCGTGGCAGAAGAGCAGACCTGTGGAAAAGGAAGACGGGGACGCAGCTGGGAGACCGAGAAGAGAGTAAATGTGATGATGACTCTGCTTCTTCGACCGGAGATTCGTAAAGAGCGTGCGTCTCAGCTGACACTTCTGATGGCGATGGCAGTGGTCAGAGGAATTCGTGACTTGACCGGTTTGGCGGCAAAGATTAAATGGCCAAATGATATCGTTGTGAATGAGAAAAAAGTCTGTGGAATCCTGACAGAGATGATAATGAAAACAGATGACAGTTATGATGTGATGATCGGCACTGGGATCAATGTTAATCAGATGGAATTTTCAGAGGAACTGATTCATGCAGGATCGCTGAAGACGGAGCTTGGGAAGGACATCTCCAGGGAAGAGTTGATTGCCCGTATTTTGGATGTTTTTGAAGAACTTTATGAAGTGTTTACAGAGACAGAAGATCTGTCTGGACTGTATGAAGAATATAATGAAGTCTGTGTGAATGTGGGTTGTCAGGTTCGTGTATTGGAACCAGGCAATGAATATGTGGGTACTGCACATGGAATCAATAAGATAGGTGAACTGGTTGTTCAAAAAGAGACTGGAGAGACGGTCTGTGTGTATGCCGGCGAAGTATCAGTGCGCGGACTTTATGGTTATGTATAGAGGTGATAAACAATGTATCAGGAAAGAGTTGTGCTTTGCGGTGCGAATGCCTATGAGCAGAAATATTATCTGAATGAAGATTTTAAAGCACTTCCATCTCAGATTCAGGATGAGCTGAAGATTATGTGCGTATTGTTTACGGAAGATGTGGGAGGAATCCTGACTCTGGCATATGATGAGAATGGAGAATTGATGCTTGAGGTATCGGCAGATGAAGGCGATCTTCTCTACGATGAGATTGGAAGTGAACTGAAGATTCGTCAGATTCAGAGGGAAAAAGAAGAATTGCTGAGGGCATTGGAGCTCTATTATCGAGTATTTTTCCTGGGTGAGGATATGGAATGATTCGGACACTGCAGATTGGAAATGTGACACTCAAAAATAATCTTATTCTTGCACCGATGGCCGGAGTGACAGATCTGCCGTTTCGTCTGCTATGCAAGGAACAGGGAGCAGGACTTCTCTGTATGGAAATGGTCAGTGCCAAAGCGATTTATTATAAAAACAAGAATACAGAGAGCCTGTTGAAGATTGATGACCGGGAACCGCCGGTATCTTTACAGCTGTTTGGTTCTGATCCGGATATCATCAGTGAGATGGCAAAAAGGATTGAAGAAAGACCTTTTTCTATTCTGGATATCAATATGGGATGTCCGGTTCCCAAGGTGGCAGGGAATGGTGAAGGGTCTGCGCTTATGAAGAATCCCCGGCTGGTGGGAGAGATCGTGGAAAAGACTGCAAACGCAATCAAAAAACCGGTGACTGTGAAGATTCGTAAGGGATTTGACGATGAGCATGTGAATGCTGTGGAGATTGCAAGGATTGCAGAACAATGCGGAGCGGCAGCAGTAGCGGTACATGGAAGAACAAGAGAGCAGTATTATCATGGAAAGGCAGACTGGGATATTATCCGTCAGGTCAAAGAAGCGGTAAAGATTCCTGTGATCGGTAATGGAGATGTAGTATCACCGGAAGCAGCGGAGATAATGCTGGAAACGACTGGTTGTGATGGAATTATGATCGGAAGAGGTGCACAGGGAAATCCGTGGATTTTTCATCAGATTCTTCATTGGATGGAGACTGGGGAAAAGGAAGAAAGACCTTCGCTGGAAAAAGTGAAAGAGATGATTCTTCGCCATGCAGAGCTTCAAGTAGAATATAAAGGTGTCTATACTGGAATGCGGGAGATGAGAAAGCATGTGGCATGGTATACGGCAGGTTATCCCAATTCCGCCAGGTTAAGGGCAAAGGTAAATGAAATAGAGACTTTGGAAGAATTGAAGCATTTGATCTGCAGTCTCTGGCATATATTGAAGTAAGCGTACAGAGAGGGTAAATGGATGGGGTTTTTACACAGACTACGCTTGCTTTGGAAGAAAAAAGCACAAAAAGAAGAGATTGGAAAACCGGAAGAACAGAAAAGTTTCTTCTTATATATAAAGAAAGTTCCGCAGATCGTGACCTGGTTTCGCAGGTCAAAAGGAATACCATTGAAAAAACTGGAACTGACACTGGTCGATTATGAAGAGCGGCCGGCGTATCAGATAGGACAAATCATAGAGTTGTTAATGAAAGATCTGAATCTGCTGTATCTTGTTACCAGCAGAAGAGAGTCCTTTGAAGAGCTGGCAGAAGAGGCAATGGAACACACGGGTCTTTTGATTGTGTTGTTGGAACCGGTTTTGAATCAACATATGCCGGGGAATCTGGTGCTTTATCTGGAGGACTGGGAAAAGCACCTTGACATTGTTTCGGCGGTAAGTTATAATACGGTGCATTATGAGGATACTAGGCCCTTTAGCGGCTGTTGAACAGATTGGAAGGTGTAGAGGATGGCAGAAAAAAAGAATATTCTTACCTATGAAGGTTTAAAGAAACTGGAAGATGAGCTGCAGGATCTGAAGGTAAATCAGAGAAGAGAGATTGCTCAGAAGATCAAAGAGGCAAGAGAGCAGGGCGATTTGTCTGAGAATGCTGAGTATGATGCAGCAAAAGATGAGCAGCGTGACATTGAGGCAAGAATTGAGCAGATTGAGAAAATATTAAAGAACGCAGAAGTTGTTCTGGATGAAGAGGTTGATCTTGATAAAATCAATATCGGATGTCTGGTACGTGTTCTGGATATTGAGTATAACGAAGAAGAAGAGTATAAAATCGTTGGTTCTTCTGAGGCAAGCAGCCTTCAGGGGAAGATCTCCAATGAGTCTCCAATTGGAGTAGCTCTGATGGGAGCAAGAGTCGGAGATGTAGTTAATGTAGAAGCACCGGCAGGTACGATTCAGTACAAGGTGCTTGGTATTCACAGAGCAAACTAAGGAGTGAAAACAGTGGCAGAGGTTAAGAATGTACAGGAACAGGATCTGAATCAGCTGTTAAAGGTTCGCCGTGAGAAACTGGCAGAACTGCAGGCAGCAGGAAAGGACCCGTTTCAGATCACAAAATACGATGTGACAAATCACAGTGCAGATGTGAAAGATCAGTTTGAGACCATGGAAGGACAGACTGTCCGTGTGGCTGGCCGTATCATGCAGAAGCGTGTAATGGGTAAAGCTTCCTTCTGTAATATTCAGGATCTGAAAGGCAATATTCAGTCTTATGTTGCAAGAGACAGCATAGGCGAAGAGTCTTATAAGGATTTCAAGAAGTACGATATCGGTGATATCATCGGTATTGAGGGTGAAGTATTTAAAACCAAGACCGGAGAGATTTCTATTCATGCAGGAAAAGTAACTCTTCTCTCCAAGAGTCTTCAGATACTTCCGGAGAAATATCATGGTCTGACTAATACAGATCTGAGATATCGTCAGAGATATACAGACCTGATCATGAATCCGGAAGTAAAAGATACCTTTATCAAACGTTCTCAGATCATTCGTGCGATCCGTAATTTCCTGGATGCACAGGGATTTATGGAAGTTGAGACTCCGATGCTCGTAGCGAATGCAGGAGGAGCAGCAGCAAGACCATTCGAGACTCATTTTAATGCACTGGATGAGGATTTTAAGCTTCGTATTTCTCTTGAGTTATACTTGAAGAGACTGATCGTAGGCGGTCTGGAGCGTGTGTATGAGATTGGTCGTGTATTCCGTAATGAAGGTCTGGATACCAGACATAATCCGGAATTCACTCTGATGGAGCTGTATCAGGCATATACGGATTATCATGGTATGATGGATCTGACAGAGAATATGTATCGCTATGTAGCACAGGAAGTTCTTGGAACTACAAAAATTGTGTACAATGGTATCGAGATGGATCTTGGAAAACCGTTCGAGCGTATTACCATGGTAGATGCGGTAAAGAAATATGCAGGTGTTGACTGGAATGAGATTCACACTCTGGAAGAAGCAAGAGCGATTGCAAAAGAGAAACATGTAGAATTCGAAGAGCGTCATAAGAAAGGCGATATTCTGAACCTGTTCTTTGAAGAGTTCTGTGAGCATCACATGGTTCAGCCTACCTTTGTTATGGATCATCCGATCGAGATTTCTCCGCTGACCAAGAAAAAACCGGAGAATCCAGAGTATGTAGAGCGTTTTGAGTTCTTCATGAACGGATGGGAGATGGCGAATGCTTACTCCGAGTTGAATGACCCGATTGATCAGAGAGAGCGTTTCAAAGATCAGGAGGAGCAGCTTGCTCAGGGTAATGATGAAGCCAACACAACAGATGAAGACTTCATGAATGCGCTGGAGCTGGGTATGCCGCCTACAGGTGGTATCGGATATGGAATTGACAGACTTTGTATGCTGCTGACAGACAGTGCGGCGATCAGAGATGTGCTGTTGTTCCCGACAATGAAGACATTAGACAAATAAAGCCTTTATTTATAGGGAATCGTGGAATTGGAAGTCAGAAATTGCGACTGATTTGCGACCAAAATTTATAAAGAGAGCATGCTCATAAAAGTAAGCGGTTAGATTTTAAGGAGTCTAACCGCTTGTTATGTATCTAGTACATTGTAAATTAAGTTTCTGATATATTTATACTTCTTATATGAATGGAATTATCAATATTTTCAGAGATATTTTTAAATCAGGAACTTAATATTCGATGTACTAGTGTATAATTTGCTTGCTATGTTCTATTTCAAATGCAATCTTGTTATTTCTATAATCATGCTTTGTCAGATAAACAGTAACATATAGTTTGCTCAATAGTTCATGGTTGTGTGTAAATTTAATCTCATTAAAACTGTTCTTATAATACCGTTCAATAATCTCTTTTTCGATCTTATCCTCGTCATACAAAAATGGTTGGTTGAGAATTACTGTGATACGTTCAATATTTGCATTATCAAATGATGTGGAGAAAGAATGCTTTACTTCTACCTTATGTGAATAAAACAGTCTATAACTAAGAATACATACGCAAAAAAATATAAAAATTCTTTTCATACTCAATATACGATCTTTTTTGAAGCTCCTATGATGTTACTAACTGCTTTGAGAACCGTTTTATACATATTTTATTGGAGTAATCTTCAAAAAATGGTATATAACCCCTATAAACGTTTCTATAGCAATCGTAGCTTCCAAACGACGCGGTTGTACGGTTAATCATCATCTCTTGATTTTTGATGTTTTATGCATCCTTGGAACATTGGAATAATAATTAGGCATCTAAAAATTCTTCCGAATCCTACTTTATCCTACTTTGTACGATATATCAATATATAATCGGATATAATGTTATAGTATCTTCAAAAGGGGAAAATTATGAAACCGTTGAAAGCTAAAATTAGCATTACGATTGATACAGACATTATTGAAGAAGTAAAATATTTGGCTGAAAAGGATGATAGATCATTAAGCCAATATATCAATCTGGTATTAAAGGAATATTTGAAAAATAAAAAACAATCAGATAAATAAGAAAGTCATAGAACACCTATGACTCGTATTCACTATTTAATTCGTGAATTATTTTGTGTATCAAACCTACACTACATTCTAATGTCTCAGAAATTTGCTTCATGCTCATGCCTGATTTATACATTTGCTTAATTTGATATTTCTGCTCATCTCTCATTTTGGGTTTTCTTCCTGCATTTCGTTCATTTCTAATTTTGGGTGGATTTTTTAACTTCTTATTTTCTCGTTCTAAACTTTGTATACGCATATTTAATGTGTCTATATCTCTTTTCATTTGGATATATAAACTACTATTTTGGAAATCCGTATCTTTTTGTTCCATTAACTCGTTGATTTCTTTGACCTGTTCATTGCATGCTTGTAGATACAGTTGTACTTGCTTTTCTAATCTTTCGATAATCTGCTGTTTTGTTTCCTTTGCCATGTATGATACTCCGATTCGTTTTTTAATTTATGAATAAAGTATATCACATTATATACAGAGATTCAATATTTAATTTATGAATTTTGGGGTTATACGGTTAAATTTTTGGTGACTAATAATTTATGCAGGAGAGAAATCCATTGTATGTTGTCAGAGAGGACGAAACAGCCAGGCATCAATGATCTTAAATGAAGAGGTCTCAGCAAACTCGATACTAAAGCGAGCTGCGAAGTATTATACCGTTGTAATCCAGCCACGAGATTAAATAGATAATTTAGCGTTTTGAAACATTCGCTCTGAAATGCATCAATGTCTGTTAGACTTTGTAGAATGAATGAAGTGCATATGGCGAAGCTAAATGGCTGCATTCTGCTTCTAAACGGTCAGTAAATTTGGTGATAGCAGAATAATGCTTTATTCTGCTTGATTGCATATAAGTACAGTCCGAAACCGTGTCAATGGGGCATTTATGCCGGCTTTAGCCCTTGCTATTGACTCGGATTAAGGATTGTGCTATTCGACCGTTGAGAATCATTATTTGAATGCCTGAAAGTGGAATAGTGACCGCTGAGCACTGTAAAATGTATGAAGCATATACAGTTCAATCATTGAATATTTAAAGTAATAAAAGCAGGAATTTATTTTCGAGGATTCCTGCTTTTTATGTACTGTCTAAATTTATGAAAGGCATTCACTGTAGCATGTAATATTCAGTTAAAGAATTTGAGTGATAAAATCAGTCATAAATTGATTACTCGCTTGTTTCTTTGGTTCTTCGTAAAGAATAGAATAAATTGTTTCGTATAATTTTTGCTCGATATTAGATGGACTATTTATAGTTATTTCTTTGGTGGTGTCATTCAATAAGCAAATCCGATAATGATTTTTGTATGGTGGATTATCGTCTTTGGTATAACCGGCGTATAAAAGGCTAATAACGTAATAATTTTCACTTTTGAAATAAAAGGCTTGCTGAAATTCATAGCGAGATGGAGCTGGATTATCGAATTTATCGTCTTGCCCAAATTGGTATTGCGTGATGATATATTCAATATTGCTGTCTTTTATATTTGACCATAATAGCTTTTTTGAAAGGGTCTTTTGGAGTAAAGAGTTAGCAAAGCTTTCATCGAGAGAATACTGTTCGGAAAGAGAACCATTTACTAAATAGTCAATAGAAATATCAAAATATTCAGCTACTTTTTGAACTTTGTCAATTCGGGGAGAGGAATCCTTCCATTTTGCAAGGCTTGCAGTAGAGAATCCGAGTTCCTTTTCTAAAGCAGCAATGGAAAGTTTTCGTTTCTCACATAGGATTTTGAGATTGGAAAATAATTTTGTCATAAAAAGCTCCTTTACTTGTTGACTGAATAAAATCTATGTGTTATCATAAGCATAGAAAATAATCTATGCAAGATATCAAAGGTTACGTCCTTTATAGAGATGATAGCATGTACATAGAAAAAAATCAACAGAGAGATTTGAAATGGAATTTTGGGATTTGAATAAGAGTATAAAAAAAGAGGTAAGAAGCGTACGGTCTTGCCCATGAAGTTATAGATTAGTAAAAAAGAAAGGGGGGATGATAAATGGATATTTCTAAGATGACTGTAACAGAAATCGAAAAAAAATTAGAACAGCTTTGGAATAAAGCTGACAAGCTTTCGAGTAAATCTGTTGAGTATGATGAAATTGTAGATAAGGTTCTTTACATTAGAAATTACTGTAGAGAAAATTATATCTCGCTGAGTCGGTCGATTGCTGCGAGATTCTAACGGTTACTGAAAGTATAGATTAAATCTGGGGAGTTTTACTCCCCAGTAGAAAGAGGAAAATATGATTAGAGTTACAGATATTAAGTTAACTGCAGAACAGATTGCAGGAGTAAATGATGGTAGTGCTTTGGCTGTAGGAATTTCAGATGGGTATGAATACGCAGATGGCAAAAGAACCGAAAAGCAGACGCATAAGAAGGTGGAAGCGGTTATGCCGAATAATAAGTATGAAAAGATTATGGTTAAGGTGGCAGGTGAAAAACATCCGTTGACTGCTGAGTTAATTGCTCAGAATGGTGGAACGGTTAAGGTTAAATTCAAGAACTTAACAGGAAAGTTCTACCGTTCAAACGGAGGTGATTATATGCTATCTTGTACGGCATCTGCGGTGGAAGTGGTGGCATAATGTGGTTTGTTAAAATGTTACTGTCAATGCTTGTGTATCCTATTAAGTGGTTCTGGAAAGGATATGAGAAATACAAATCGGAAAATAATGTATTTATGGTTGTAGTCCTTTGGGTAATTTCACTTACTGGAATTGGAGTAAGTGGATATTGTATGTATAGACTGTTTGAGTGGTTATTAGTCTACCACATGGATATCGTTATCATTGCCCTGGCAATAATATGGTTGTACTCTTGGGTTAAATCAAAACTCGATTCTAATAATGTTTCTATGAATACTGTCTCTGTAGAGATGCAAGAATTGGTAGATCAGGCAAATAGAGCCTATCCGACAGTAAGAAATATTCTATACCAGACACTTAAAACATCAGCTGAGAGTATCGGGGGAGTAATCCCCCGAGTGTTTGAGGAAATTGAAGTTGTAGAGCGACATTATACGATTTCGAATAACATTTGTTTTTTCCAATTCAGATTATCCAAAGCAGATATTAGAACAAGGTATGAAAAGAATGAATTGAGGGAGTTTGAGAGAATACTCCAGAATGATATATCTCGTAAGATAAAAGCAGGGGATTTTCCGACCTTAGGTATGGAACAGTTTATAGATGCTTATGGAAACATTTATGATGCTATATACATTGATGTAATTGAAGATATAGATAATTGTTTTCTGATTCAAGTTGTAATGTATAGTCCGCAGTATGCAGGATATCTTAGACAGAAAAGAATGAATCAACAGAGTTTGTCTACGGACAATAGTGTACCAGATGCAAAATGGGATAGGTAATTGTATGAGATGGGGATTTAAGATGGGAGAGGGAAGTAAAATTCCCACTCCCATAGAGATAAGTATTGATTCGCATCCCAATGTATTATTAACCGGAGGAAGCGGTTCTGGTAAATCGTATGGATTACTATATCTTTTAGGAATGCTCTTGCAGGATAGCCCAGAGATTGAACTATACATATTGGATTTTAAATATTCTGAGGACTTTGAGTTTTTGGATGGATATGAGCATTACTTTAAAGGGAATGAGTGCTATGAAGGTGTCATGGAATATTATGAGAAATTTTGTCGGAAAAGACAGGAACGAAATAGTCGTAAAAGAATGATGCTGATTTTCGATGAATACCCTGCATGCTACAGCTATCTTAGTGCAATAGATAAGCGAGAGAAAAGCAAAAAAGCATCTGATATGGCAAATGCAATAGCGGAAATCTTAATGCTAGGAAGAGGAATCAAATGTGGAATTTGGATTGTAACGCAACGTGCAGATGCCAGCTTGTTTGCGAATGGTTCAAGAGATTCATTCATGGTTATTTTGGCAATGGGTCGGATGTCTAGAGAACAAAAAGGTATGCTTTTTGCAGGAGAAGATATTCCAGATAAAATATATCATAGGGGAGAAGGATGTATGTTAGCAGATGGGCATCCGTTATATGAAGTAGCAATTCCGAAGGTTAGTAACATGATTGATTGGAAAAAACATATAAAGCAAGTGCTAACGAAAAAGTAAGAATATTCTTTCCCTGTCTGCACTCCCGTAAGGGAGTGCAAGATCAGGGAAAATATGGCTGGCTTAGTATTACCCAGACATGCACAAACAGGTGTAATGCTTGTAAGTAAAGGGACTTTGCGATGTTCATAAATATGAACAGAATAAACAGGAGGTGGTAAAATAGACACTCAATCATATATGTATCAGTTGACAATAAATGCTCCATTGGAAAAGGGATATGATCATAAAAAGATAATTGATATCTTTAGAAATAATTTCAAGACAATACTGTATTTTTGTATGGCAGATGAAGAAGGTTCACATTTTCATACTCATATTTTTGTAGTATTTTCATCAAGGGTACGATTTAGCATGGTAAAAAGATACTTTCCAGAAGCGCATATAGAAAAGTGCAGAGGTACTGTGTCAGATAACGTAAATTACATAAAAAAGTCTGGTAAATGGGAATTAGATGAAGAGAAGCAGGAAAAGAAAATAGAAGGTACTTTTGAAGAATATGGAAGTCAACCACCAGATACTAAAGGAAAACGAAGTGATATGTCCGAACTGTATCAAATGGTTAAGGATAATATGACAAATGCAGAGATAATTGCAAATAATCAAGATTACATCTTGCAGATTGACAAGTTAGATAAAGTGAGAACGACAATATTAACAGAAAAATATAAAGAGACAGTTCGACTCGATTTAGAGGTAGTATATATTAGTGGTGCAACAGGAACTGGAAAAACCAGAGGAGTATTTGAAAAGAATGGATATTCAAATGTATATCGTGTAACAGACTATCTGCATCCGTTTGATGGATATAATTGTCAGCCAGTTATTTGCTTTGATGAATTTAGATCATCATTGAAATTAAAAGATATGCTTTTATATTGCGATATATATCCGTTGGAATTGCCGAGTCGATTTGCAAACAAATTTGCTTGTTATAACAAAATTTATATCGTGTCAAATTGGGAATTGGAACGACAGTATTATGAAATACAAAGGGAAGATAAAGAATCGTGGGAAGCATTTCTCAGAAGAATCCATAAAGTGATTGTTTATGGGAAAGATGGATTCGTTACAGGATACGATTCGGTAGACGCATATTTTAGTAGGGATGAATTTATGGAAGTTGATGATAATGTAAAATTGCCGTTTGATTGAGAGGAGTGATTTGTAATAGAAAAATATGTACCGTTATGGGAAAAGGCTAATTTGACGCTTGGTGAAGCTTCTGCATATTTTGGAATAGGAATTAACAAATTGCGTGATATGACAAATGAGAAGAATTGTCCGTTTGTTATTTGGTGTGGTAGCAAGAGACTAATCAAGCGTAAATTATTAGAGACATACTTGGAGAATATGTTTTCGATTTGATTTATTGAAAATGTGATTTTTTAATGGACAAAGGGGACATGGCAGACTATAATGTGGTTGGGCGTGTTCTCTTTGTTGTTATGAAAGGAGAAATAGCCATGGCAGTAGAGAGACGCAAGGATAATAAAAATCGGGTTTTGAAGGAAGGAGAATACCAGAGAACAAGCGGAACGTATGAGTTTAAGTGGAGAGATAAGCGTGGCAAAAGACATTCTATAAGTGCGCCCACTCTTGAAGAATTGAGAGAAAAGGAATTGGATGTGCTTCGGGATGTTTTGGATGGCGTCAGAGCAGATAAAAACAATCTTACCATCAATGATTTGTATTATACTTGGGTACAGCTTAAGCGCGGATTGAAAGATAATACATTTAAAAATTATCAATACATGTATACGCAGTTTGTTGAGCCGGAATTTGGTAAAAATAAGCTTGTGGATTTAAAGCGTACAGATGTAAGAGGTTTTTATAATTATCTTGCGGATGAAAGACATGTGAAGGTTAACACAATAGATAATGTACATACTGTTTTGCATCAAGTGTTAGAACTTGGCATGGAGGATGATTATCTGAGATATAATCCATCGGATAATGCGTTAAAGGAACTTAAAAAGGCTCATAACTTGGATGAAGATAAAAGAAGGGCATTAACAATTCCGGAGCAGGAGTTATTTGAAAGTTTCTTGAATCAGCAAGGGCAGTATCACAGATGGTATCCTATTTTTATAGTTATGCTGTGGACAGGAATGCGTGTTGGAGAGATTACAGGTCTTAGATGGTGTGATATCGATTTTGAAGAAGAAACGATTAGCGTTAATCACACATTGGTTTATTATAGCACCAGAACAGAACAAGGACAGATTTTTGCAATCAATACACCTAAGACAAAGGCAGGAGAGAGAATTATTCCGATGCTACCAAAGGTTAAAGAAGCTTTTGTGATGGAAAAGGCATATCAAGAAGAATGCGGTCTGAAAAGTGAAGCGGTAGTAGACGGATATAGAGATTTTATCTTTATCAATCGTTTTGGAAATGTTCAGCATCAAGGAACGCTGAATAAAGCGTTGCGGAGAATTATTAGAGATTGCAATTATGAAGTTCTTGACAATAACCACAGAACGGATGCTGTGCTTCTTCCGGCTTTCAGTAATCATTCATTAAGACACACTTTTACAACAAGAATGTGTGAAGCAGGAGTGAATATTAAAGCTATGCAGGAGATTCTTGGACATGCGGATGCAGAAACAACATTACAGATTTATGCTGATGCAACAAAGGATCTGAAAAAAGCTGAACTTATCAACTTTGAGGACTATTTTCAAAAACAGAAACTTGTTCAGAGCGGTATTTAACTGGGTTGCGAGATTGCGACCAACGTGCGACCGATTTGCGACCACTTATAAAGAGATGTGTAGAATTATAAGTAGGAATCCAAAAAGAAACATTGAAAAGTAGGCATATACAGAGATATGCAGAGTTACAGATAAATGGGAAGGATTTCCCGACGATGAAGACATTGGATAAATAAACACAATTTAAATGATTATTTACCGTTTTCACGAAAAACGGTCATTGAAACAGGGATATTGTTCTGGTATAATCAATACTGAAACATTATCCCTTTTTGTTATTAGGAAAGGGATTGAACATAGAAAATCTATGCAGATGTTAAACGGGGATTAAAACAGGTACAGGGAAGAGGGGGCCTGAAATATACATGAATAAGATAGATTACAATGCCTTGCTGATGGATCTTGCGAATGCAGCCGGCTATGTCAGTGATTTGGATAATTATGAGATGCTGTACATGAATGCAGGTGCTATGAAGTTGTACGGTGTTGAAGATCAGACAGAGTATCATGGGAAGAAGTGCTATGAAGTACTTTTTGGAAAAGATACTCCTTGTACCTTGTGTGCAAATTGTGAGTTTTTAGAAGGTCAGAGGAATCGCTGGGAGCAATACAGTGAGAAAGTGGATCGCTGGCTGGATATCTCCGATATGATGCTTACCGCTAATGGTCGCAGACTGCGTGTAGGGACTGCGAAAGATAATGCAGTACAAAGAGATGAACAGCATGTTGTGTTGGAACAGCTCAGTATGGAAGATATTCTGTTTCGTTGTCTGAACGTGTTGATCAAAGAAAAAGATATTATAAAAGCAATCGAGATATTTTTGGAGACGCTTTGTGTGTATTATCAGGCAGATCGTGCCTATATTTTTGAGTTCAATCATAAAAGACAGACATTAAGCAATACATTTGAATGGTGCGCTCCGGGAGTGGAGGCAGAGATCGACAAGCTTCAGGAACTGCCTATGGAAATTGTGTCAAATTGGATTGAAATGTTTAAGGCTCGCGGAGAATTTACGATCAGTTCCCTGAATGGAGAAGTAGATCCTGAGTCTCAGGAATATCAGATTTTAGAGATGCAGGGGATTCAAAGTCTGATAGCAGCACCTCTTGTGAACGATAAGGGAATCTGTGGTTTTATGGGAATTGACAACCCCAGAAAAGACAGAGGCAATACCATGCTTCTGCGTTCAACTTCCAAGTTTGTATTGACGGAACTGGAAAAACGCCGTTGGTTCCAGGAGTTGGAATATCTTAGCTATACAGATACACTCACTGGTCTTCAGAACCGTAACCGATACAATCAGGTTCTTCAAAGATATCAGACCGAGATTCCCAAGACGTTGGGAACTGTCTATGTAAGTGTCAATGGTTTGAAAGCAGTCAATGAAAAATTTGGAATAAAATATGGTGATATGGCCCTTAAAAAAGTTGCCCAGATTATGCAGAGTCATATTTCGTGTATTTGTTTCCGTATTGGCGGAGATGAGTTTATGGCACTGTATGAAGATGTAGAGAAAGATATTTTCCAAAAACAGGTTTCGGAACTGCGCACAGCTTTTGAAGAAGAACGTGTATGTGATGTGTCTATAGGTTGTGTCTGGAAAAGTGGTGAGATAGATATCAATGAACAGATTCAGCAGACAACAGAATTGATGTATGCAGAAAAACAGACCTATTACAGTTCGATGCTGAAAGGTAATCATCAAGATCTTGGTATGAGCATTGCCAGTGAGATTGTACAGGAGATCCGGGAAGGCAAATTTATGGTCTATTATCAGCCTCAGGTTGATTTGCACTGTGGACAGATCATAGGGGCAGAAGCATTGGTGCGTAAGGCAGGTGATGACGGCAAGATCGTTCCGCCTGGAGTATTTATTCCGTTTTATGAATCAGCCGGTGTGATTCGCTATGTGGATCTTTTTGTGCTGGAGACGGCGTGTCGTGCGATCAGGGATTGGGAAGTGCATGGACATAAAATACATGTGTCTGTGAATTTTTCACGTATGACATTGTTAGAGCCGGAGATTGTAAAAACAATTAAAGATATTTGCACCAAATGTGGTGTACGGACATCTATGATAACGATTGAGGTAACAGAAAGTATCAGTAAGATGGAACAGGAATACCTTCGAAAACTGATCAGGGAGTTAAAAGGCGAAGGCTTCTCTGTGTCGTTGGATGATTTTGGAAGCAGTTATTCCAATCTTTCCATGCTTTCTTCCATGCATTTTGATGAGATTAAATTTGACAGAAGTCTTGTGATGGGTATGGAGAATAACAGGAAAAGCCGTGCGGTATTGAAACACAGTATTCAGATGTGCAGGGAGCTGGGAGGAAGCCGTACACTTGCAGAAGGAATTGAGACATTTAATGAGTTTACGTTGTTAAAAGAATTTAGCTGCGATTATGGACAGGGATATTATTTTTCCAGACCTGTACCGACAGAGGAATTCTCGGCATTGCTGAATGGTGAGAAATATTTTCAAATGAAATAAAAGATACATAAAATGAACCGGTGCTTTTGCACCGGTTCGTTTTGATTAACGTAATTTTGTAACTTCAATATCACCATTTTCAGTTAATGTGATTCGGGCGTCTTTGATTATTTCTGTAATCTTGGTAGATACGCTTCGAATCGTAATATTGGTGATCGGATAAATGGTTCTGCATTCAATCACGGCTTCTTCGACCAGATCAAGCTGCTGAAGAATTGCTTCCTGACGCTGCTGCAGAGATTCTTTCTGTGCAAGATACAACTGATATTGATCTTCCAGCTGTTTTAATACATTCGCTTTCTGATCGGATAAATTTTCAATGCTCTTTAAATAAGTGATATTTTTCTCAAGGAGATTCATGGTATCGTCTACCGTTTTCTCGTATTTTTCCAGACCATCCTTTTCGCGGATTGCGTGTGGAAGAGTACCAAGAATCAGCTCGGTTTTCCGTCCAGCCTTGTTGCCGATGATCCGGGCTTTGATGGCGTGCATAGCGGTCAATGTTCCGCCGATGATAATACCCATACGGGAATTTGCGTAGATGGTACCATCACAGAATACATCACAACAGATAATACTGCCTGCATAGACATCTTTTCCGGCACTTACCAGTGTGTTCTCGAGGAAAGGACTTCGTACATCACCGGCTGCATTCAGTTCGCCTTCAAAGTTACCATTCATACCATTGTGGATGATAATGTTGCCGCCGGATGTGATATGTGCTGCTTCGACAACTCCGTGAACAACGACATCTCCTTCTGCCTGAATCTCAAAACCGTTCAGAACATCGCCGTGAACAACGATACCACCGTGATATTTGAGATTTCCTACGGAAAAATCTACATTACCATGAATTTCAAGTACCTGGATGACCTGAAAAGTACCCTGTCTGAAACTGATATATCCGTCAGTTGCAGCAATCAGTGCTTTGCCGTCATCAGAGATTACAGTATTCTTGCCTTGAGGAATGCGTGCGACCTTTCCAGGTTTTGCAAGAATCGCTTTTCCGCGAATATCAATACCATTGGTTCCTTTGGATGGAGGAAGAATGTCGCAGATGACCTCGTTTTTCTTGATCTCTTTGAAAAAGTTACGGGATGTAAAATCAATATTTCCAGTATCGGTCTCTCCGTAAGTTACTTCGGAACCTCTTGGAAAACGCTCGATCAACGTTCCGTCTTTGCCTGGGATTGCTGGATTTCCAACTGCCAGAGGATAAATCGTAAAGTAACTTTTCGTATCAATGATTTTTTTCAGAAAAGCACGGGATGTACCATTTCTGACACCGGCTGTCTGGATACAGTCAGTAAGCTGGGAAGCCTGAATGTGAAGTCCTTTTCCAATCGGAGGAAGTACAGCTACAAGCAGTAACATGCCGTCCGGTGTGATATAGGAAATCAGTTCTGCCGGAGCAGAATATTCCGGCTGTTCTGTATCGGATGATACTGCACGTCTAAGTGCGGCTGTGTAGTCATTCAGACGTTTTTTGGCAACAATTCTTGCCTGCATGAAGAAACGTTTTACGTTTACATCAAAATTATACAGGGAATCATTTTCCGGCCGTTCTGCATGATGTGTCATGTAATCAGAAATATCACCTGAGATACCATCCTGATCTGTTTCGTCCAGCCAGACATTATACAAAAACTGGAGTGGATCGGATGTATAGGCAAAAGTCGGTTTTTTCTTTACTGGTGCAGGCTCCGGAGGGGTCAGCGGCAGTGAGGATACCGGTACAGGTTCCGGTACTGTAGACTGCTGAGAATCTGTATCTTCCTGCGGTATATTCATATCAAAAGGTACTATAGCATCTGTGGCTGGTGTTTCCTCTGAATTTCTTGATATCGTTAACTCTTCTGAGGAATCACTGAATTCTTCTGCGGGAGAGAACGCGTCATCATTTTTGGATTCGCTGTTGTCCCGACCTTTAAAAAAGAATCCCCATTTTCCATTCTGATTCTTTGCCATGTGGAATCTCCTTAATTAACTTTGCGATAAATGTTTAAAGTTGGAAATTATTATACTACACAACGTACGGTTGCGTCAAATATTTAGCGTGCTTCCTCGACAATCGTAATTACATCGTTTTGTTTTAATGTATGCTGGAATGCGCCTGGTGCTCCGTTGATGGTCAGTCGGACATTGCCTTTTAACTGTTTAAGATCAATACCAGAATATTGAATCATATCCATCAGGCGATAAGGCTCTCCGCTCTCTTTGGCCGGAAGCTCAAGAGGAGAGCCGTTTAGAAAAAAAGAAAGGTTCTTTTTTTCGGGTGCTGAATTTGCAGAGTTTTCATCCTCGGTGAAGGTATCTTCAAGATCAAAGGACTCTTCTGACAGGGTTGCAGGCTCCATTGGTTCCGGGGCTTGTACTTCCGGAATGATTTCTTCGGTGACTGGTATGGACGGTGTACTGTTCTGCACAGGGGCGGATGTCATCAGGATGACATCTCCGTTTTTTAATGGTGTATCCAGATCCATGATCATTCCGTTTAAGGTCAGTTCCAGACTGGAGGAGGCTCCTTCGATATCTCCCAGACAAGCATGAGCAGGTACACCATCAACAGCCGGAGTGAAATCAATCTGATCACCGGCGTGAATCACATCAGAGAGTTTGCCTTCTTTTTTATTAATAAAAAGAGAAGCAGGCTGAGCAGCCTTTCCGTAAAATACTTTTCTTTTTCCGTTCAGCGTTACGGTCAGATTCAGGCCTGGGCGTCCCATGATATCGTAGTAACTGTAACCGTTCATCATTAAGAGATTTAATGCGGTAAAACTTCCGCTTCGGAACAGTTTTGCCGGTTTTCCATTCATGGTTACACGGAATCCGTCATTTAAAAGATGCAGCCCGGAAGAGATCGCGATTCCAAGAGGTGTTGCATATTCCGGATCGTTCAGGTTGTATTCATCTGAAAAAGCATGGGTTTTAAAGTTGTTACCGGCAATGGCTACACGAGTGTGATCCATCTGCAGGGTAGATGCAAGTGCATCTTTTAATCCCATCAGTTTGCTTCCTCCTCCGGCAAGGAACAGAGCCGAAGGGGCTGTACCATTGATCTCGAGAATCTTTTGCGATAATTCCTTGCACAATGCATTCATGGATTCCTGAATACATTGAGTGATCTCTTTGTGAGATATCTTCTGCTCCAGTCCGAGAATATCGGTGTATGTAAAATCTTCTTTCTGATCCAGACTTGACTTCATACTTTCAGCAGTGTTGAAATCAATCAAATATTTTTTCATGAGAGTTTCGGTTATCTCATCGCCGGCAAGTGTTGCCATAGTGTATCCAATCACGCTTCCGTCTGTGCAGGCTGCGATATCTGAAGTTCCTGCGCCGATATCGACCATGACCAGGTTCAACAGTCTTAAATTTTCCGGAATGGATGCATTAATGGATGCAATCGGCTCCAATGTGATGCTCGCAATCTCCAGTCCGATCTTGTTCATGGTTGTATATAGACTTTCTACAACTTCACCAGGCAAAAATGTGGCGATCAGATCTACTTTTACCCGGCTTCCGCGGTGATCCTTCAGACTGGACATCATATACTGGTCCAGATAATACTGGCATACCGTGTAACCGGCAAGATAGAAGCGGCGGGAACTGTTCTCGGCAGCATTCTCAGCATCGAAGGCTTCTTCTGCTTTACTGATCGCACCTACCTCCAGACGATTGAGAATCTCATCATCGATCAGCTGAACCCCTGGGAACTCCAGTTCATATTCTGCCCGCTTGGTCTTTAATGCACGTCCAGCAGCTGCAACACAGACACGGGTTAATCTGCACTGAAGTTTGTTTTCAAGGTTCTTCTTTACTTTTGCAGCCAGTGCAGCTACTTTCTGAATATCTTCAATCTGACCGTCGATCATGACGCGTTCTGTATGTTCTTCTTTTTCAATGGCAATGATGTTCACCTTGTTATTCTCTACAAGTCCGACCATGCCGATAATACTTCTTGTTCCGATGTCCAGAGCAAATACCATATTATCTGTCTGTTTTTTTACTTTTTTGACTCCTCCTTTTGCCATGTCCATCCTCCTAAAAAACGTTCTAACTATATTATATATCGGCAGTAAAAGGTTTGCAAATAATACGAAAAAATTAAAATTGTGTATTGCAAAACCTGTTTAATCTGATATTATAGAATAAGATAAGAATGGGAGAGATTGTCAAATGATAGCCGAAATCAATGTGGAAGAGATTTTGGATTCTTCTGTCAGAGATATCTCCAGAAGGGTAGGTAAACTGGAGGTTATCGACAGCCAGAAGGGTTCTGTAGGGGAACTGGAATCGCCGCTTACCGTTTGTGTTGAGACGACGGGGGAGAGGCAGGAAGTACTTTCGTTTTGCGTCGATGGGCAGGTTATGGAGACCATGGCACGCAATATGATGCATGGAGCGGAAGTAAATGAGAAGGATATCGAGTACTGTGCAATGGAGTTTTTTAATATTTTGTGCGGGCGGGTGATATCCACGATTAACCGGACATACAATACCCGAATGAGGTTTTCTGTTCCGAGTATTAGAAAAGGAAACTGTTCCAATGATGAAGGGGAAAAGATTTGGAGTCAGTGGAGTTATAATTATTCCTGTGGTGCGGCGAAATTTATTGTTATGACAAAAATATAGAATGGATAAATTTGGAGGATATAAATATGGGCAAGAGAGTGTTGGTGGTAGATGATTCTGTATTCGTTTGTGAAGAGATTAAATACTTGTTGGCGGATACTGAGTATGAAGTTGTAGGACATGCCAAAAATGGTGCAGAAGCTTATAAAATGTACGAGAAGCTGCGTCCGGATGTTGTGACAATGGATATTCTGATGCCGGGACTTACAGGCCTTGAGACTTCGGAGTTAATTCTTGGTAAATGGAAAGATGCAAAGATTGCGATCGTAAGCTCACTGGCTTATGATGAGACCCTGGAAGAAGCTGCGGCTCTTGGAATCCATCATTTCATATATAAACCTTTTGAAAAAGAGGATATTATTGAAGCATTGGATAGTTTGACACAGGGTGTGGACGCGTAATCTGTTTGTAAA
>JAFYTM010000116.1 GCA_017558865.1 Lachnospiraceae bacterium
AGGATGCAGGATATGATGTGATTTCCGTTGGAAAGATTTTCGATATTTTTGATGGAGAAGGCCTTACCGAGTCTAATAAATCGAAAAGTTCTGCTCATGGTATGGAGCAGACGATTGAGATTGCGAAGAGAGATTTCAAAGGTCTTTGTTATGTAAATCTTGTGGACTTCGATGCATTGTGGGGTCACCGCAGGGATGTAGAAGGTTATGCACAGGAGATTGAAAAGTTTGATGTGAAATTAGGAGAATTACTCAGTCTGATGAAGGATGATGATTTATTAATCATCACTGCAGATCATGGAAATGATCCTACACATACGGGAACGGACCATACAAGAGAAAAAGTTCCTTTCCTAGCATATTCTCCATCCATGAAAGGATATGGAAAACTGGATCATGCAGATAACTTTGCGGTTATTGGTGCAACCATTGCAGAAAATTTTGGTGTACAGATGCCGGAGGGAACGATTGGAAGTTCGGTTTTGGATAAGCTGAACTGATTACAGCTAAGAAATACGGAGAAGTGAAATGAAAATTTTATTAAATATTGTAGGACTGGTGTTGGTTTTTGCAATTTGCTGGTTACTTTCTTATGATCGTAAAGCGATCAAATGGAAAGATATTGCAAGAATGCTTATCGTGGAATTTATTATTGCTTTTATTATTGTGAAGGTACCGCTTGGACAGAAGTTGGTTACGATTTTATCCGACGGAATTACAGCAGTGATCAGCTGCGGTAATGAAGGCCTTGAATTTGTGTTTGGTGATCTGTTTACTGGCGGTTCTGCTGGTCTGTATGTATTCATCGTTCAGAGCCTGGGTAACATTATTTTCGTATCTGCATTGGTCAGTGCATTATATTATCTTGGCGTGATCGGATTTGTTGTAAAATGGATCGGTAAAGCAGTTGGCGTAGTTACCAGGACATCTGAGGTAGAGACGTTCGTAGCGGTTGCAAATATGTTCCTGGGACATACGGACAGCCCGATCCTGGTAGCTAAATATTTACCAAGACTGACAGACAGTGAGATCTTCGTGATCCTGGTATCCGGTATGGGAAGTATGTCCGCTTCCATTCTTGGAGGATATTCTGCTCTTGGTATTCCGATGAGTACGTTGCTGATTGCAAGTGCCCTTGTACCGATTGGAAGTATTATGGTTTCCAAAGTAATGTGTCCGCAGACGGAGGAGATTGAACAGGTTTCCGAGGTTAAGATGGATAATAAGGGTAATAATACCAATGTCATTGATGCTCTTTCAGAAGGATGCAATACTGGTATTCAGATGGTGATCTCCATTGGTGCTTCCATCGTTGGTTTCATGGGTGTCATGGCAATCTTTGATATGATACTTGGTATATTCGGCATCAGTCTGGCACAGATTTTTGGTTATGTTTTTGCTCCGTTTGGATTCCTGATGGGACTGGAAGGTTCTGATATCTTAATGGAAGGTACTCTGTTGGGACAGAAGTTAATCCTGAATGAGTTCATCGCATTTGGAAACCTTGCACCACAGTTGGCTTCGCTGGATGCGAGAACCGGTCTGGTTGCTACCATTTCACTTTGTGGTTTTGCGAACATTTCCAGTATGGGTATGTGTATCGGTGGTATTGGTGTTCTGTGTCCGGAAAAGAGAGGAACGATCTCCCGTCTGATCGTAAAAGCTACGATTGCCGGCGTATTTGTAAGTATTAACAGTGCACTTTTGGTAAGTATAGTTTCTTTATTTTAAATGACATGTTAAAATATAAAAAATGGACAGGCAGTCAATGTGATTGCAGAAAGGATTTATTATGGATACAAAAAAAGTTTTAGGAATTGTAGATCATACATTACTCGGAGTAGCTTCCACATGGGAAGAGATTAAACAGATTCTTGATGATGCAATGAAATATGAGACAGCATCTACATGTATACCGGCAGCGTATGTAAAAGAAGCAGCGGAGTATGTAGATGGAAAGCTTCCAATCTGTACAGTGATCGGTTTCCCGAATGGATACAATACCACAGCAGTGAAGGTATTTGAAACTAAAGATGCAATTGCAAACGGTGCAGAAGAAATTGATATGGTGATCAATGTTGGGGCTTTAAAAAATAAGAGATATCAGGAAATCGAAGACGAAATTCGTCAGATCCATGAGGCTTGTGATGGAAAAATCTTAAAAGTTATCATCGAGACCTGTCTGCTCACCGAAGAAGAAAAGATCAAAATGTGTGAGATCGTTACCAATGCCGGAGCAGAGTACATCAAGACATCTACCGGTTTCTCTACTGGCGGAGCAACCTTTGATGATGTTGCACTTATGAGAAAACACATTGGTGCAGAGGTGAAAGTAAAGGCTGCAGGCGGCATCTCATCCTTTGATGATGCAGAGAAATTCATGAGCCTTGGTGCTGACAGACTGGGAACCAGCAGACTGGTGAAAATTATGAAAAATACAGATACCGGTGCAGGATATTAATGATGGATACGCAGATGCTTATTGAAATATTTGGTTATATTGGATCCGTACTTGTAGTTGTTTCCATGCTGATGTCCTCAGTTGTGAAATTAAGGATTATAAATACAGTCGGAAGTGTGATCTCAGGAACTTATGCGCTTATTATTGGTTCCTTTCCGCTGGCATTGATGAATATCTGTCTGATTATCATTAACGTTTATAATCTGTTTAAATTATTGAAAACGGAACAGAAATATGATCTGGTTGAGGGAAAAGTCGATGAGACGTTCCTGGATTATTTTCTGCAGCGTTATAAAGAGGATATCAAGCTTTATTTTCCGGGATTTGACGGAAAGAAATCCAGTATGGACAAGGTATATTTTGTCTGCTGCGAAGGAAATCCGGCAGGCATATTACTGGGAACAGAAAAAGAGAAAGGTGTTCTGGATATAGAAATCGATTATTCTGTACCGACCTATCGTGACTGTTCTGTTGGAACATACTTATATTCTAAATTAACCTCTTATATGAATAAGATGGGTTTTACAAAAGAAAATGGTGTTCATGTTAAAAAACTGGCTTAACGTTTTTCCTAAATAGCAGTATATGCAGTTGAAGGGCAGGTGTATTACACCTGCTCTTCAAACATACGAAACAGTAAAAGACAAAAAGGTATGATTATGGAAAGTAGTAAGGAAAATAAAATATTTGTAATAGGACATAAGAATCCGGATACCGATTCGATATGCTCCGCAATTGCATACACAAAATTAAAACAGACCTTATCGGGGGACAAAAAATACATTGCCAAACGGGCAGGACTATTGAATGCAGAAACAGAGTATGTCTTAAATCGATTTGAAGTAGAGGAGCCTACGTTATTGTCCAATGTTCGTTTACAGGTAAGAGATGTAGATGTAAACCGTATTGCAGGTATTCAGGCGGATACATCTATAAGAGATGCATGGGCGATCATGAAAGAGCAGAAGGTTTATACGATTGCGATCACAGAGGCGGATAAATTAAAAGGTGTGATTACAACCAATGACATTGCCATGTCCTATATGGATGTATATGATAATCGAATTCTTTCGACTGCCAGGACACAATACAAAAATATTGTCAATGCGGTGGATGGAGAGGCGTTGACTGGTGATGTGGAAAGTTATTTTACAGAAGGAAAAGTAGTAGTGGCAGCTTCCAGTCCGGATGTTATGGAATCCATTATTGAAAAAGGGGATCTGGTTATTCTTGGTAATCGATATGAAGTTCAGCTTTGTGCAATCGAACTGGAAGCGAGCTGCATAATTGTGTGTGGTCAGGATAAAGTGACAAGGACGATCAAAAAACTGGCAGAAGAAAGAAATATTATCATGATAACTACCCCACATGATACATTTACCACAGGAAGATTAGTGAATCAAAGTATTCCGGTGGAACATTTTATGAGAAAAGAAGGATTGACGATCTTTAAAGATACAGATTTTGTAGAAGAAATCAAAAAAGATATGACCAAAGATCGTTCATGGGATTTTCCGGTTATAGATAAAAAAGGAAATTTTTATGGTTTTATATCCAGTCGGCGTCTGATGGATGCAAGCAAGAAACAGGTGATTTTGGTGGATCATAACGAAAAGACACAGGCGGTAGACGGAATAGACGAAGCTGATATTTTGGAAATTATTGACCATCATCGGCTAGGCGGATTGGAAACAGTTGGGCCTGTATATTTCCGGAATCAGCCGGTAGGATGTACAGCAACCATTATTTATACGATGTATCGGGAAAATCAGGTGGAGCTGGATAAAACGACAGCGGCTTTGTTATGCGCTGCCATTATATCAGATACTCTTTTATTCCGTTCGCCGACTGCTACGATTGTAGATGAAATGGTAGCAAAAGAACTTGCAGGGATCGCAGAACTTGATATGGAAGAACTGGCACACAATATGTTCCGGGCAGGAAGTGATCTGAAAGGAAAAGCAGCAGAAGAAATCTGTTTTCAGGACTTTAAACAGTTTACTGTTGGTAATGTGAAATTTGGAGTGGGGCAGATCAATTCCATGAATAAGGATGAACTTCAGGAAATCAAGGAAGTCCTGTACCCATATCTGGAGAAAGCTGCCGAAATACATAATCTTGATATGGTATTCTTTATGTTGACGGATATTGTAGAGGCATCTACGGAACTCCTGCATTATGGCAAAGGTGCAAAGGATCAGGTAATTGAAGCATATGATTTGCCGGCGGATACAGAAGTAATTGAGTTGAACGGAGTCGTTTCCCGTAAAAAACAGTTTATTCCGACATTTGTGGTATCATTGCAAAAGTAGTAAAAGTTGGAGGCGTTATGAACTCAAGAAAACAATTTGTTGAAATCATCAGTGAATTAAAAAAAGAAGAGTTTGATTATCTGAGTAAATTATTCCAGGATTGCCCCGACTATGTTTTTCAGAAAATGCAATGTCTGAAAGTAAAAAAAGGAAATATACTTCTTCGATCAGGAACACCGGCAAAAAATGTATATATTGTATTGCAGGGACATTTAAGCGGAATCGATCTGCAGAGAGTCGGTACCATGTATATGTTTACAGAGTATTCAGTAGGAGAGGTACTGGGAGATTTTGAATTGTTCGGCAATTTGAAAAATTATCTGATTACAATCAATGCATCAACGGATTGTGAGCTTTTTGTGATTCCCTCTGGAATTTATCTTAAGTGGATGAAGCAGGATATCAATGCCTTATTTATGCGAACCAAAATGCTTATGCATACATTGGCGAGTGAGACTTCTACGGATAGAAAAAACCTGTTTTTGGACTGTAAGGACAGGATGATTGTGTATCTGGTGAGTGAGTATGAAAAGAGTTCTGGAGGCAGTGATTACAAATTGAAAAAGACGCAGTTGGAACTGGCGGACAGGATTGGATTTAATGTAAGAACCATACAAAGAAATATACAGATTCTGGAAAAAGAGGAGATGATCTATACAGAAGGTGGAAAAATCTGTTTTTCCAGAGAACAATATTTCAGAATGAAAAAATATATGCAAAAAAATTTTTTGGATTAAGCTCTTTTGTTGAAGCTAAATAAAAAGGAAATATATTATGGAACAGTCAGGACAGAAAGATACGATTAACAGAATCCGTCAGATGGAGTTTTATTTTGATACCATTCAAAATGCAGTGCGTGAGGATGCGGTTTCTGCCAGGAATGATGCTTCGATTCAGGAAATGTTTCGGATCCTTATGGAGTATTATGAAAATGGTCAATGGCTGGCAGATTATGAGTGTGATGAACGGGGAGAGTTACCGGTTGATCTGAAACGGGGAGTGTTGTCAGAGGATGGTGTGTACGATCTGATTGGGGAACTGCATTGGTAGATTTTTTATACCTTATGCTTTGTTCCTCCAGAAAAATAAAATAGAAAAGAACTTTATGAATAAAATACTTGCACTTTTGGTTATCTTGTGGTATGATATCAGAGTTGAAGAACGCAGGAGTGGCGGAATGGCAGACGCATCAGACTCAAAATCTGACGAGGGTGACCTTGTGTGGGTTCAAGTCCCATCTCCTGCATGAAAAAAGGCTCAGACGAGAAATCGTCTGAGCCTTTTTTCATGCAGCGGAGTTCCTTGAACCCAGAGTTCAAGGTCTCCTCGACATAAAGGTCTCGTCGATTGGTTCGACGGGAAAAAGCATCAAAAGTACCGATCATCAGATAATCTTATACGGATTTGCCAATCTGGTTTAATGTTTTTCCGATTTCAAAGCAATCAAAGGTTGCATAATAATCCTGTAATGTCTCAGCTCTGCGGATCATCTGTACTGAGCTATCCTCTTTCAGCAGAAGCTCTGCAGAACGGAGTTTTCCGTTGTAGTTATATCCCATGGAATGGCCGTGAGCACCGGTGTCGTGGATAAACAGATAATCCCCCTTATCGATCTGCGGAAGGGAGCGGTCAACGGCGAATTTATCACAGTTTTCGCAGAGGGAACCGGTGACATCGTATACATGGTCGCATGGTGCATCTTCTTTGCCGAGTACGGTGATGTGATGATATGCACCGTAGATTGCCGGGCGCATCAGGTCAGCGGCACAGGCATCGGTTCCGATGTATTCTTTGTGGGTGTGTTTCTCGTGGATTGCCTGAGTGATCAGTGCACCGTAAGGTCCCATCATATAACGACCAAGCTCGGTGCAGATGGCAACATCATCCATACCTGCCGGTACCAGAACTTCTTCGTACGCTTTTCGTACACCTTCTCCAATAATCTTAATATCGTTCGGTTCCTGATCCGGTCTGTAAGGGATACCGATACCACCGGACAGGTTGATAAAGGTGATGTGAGCGCCGGTTTCATTTTTCAGTTTGACTGCCAGCTCGAACAGGATCTTTGCCAGCATTGGATAGTATTCGTTGGTTACCGTATTGCTTGCCAGGAATGCATGGATACCAAAGTTCTCTACGCCTTTGGATTTCATAATTCTGTATGCTTCCACGATCTGATCCGGAGTCATGCCGTATTTGGAGTCGCCCGGGTTGTCCATGATCCCGTTGCTCATCTGGAAGACTCCGCCCGGATTGTAACGGCAGCTCATGGTCTTAGGAAGATATCCGACCGATTTTTCAACAGCTTCGATGTGAGTAATATCATCCAGGTTGATGATGCCGCCCAGTTTCTCACAGTATGCGAATTCTTCTACGGGTGTGTCATTGGAAGAGAACATGATGTCTTTTCCGATGATGCCGCAGGCTTCTGACATCACCAGTTCTGCCATGGAAGAACAGTCTGTGCCGCAGCCGTATTCATGTAAGATCTGCAGTAAGAATGGGTTTGGGGTTGCTTTTACTGCAAAATACTCTTTAAATCCTTTATTCCAGGAAAAAGCATCATACAGTGCTTTTACATTTTCACGGATTCCCTTTTCATCATAGAGATGGAAAGGGGTTGGATAAGTCTTTACGATTTCCTCAATTTGTGCTTTGTTGACGAATGCTGATTTTTTCATATGTTTCTACTCCTGTTGTCCCCTTAAATATGGGCTTTATAGTATCATAAAATAAGGAGGTTATCAAGAAAATAATCATAGAAAATCTTGTCACTGAGGGGCTTTTTTTCCTGAAAACAGGGACGAAAAATGTCGAACAGTAATGTTTGCAAAATGCCTATGTTCATCTTACTATGACAGAAAGACATATTATGGGAGAAACTGCAAAATGAAATACGAATTAGCAACAAAATATGTGTTACATGGGCTGCATATCAATAGACGATATAGCGGCTATAATTATATCATGTATGCCATACATTTGATGGAAAAGGATATTTTCTGTATTGATTGTATTACGAAATCATTGTATGTAGATATTGCCCGGAAATACAAAACTTCGTGGAAATGTGTGGAAAGAAATATCAGAACCGTAGTGGAAGCTGTATGGGACGATACGGAAATTGACAGGGAATTGTGGATTGGTATATTTGGAAGCAATGGTATTATACGAAAACCTACCAATAAAGAATTTCTGGAATATCTTTTTGAGTATATAGAATTATACATCTACTATGATCGAACTAAGAAATGCGACATTACTGAAAAAGAATGTATCTTATATCCTAAATGCAGAGTTTTTCAAGGAAAATGTATACTTAAATAGGTGAGTTTTTGGCAGGGAGTTTTTACTTCCTTTTTTTGTTTGAAAAAAAGGAATCTTTTAGTATAATGGTAACAGAGAACTTATGGAGGATGAAATCATGGGATTGCGATTTAGAAAAAGTGTTACCCTGTTGCCAGGTGTAAAATTAAATATTGGTACAAAAAGTGTAGGTGTCAGCCTTGGCGGCAAATTTGCCGGTGTGTCTTTGAATACAAGGACTGGTGCCAGTGTTCGGGCGTCTCTGCCGGGAACCGGGTTGTCCTATACACAGAAAGTAGGCGGAGGAAAGAAAAAGAAATCTGGATCCAAATCAAAGTTGGATGAGATTAAGGAAAAGCTGAGCAACAGTGATGAACTGGATGAAAAAGACAAAAACAAACTCCTGGTAGAGGAGTATGAGAATCATATAGAAGCGATCCGTCAGGTTCATGTGGAATGTGAAGAAGCGGTAGACTGGAAACGGATTGGAAAAAGTAAAGAGCCGTATGCAAAAGGCGAAGTGGGACCGAAGGAGCAGGAGGCACAGAAGGCACTGGATGAGTGTAAACCGGGATTTCTTGGCTTGTTCGGAAATAAAGAAGAAAAGAAAGCATTGGAGAAAGCTTTGGAAGCTGCCAGGCTGGAAGATAAACAGACGTATGAACTGTGGGAAGCGAACAAATACTATGCAGATAAGGTACTGGAAGGTGATATTGATGCCTATTATGATGTAATTACGGATAATAATCCTTTTGAAGACCTGCTGGAATTTGGAAGCGGTTTTGAATTTGGTACGGATGATCCTTCTTCTATGGAGATTGAGTTCCAGGTCAAATCTGAAGATGTTGTTCCGCAGAAATCCAGATCACTTACCAAGACGGGAAAAGTATCGGAAAAAGCATTGACCAAAACTGCCTTGTATGATATGACACAGGATTATGTATGCAGTTGTGCAATTCGTCTGGCGCGTGAGATCTTTGCACTGCTTCCGGTTGTGACGGTAATTGTCCATGCGGAAGACGGTGTGTTAAATACAGCAACTGGAAGAATGAAAACGGAGACGATTTTATCTGTGAAATTTGAAAGAGAAGGTTTTGAAGATATCAATTTTGACAAGATTGATGCGTCTGATTTCGTAAAGAGTTTTGAACATAATATGTCCTTTAAAAAGACAGCCGGATTTGAGCCGGTAGAAAGATTGAGCTGATCATGAAATGTAAAGAAGCGCAGCGTTTGCTCGTACCGTATATTAACGGTGAACTGGAAACAAAAGAGGAAGATGAATTTGTACGCCATGTCAGGCAGTGTCCGGAGTGTTATGAGGAACTGGAAGTATATGCAACGGTGTTTGCAGGTATCCGACAGTTGGATGGTTCTGAGGATGAGATTGATTATCGTACGTTGGTAGAAGATTCGTTGGCAACTACGGACGAGGATATGAAAGATGAACGTTTTCTGAATGGTTATTCATTTTTTCTTCGTACCGCAGCAACGGTTGTGCTGTGTTTTATGATAGTGAGGTGTTTTTTCTGATGAGTGAGAAAATAGTATTGATTGATGGTCACAGTATCATCAACCGGGCTTTTTATGGTGTGCCGGATCTGACGAATGCAGAAGGGCTGCATACGAATGGAATCTATGGGTTTTTGAATATTATGTTTCGGATTCTGGATGAGGAGAAACCGGAATATCTGGCGGTGGCATTTGACCTGAAAGCGCCAACCTTCAGACATCAGATGTATGGGGCTTATAAGGGTACCCGTAAAGGGATGCCGGAGGAATTAAGAGAGCAGGTTCCGGTATTGAAAGAACTGTTGCAGTCTATGGGGATTCCGCTTCTGACCATGGAAGGCTATGAGGCGGATGATCTGCTTGGTACGATTGCGAAGAAAAGTGAGGCAAAAGGATTGGATGCAGTCGTAGTATCCGGTGATCGTGATCTTCTGCAGATTGCAACAGATAAGATTATGATTCGTATGCCGAAGACCAAAAGAGGTACGACAGAGATTGAAAATTATCATACGCAGGATGTTCTGGATGCTTATCAGGTGACTCCTCTGCAGATCATTGAGCTGAAAGCATTGATGGGAGATTCTTCCGATAATATACCGGGAGTGCCGGGGATCGGAGAGAAGACCGCGACGAATCTGATCGTGGCATATGGAGACATCGAGAATGCGTATGCTCATGTGGATGAGATCAAACCGAACCGTGCGAAGGAAGCACTTCGGGCACATTATGATATGGCAGTTATGAGCAAAAAGCTGGCAACGATCTGCGTGGATGCACCGGTTACGTTTGACTGGGAACAGGCAAGAATGACGAACCTGTATACTCCGGAAGCTTATGAATGGTGCAGGAAACTGAATTTTAAGAAGCTTCTGGATCGTTTTGAAAAGACGGATGAGCTTCTGGAAAAAGAACCGGAAGTGATTCGTATTACAGATTTTGGTGAGGCAGAGGAGATTTTCCAGAAAGCGGAAGGATGTGAACGGATTGCTTTTGAGCTTTGCCGACAAAAAGATGAGACGGGGTTGTCCTTGGCTGTATCGGAAAGCGAATGCTATTATATAGAAGCGGAAGGTTTTTTGACGGAGGAATATCTGCTTGGCAGACTGGAGCAGGTAGTGGAGAAGGTTCCTCTTTGTGCCGCTTCGGATGTAAAAAAAATATTAAAGTATATTGGAGCCGGAAATCGAAAGTCTCTGTTTGATATTGAGATTGCAGCGTATCTGGTCAATCCATTGATGAGCAGTTATGCCCATGAAGATCTGGGTAAGCCATATGCCGCATTGACGACCTGGAACAAAGTACCGATGCTTCTTAAAAAGCTGGAAGAGTCCGGCATGAGAAAATTGTTTGACGAGATCGAGATGCCGTTGGTATTTACGCTCTATGATATGGAGCAGGCGGGTATTCGTGTAAATGGGGAAGAATTGAAAGCTTACGGAGAAGCTTTGGTTGGAAGGATTGAAGAACTGGAGCAGCAGATCCATGAGGCGGCAGGGGAACAATTCAATATCAATTCCCCGAAGCAGCTGGGTGTGATCCTGTTTGAAAAGCTTAAGATGTCGGGCGGCAAGAAGACGAAGACAGGATATTCCACATCGGCGGAGGTGTTGGATAAGCTGGCACCGGAATATCCGATCGTGAAGGATATTCTGGAATACCGGCAGCTTACCAAATTAAAATCTACCTATGCAGATGGATTGGCAGGCTGTATTGCAGCAGATGGACGAATCCACAGCAGTTTTAACCAGACGATCACAGCGACCGGACGAATCAGCAGTACCGAACCGAATCTGCAGAATATTCCGGTTCGTATGGAATTGGGAAGACTGATTCGAAAAGTGTTTATACCGGCAGAGGGATGTGTGTTTGTGGATGCGGATTATTCACAGATCGAGCTTCGTGTGCTGGCACATATGTCCGGTGATGAGAAGCTGATCGAAGCATATCGTCAGGCAGAGGATATTCATCGTATCACTGCATCACAGGTCTTTCATGTTCCTTTTGAAGAAGTGACTTCACTGCAGAGAAGAAATGCAAAAGCGGTGAATTTTGGAATCGTGTATGGAATCAGTGCATTTGGTCTGTCGCAGGATCTGAATATTTCGACCAAAGAGGCGAAGGAATATATTGAAAAATATTATGCAACCTATCCGGGTATCAAGGTCTTTTTGGAAGAACTGGTAAGCAGTGCGAAGGAACTGGGGTATGTGTCTACTATGTTCGGAAGACGCAGACCGATACCGGAACTGAAATCTTCTAATTTTATGCAGCGTTCCTTTGGAGAACGTGTGGCGATGAATTCTCCAATTCAGGGAACTGCAGCCGATATCATCAAGATCGCGATGGTGCGTGTGCATGACCGTCTGCAGGAAGAAGGTCTTCGTTCCAGACTGATCTTACAGGTGCATGATGAACTTTTGATCGAGGCATATGTGGAGGAAGTCGAGCGAGTAGAGCAGATTCTTGCAGAAGAGATGCAGCGGGCAGCAGTTCTGGAGGTACCTCTGGAGATCGATATGCACCGGGGGGAAAACTGGTACGAGGCAAAATAGATGAAGAAAATTGGAGTGACAGGTGGTGTCGGCGCCGGCAAGAGTACGGTGCTGAATTACTTAAGAGATATGTATGATGCGCAGATTGTTCTGGCAGATCTGGTGGGACATGAGGTTATGGAGTCAGGGCAGGAAGCCTATGAACAGATTGTGGAGCAGTTTGGTCAGGAGATAGTGGGAGCGGACTCTTATATTGACCGAAAAAATCTTGGTGCGCTCGTGTTTGCGGATCCGGAGAAACTGCGGATATTGAATGGAATCGTACATCCGGCAGTCAAAAAAGAGATCCTCAGACGTATAGAACAGGCTCGGAAGAATGGAAAAGCCTGTGTAGTTGTAGAAGCGGCATTATTTTTGGAAGAAAATTATGATGCATTCTGTGACGAAACGTGGTATATTTATACGAATGAGGAATTGCGGCGGGAAAGGCTGAGAGTTTCGAGAGGTTATTCCGATGAACGAATCGATCAGATTATTGCGGTACAGAAGCGGCATGAAGAATTTTTGGAACGCTGTCAGTTCGTCATTGATAATAACGGAACGGAGGCGGATACGCACCGTCAGATTGATAGAAGGATGAGACAGTAGATGAGATTGTGCAGTATTGCCAGTGGGAGCAGCGGAAACTGCATCTATACGGGCAGTGAACAGACCCATTTGTTGGTAGATGCCGGTATCAGTGCCAAAAAGATTGAGGCTGGACTAAAGGAACTGGAACTGGAAGGAAAAGATATTCAGGGACTTTTGATCACGCATGAGCATTTCGATCACATTAAAGGGGTAGGCGTGCTGGCCAGAAGATATGGAATTCCGATCTATGCAACGGAAGGAACCATTGCACAGATGAAAGAGGCATCATCGCTTGGAAAAGTGGATGAAAGTCTGTATCATACGATCCATGCGGATGAACATTTTCAGATCGGAGATATGGATATTGAACCATTCCGCATTTCCCATGATGCAGCGGAACCAGTGGCATATCGGTTCCAGTGCGGAGAAAAATGTGCGGCGATCGCTACCGATATGGGTATTTATAATGACTATATTGTAGATCATCTGAAAGGACTGGATGCACTTTTATTAGAAGCTAATCACGATATTCAGATGCTGCAGGTGGGACCCTACCCTTACATATTAAAACAGAGGATTCTTGGAAATCGCGGACATCTGTCCAACGAAAGTGCAGGACAGCTTTTATGTAAGGTACTCCATGATGATATGAAGAAAATATATCTGGGTCATTTGAGCAAGGAAAACAATTATGCAGAACTGGCATATGAGACAGTCAGACTGGAGATTCAGCTGGATCCGGTACAATACCGGCCAGGGGATTTTGATATTCAGGTGGCAAGCCGGGACGGTTGTTCCGGTATCTGTGAATGGTAAATGAGGAGGAAATACAGATGAAGAAGTTTGTAATCACGGTTGTAGGACATGATAAGGTAGGTATCATTGCAAAGGTATGTGCGTATCTGGCAGAGAATCAGGTAAATATTCTGAATATCTCGCAGACCATCGTGGATGGATATTTTAATATGATGATGATCGTAGATGGAGGAATCGTAGGAGATGTAACCAGAATGTCCAAAGAGCTTTCTGCTTTGGGAGAAGAGATCGGCGTTGTAATCCGCTGCCAGCACGAGGACATTTTCAACATGATGCATCGTATATAGAGGTGCATTGTTCTACGAGGAAAAAGGAAGGAAAAAACTATGCTCAACATCAAAGAAGTACTTGAGACAAATAAAATGATCGAGCAGGAAAATCTGGACGTGCGTACGATTACGCTTGGTATCAGTTTGCTGGATTGTATTGATTCTGATTTGGAAGTTCTGAAAAAAAAGATTTATAATAAAATTACAACCACTGCAAAGGATCTGGTGGCGACTGGTAAGGCGATCGAGGAGCAGTATGGCATCCCGATTGTAAATAAACGTATCTCTGTTACACCGATTGCACTGATAGGCGGTTCCGCATGTAAATCATCGGATGATTATGTGGAGCTTGCAAAAGTGCTGGATGAGGCTGCAAAGACTGTAGGTGTGAATTTCCTGGGTGGTTTCTCAGCTCTGGTTTCCAAAGGAATGACAAAAAGCGATAAGCTTTTGATGCAGGCCATTCCGAAAGCACTGGCTCAGACAGAGCGTGTGTGCAGTTCTGTGAATGTGGGTTCTACCAAGACCGGTATTGATATGGATGCTGTAAAGCTGATGGGTGAGATTATCAAAGAAGCTGCCGAATTGACAAAGGATCAGGATTCCCTTGGATGTGCAAAACTGGTTGTATTCTGCAATGCACCGGATGATAACCCGTTCATGGCAGGTGCATTCCACGGAGTGACTGAGGCAGATGCGATCATCAATGTAGGTGTCAGCGGACCTGGAGTTGTTAAGACTGCTCTGTCTAAAGTACGCGGTCAGAATTTTGAAGTCTTATGTGAGACAATCAAGAAGACGGCTTTTAAGGTAACCCGTGTTGGTCAGCTGGTGGCACAGGAAGCGTCAGCAAGACTTGGTATTCCATTTGGTATTATTGATCTTTCTCTTGCCCCGACTCCGGCGATCGGTGACAGTGTGGCAGAGATTTTGGAGGAGATCGGACTGGAATATGCAGGTGCGCCGGGAACGACCGCAGCACTTGCACTTTTGAACGATCAGGTGAAAAAGGGCGGTGTTATGGCATCCTCTTATGTGGGAGGCTTAAGCGGCGCATTTATCCCGGTCAGTGAAGACCAGGGCATGATCGATGCGGTACAGGCAGGAGCTTTGACGCTGGAGAAGCTGGAAGCGATGACCTGTGTATGTTCTGTAGGTCTGGATATGATCGCGATCCCGGGAGATACAAAGGCAACAACGATCTCCGGTATCATCGCAGATGAGATGGCAATCGGTATGGTGAATCAGAAGACAACTGCAGTACGTCTGATCCCGGTTATCGGAAAAGGTGTGGGAGAGATGGTAGAATTCGGCGGACTTCTTGGCTATGCGCCGATCATGCCGGTAAATCAGTATTCCTGTGATGCGTTTGTGAACCGCGGCGGAAGAATTCCGGCACCGATCCACAGCTTTAAGAATTAACATAAATGGCAGAAGAAGTTTAATCTTCTTCTGCCATTCTGTATCCTACCCCAATCTCCGTAAAGATATAGATCGGTTCCGCCGGGTTTGGTTCGATCTTCCGTCGGATATTTGCCATATTGACGCGGAGAATGGTGTTGTCATTTTCAGAATAGGGTCCCCAGATATGTTCGATCAGTTTATCGTAGGTCATGACCCGACCGCAGTTTCGTGCCAGCAGAGCAATGATCTTGAATTCATTCTGCGTGAAATGGATATTCTGTCCATCTCGATTTACCTGATGCTTTTCAAAATCAATAGTGAGACCGTGAGAATGGTAAGGACGATGTGCAAGTGGATCGTTGGTCTGCATACGGTTGCTGTGCCGGAAGGCGGTACGGATACGGGCAAGCAGTTCGGAATTGCCGAAAGGCTTGGTAATATAATCATCAGCCCCTTTGTCCAGAGCTTCCACTTTGTCGTCTTCCTGTGTGCGGGCGGATATGACGATGATCGGGATGCTGGACCAGATGCGGATTTTCTGTATAACTTCGATGCCGTCCATGTCAGGAAGACCGAGATCAAGAAGAATCAGGTCAGGGCATTGAGATGCTGCCTGAGAAAGTCCCTCCGCAGCGGTTGCTGCAGATATGACATGATACTGTTGTGCAGTCAGTACAGATATCATAAAATTTCGGATATTTTTTTCATCTTCAATGATGAGTATTCGGATCATTTGATTCAAGATCGATGTCCTCCTTTGGTAAAGTAAAATAAAACTCGGCACCGTCCAGATGATTTTTTGCGTATATACTTCCATTGTGTGCATGAATAATGGCTTTGCAGATCGAAAGTCCAATTCCCATACCCTTTCTTGTATCAGCAGCAGAAGTAGGAGCCGATGGAACTGCATCAAAGATATTTTCCAGACGTTCTGGAGGAATTCCGATTCCATAATCTTTTATATGAATCTGAATAAAGTCTTTATCAGAAGTCAGTCTGCATTCTGTTGGTTTGCTGCTGTTTGCGTGAAAGTATGTATTTTCCAGAAGGTTCAGGATGACCTGTTTGATCAGAAGTGGATCCATGGGTGCAAGCAGGAAATCATCCGGGATAAAGGTCCTGACCTGAATATCAGGATAACGTTTTTTGACCGTAGAGATGGCATCAAATAATACTTCTTCTACAGGTTCGGATGTTTTTTTCAGGACATTCGCACCGGTTGCTGTAATTCGGGTGACAGAAAGCAGATTTTCCACCATATGTAACAGCCAGTTGGCATCTTCATAAATGTGGGAAATCAGCTCCCGTTTTTTATCAGGTGAGAGTGCGTCTTCATGATCCAGATAGGAAGAACTGGCACCGATCATACTGGTCAGTGGTGTCCGAAGATCATGGGAGACTGCCCGGAGAAGGTTGGCACGTAGCTTTTCTTTTTCTGCTTCCATCAGCAGTTTTTCCACTTCTTGAATCCGCCGGGTCTGTTCTTTTAAGCGGAACGTGGTCGCACTGGCCAGAATTGAGATAAAGTACATGACAAAAAAGGTGACAGGATAACCTGACATGGTAAAATTAAATTTATTGAATGGATAAGTAAACAAATAATTAATAAAGAAAACACTGATAATGCCGGCCAGGACACCATAGCGGTACTTGTCTGTATAATAGGAGATCAGGATCACGGCAAGAATATAGATCAGTGCAATGTTTGCCGAACCGGAAGGATTGATTCCATGGTGCAATGCAGACAGGATGGTTGCTGCAAGCAGGAATCCTATGGTAATCAGCAGACTGTAATAGGCATTAAACGTATGGGTCTGTGAGATCAGCTCCGCAAAACGGATAAATCGGTTCCAGATATATTTTCTCAAGATAAATCCTCCTGAATGACAAGCATTTTTCTTCGGTATTCATTCTGATACGGCTGTTCATGCAACAGAGAACGGACAGACTCATACAGGCGGTCGGCGTAAAATGCCTTTTCCGGCAGGTTGGAGTTCGTTAAGCTTGTAACAACCGGCAGTGATCCTTTTTCAGTCAGCATTTTTAACAGCTGCGCAGAATGTTTACGAAAACCAAGAACACGGAACATGGAAGGCTCTTCGTATGCACGAATGTCCAGTAAAATGTGCAGAAGTGCACGGCTTACTGCTGTCCGGGTCAGATTTTTTGTCTTTAGTCGGTCTGTGAACTGAGAGAAAGATGTGAAATCATCAATACAGTTCCAAATTCGGTTGGAGAGTTCTTCATTCACATCAAAATATACGGTCAGCGGTTCATGCTGGATTCTTCTCAGCTTTTCCAGAAGAAGAAGAGAAAAAGCATCTTCTGTTATGGGTGTTTTTCCGGAATAGTTTTCGAATAAATGATAAAAGGGAAGCTGTTTCTGGAGTTCATCGGTAAAAGTGCCTTTTTTTTCGATCAAAGCAGTACGGATTCCACTGGCTGATGCAGGAATGCCTTCTGTCAGTTGAATATCGTGGTAATGGTTTCCTTTTCGGCAAATGGTATGAGGCTGAATCGTACAGTTGTATTTTCCAAGTGCTTTTAAATATTCCAGAGCAAGCAGATTATTTGGTTCGTTCAGCAGCTCCAGCGGAATGGAAGCATCATAGGAATGCAGGGCAAGCGCCCTTGCTTTTGGATAAGGTTCGCCTTTTTTTAAATAATCCCGGAGGAATTGTTGATATTCCGGGGGTTCCTCTGAAAGAACGTCTGCGGGACGCTGCAAAAGCGTCAGATTCCCGCACTCACTTCCAAAACAAAGGTCTGTGACAATCCCTGTGTGTTGCAGAAGAGATACAGCACCCGATGCAAAATATTCGGCACTTCCGGTGGCTGCGGATAGGGGAAGCTCCAGAATAAGGTCGGCGCCCTGCTTCAGTGCTGCCCTGGCACGGGTATATTTATCGAACATGGCGGGGATTCCCCGCTGGACGTAATTGCCGCTCATAACGACGATCACATAGTCTGCCTGTGTGATTTTTCTGGATTCTGCCAGATGATATGCATGTCCCTGATGAAAGGGGTTATATTCTGCGATAATACCAACTATTTTCATAAACATCTCCTTTATAGACAAGTATAACACAGGTGTGCTATACTTTCACAGGGGAATCGAGAGAAGAAAGAGTAAAATTCATGAGTAAATCGTTGTATATTGCGGAAAAGCCGAGTGTAGCTCAGGAATTCGCAAAAGCATTAAAATTAAATACCAGAAAGCAGGATGGATATCTGGAAGCGGAGGATGCGATTGTTACCTGGTGCGTGGGCCATCTGGTGACAATGAGTTATCCAGAAGTATACGATGAAAGATTCAAACGCTGGTCGCTGGAGACGCTTCCATTCCTGCCGAAGGAGTGGAAATACGAAGTCATTGATGGAGTAAAGAAGCAGTATCGGATTGTCAGCGGGCTTTTGAATCGACCGGATGTGTCCTGTATCTATGTTTGTACGGACTCTGGACGAGAGGGAGAGTATATTTATCGTCTGGTAGAGAAGATGGCAGGTGTGAAAGGGAAAGAGCGCAGACGTGTGTGGATTGATTCTCAGACAGAGGAAGAGATTCTTCGAGGAATCCGGGAAGCAAAAGATCTTTCGGAATATGATAATCTTTCAAATTCTGCTTATTTGAGAGCGAAGGAAGATTACCTGATGGGTATTAACTTTTCCAGACTTCTGACTCTTCAGTATGGACGGGCGATTTCCAGTTTTCAAAATACGAAATATACAGTCATTTCAGTTGGGCGCGTGATGACCTGTGTGCTTGGTATGGTGGTGCGAAGAGAGAGGGAGATCCGTAACTTCGTAAAGACTCCCTTTTATCGGGTACTGCTGACGCAGAAATTATCCGGCAAATCCTTTGACGGAGAGTGGCGTGCAGTAGAGGGCAGTGCCTATTACCAGTCACCGCTTCTCTATAAGGAAAATGGGTTTAAAAAGGAAGAGGATGCCAGATCGCTGGTGGAAAAGTTAAAAAGCATCGAACCACAGGAAGCACAGGTGGCAGCCATTGAACGAAAGAAAGAGACGCGTTATGCACCGCTTTTGTTCAATCTGGCAGAATTACAGAACGAATGCTCCAGAAGATTTAAGATCAGTCCGGATGAGACACTGAAGATCACGCAGGAGCTGTATGAGAAAAAGCTGGTCACTTATCCCAGAACCGATGCACGAGTCCTGTCCACCGCAGTATCGAAGGAGATTTATAAAAACATCAGCGGTCTTAATAATCTTTCATCCGTACAGGAATTTGTACAGGAGATTCTGGATCAGGAACGTTATAAAGGAATTGCAAAAAGTAGATATACCAATGATAAACAGATCACAGACCATTATGCAATCATTCCAACAGGACAGGGATTTGGTGCATTGAAAAGTGTATCCTCTACGGGGCAGCAGGTGTATGAAGTGATCGTAAGAAGATTTTTAAGCATTTTTTATCCGCCAGCGATCTATCAGAAGGTGACACTGACCACTCAGATGGGATCAGAACGGTTTTTTTCCAGTTTTCGTGTGCTGCAGGAAGAGGGATACTTAAAGGTAACACCGAATACATATGAAAATAAGAAAAAAAAGAGTGGCGAAGATGAGGAAGAAGATGTAAAATGTGATGCGGCGATGCTGGAAGAGCTGATGAAGCTCAAAAAAGGCACGATGCTCCCTGTAAAAGATGTGAAGATAAAGGAAGGCGAGACCTCTCCGCCAAAACGTTACAATTCTGGCTCTATGATCCTTGCAATGGAAAATGCAGGGCAGTTGATTGAAGATGAAGATCTTCGTGCTCAGATTAAGGGAAGCGGGATTGGTACCAGTGCGACCCGGGCGGAGATATTGAAAAAGCTGATCAATATTAAATATATTGCCTTGAATAAGAAGACACAGATGATTACTCCGACATTGTTGGGAGAAAATATTTTTGATGTTGTGAATGTTTCCATTCGATCCCTGCTGAATCCAGAGCTGACTGCCAGTTGGGAAAAGGGACTGACCTATGTGGCGAATGGTGAGATCACTTCGGAAGAGTATATGGGAAAACTGGAGCATTTTGTGCGAAGCAGGACCGAACAGGTATTAAGAAGTAATCAGCATTATGCGATGCGGCCGTATTTTGAGGCAGCAGCCGTTCATTATCAGAAAAAGGAGAAAAAACAATGAGTAAGCTTACAATTCAGGATTTATATGATTTGAATGAGACGATAGCGGCAGAGTTGTTTGATGGTCTGACCTATCCGTGGGAAGCACTTCCAAAGATTGGTGAATTTATTAAAAAACTGGGTGCTTCTTTAAGCGAAGAAGAATACGAGAAAAAGGGTGAAGATGTATGGATTGCCAGAACGGCAGACGTTGCACCAACCGCATATATTCATGGTCCGGCGATCATTGGTAAAGAAGCAGAAGTGCGTCACTGCGCATTTATTCGCGGAAATGCTCTGGTCGGTGAAGGGGCTGTTGTGGGCAATTCCACAGAGCTTAAAAATGTGGTACTGTTTAATAAAGTACAGGTTCCTCATTATAATTATGTGGGTGATTCTATCCTTGGATATAAGGCACACATGGGAGCCGGTTCTATTACATCCAATGTGAAATCTGACAAAAAGCTGGTGAAAGTACACACCGCTGATGGTGATATTGATACCGGCATGAAGAAATTCGGTGCTATGATCGGTGATTATGTGGAGGTTGGTTGTGGTTCGATCCTGAATCCGGGGACTGTTGTGGGAAGAGACAGCAGTATCTATCCGCTTTCTTCTGTCAGGGGCGTTGTTCCGGAAGGTTCCATCTATAAGAGACAGGGTGAAGTTGTGGAGAAACATGAAGATTAAGCCTGAGATCAACGGGAGTACCCTGAAATGGATGGCGATCATTACGATGCTGATCGATCATGTGGGTGCGGTTCTTCTGGAAACATTTCTGCTGAATGCCAGAGGCAGTTCACCATTTGCAGGACACTGGACAGCAGAACAATGGAATGCGATCTATCAGGCAGATATGATACTTCGTCATATCGGAAGATTGTCATTTCCGATTTTCTGTTTTTTACTGGTCGAAGGTTTTCTGCATACCCGTGATATCAAAAAGTATGCGGTCCGTTTGGGAATGTTTGCTGTAATCAGTGAAATTCCATTTGATCTCGCGCTGGGTATCAAGATGATTTACTGGGAGTATCAGAATGTTTATTTTACCCTGTTGATTGGACTTTTGACTATCTGGTGTATGCAGATATATGGCAATTCACTGACCGAACGTCTGATGATATTGCTTGTTGGCGGAGTGCTTGCAGATTGTCTGCATACAGACTATGGTATCTATGGTGTAGGTCTGATCGGGATCCTGTATTTAACACGCGATCATCGAATGAACCAATGTGTATTGGGGGCATTGGTGAGTCTGACAGAGATTTTGAAAACGGTATCGCTGGCATTTATACCGATCTATTTTTATAACGGTCAGAGAGGCCGTCAGCCGAAATGGCTTTTTTACTGGTTTTATCCGGTACACTTTCTGGTGTTATATCTGGTCGGAGCGTATGTATTTCCGATGATGATGTTATAAATAATGATGAGGAGATAAGAAAAATGACAACAAAGATTCCAAGAGTATTGGCACTTGCTCTCTTGAAAAAATACAATCAGGAGCCGTTTCATATGCAGCATGCTTATACGGTAGAAGCAGTGATGAGATGGTACGCAAAAGAGCTTGGACATGGCGATGAAGAGTTCTGGGCGATGTGTGGTCTTCTGCATGATGTGGATTTTGAACAGTACCCGGATGAGCATTGTAAAAAAGCACCGGAGCTTCTGGCAGAGATCCATGCAGAAGAAGAACTGGTACATGCAGTATGCAGTCATGGATATGGGATCTGCAGTGATGTGGAGCCGGTACATGAGATGGAAAAAGTGCTGTTTGCTGCGGATGAATTAACCGGACTGATCGGTGCGGCAGCAAGGATGCGTCCGTCCAAAAGCTGCACAGATATGGAGCTGTCCAGTTTAAAGAAAAAATTTAAGGACAAACGTTTTGCAGCGGGATGTTCCCGTGATATCATCCGTACGGGTGCGGAACAGCTGGGATGGGAACTGGATAAGTTGATGGAACTGACTCTGGAAGCGATGAAGGCAACCGAGGCAGAGGTAGAAGTGGAGATGAATAAAGTATGAAGACTTTGATTCTGACAGGTTCACCAAGGAAAAAGGGTCATATAGCGGAGCTTGTGCAGTATCTGGCGGAAAGACTGGATACAGAAGTGGAGCTTCTTTCCCTGGATCATCGGACGGATATTAAGCCTTGCCGGGACTGTCGTTATTGTTTTTCTCATGCAGCATGCTGTATCCAGGATCCGATGCAGGAAATTTACAAAAAGCTGGATGAGGCAGACAGGATCGTGTTTGCGGCACCAGTTTATTTTTACAATATTCCAGGTTCTATGAAGGCGGTTCTGGACCGTCTGCAGGTCTACTGGGCGGCAATTATCCGTGGTGATCGTCCTTCGGTTCATAAAAAAGGCGGTATGATTCTGGTGGGAGGTGCTCCGGAATCCCCAAGACAGTTTGAAGGAACGATACAGACGCTTCAGTATATGCTGGATGATCTTGGAGCAGAGTGTGTTGATATTGTGACAATGGGCAATTCTGATAAAGAAGGACTCTCAGAACGTGAAGATGTAAAGCGTAAGCTGGAGCAGTTGGCAGAAAAGCTGAACGCAGAGTAAATGCTGAACTATTCTTTTCTGTATTTGCTCCCCTCAGGGATTTTTGGCAAAAACGGATATAATTCTTCATATGCCTCTAACTCATTTTCATCCACCGGTCCGGCGGGAATCAGACCAGTACAGTCCTGAGCGGAATTGGGTTTGATGTAGCGAAAATCATCCAGGTTAGTGGATGATTTGATTTCCTGATGCTTCATGGATAAATCTCCTTTGCGTGGAAGTTGTTTTATGGTTAGTTTATGATATAATGAAGAAAATACTTGTGGAAAAGAGAGGAAAATATGAAGGTAGAACTTTTACAGATGATAGATGGTGCAAAGCAGGCAAAAGGATTGACCGTGATCATTGATGTGTTCCGTGCGTTTTCACTGGAATGCTATTTGATGGCAGCAGGTGCAGGCAGACTTTTGCCGGTTGGAGCTACTGAGACAGCATATGCATTAAAAGAGAAGAATCCGGACTATGTACTGGTGGGAGAACGGCATGGAGTGATCCTTCCAGGGTTTGATTTTGGTAATTCTCCAACACAGACAGAAGGTGTGGATTTTGGCGGAAGGACACTGGTTCATACGACAAGTGCAGGAACACAGGGAATCGTGAATGCTTCCGGTGCGGATGAGATTTTAACAGGAAGTCTGGTCAATGCCAGAGCAATTGCCCGTTATATTCAGAAAAAAGGCTATGAGCATGTATCTCTGGTCTGCATGGGTGTAGAAGGAAAATGTGAGGCTCCGGAGGATACTTTATGCGGACGTTATATCAAGAGTATTCTGGAAGGTCAGGAGCTGGATATGGAAGCGGAGCTTGCATGGCTTCGTGAACAGCCGGAAGCGGTCAAATTCTTTCAGCCGGAGAATCAGAAGGTATTTCCGGAGGGAGATTACTGGCGCAGTACTGCAGTAGACCGGTTTGACTTTGTATTGAAGGTAGAACAGCTGGAAGATGATGTATTTGAGGTACATCGAATCAATGTGTAGAATATAGATAAGATATGCAGGTTTTCTTTAGAATTTCTTTAGAAATACCTGCATTTGTTTTTAATATATGATCGCTAGAATACTCGCATACAGAGAGAAAGGAGCGGTCACATAAAATGAAGATGACAGAGGAGTATACGGAACATGGGAAAATATCATGTGTTAGTAGTAGAGGATGATAAAGAGATCCGGGATGGAATCGAGATTTATCTGAAAAGTCAGGGCTATGAAGTATACAAGGCTGCTGACGGGATCGAAGGTCTGGAGATTATCTACAGGGAAGAAATTCATCTGGTAATTGTGGATGTGATGATGCCGCGCAAGGACGGTATCCAGATGGTCATGGAGATGAGGAAGGATTATGATTTTCCTGTGATCATGCTTTCTGCGAAATCAGAAGAGGTGGATAAGATTCTTGGATTGAATATGGGTGCAGATGATTATGTGACAAAACCATTTACACCATTGGAATTGTTGGCGCGGGTGAATTCACAGCTGCGTCGATACAGCCGTTATCTGGAAAAATTACAAAGCGGCGGACAAAAAGAAGAACATATTTACAGGATTGGCGGTCTGGAACTGGATGAAGAAAAGGTGGAGCTTCGAGTGGATGGAAATCCCGTAAAAGTCACGCCGATGGAGTATCGGATTTTGCTGCTTCTGATGAAGCATCCAGGAAGGGTGTTTTCCGCAGATGAGATCTATGAACGTGTCTGGAATGAAAAAGCAGTGAATTCCGATACCATCATGGTGCACGTACGGAACATCCGTGAAAAGATCGAGATCAATCCCAGAAATCCAAAATATTTAAAGGTGGTATGGGGCGTTGGCTATAAAATGGAAAAGCAATAAGACAGAAAATAACAGCAGCGTAAGAGGGATGGTACTTGTCCTGATCTTATGCATGCTGGCATCAACTGTGATGTGTAATTTTTATCCGTATTTTCGGAGTCAGGCAAAGGCAAATATTTTTTTGGAGAAGACAAAGCAGGAGCATGAAGCGTCTTTGCGGGACATGTTTTATGTGGATTCGGATTTTGAAAGATATTTGCTGTCCTCGATCTATTATATGAACTATGAACTCACACCGAATATGGATGCCTACGATTATTTTACGCAGAATTATGAGATGTCAAGGCTGACCGCAGAGGAGCAGGAAAGTGTGATGGAGGCCTCTGCCAGACTGATGCGGTATATGCGAAATCAGTATACAACCGTTCAGAGCATGAATGATTATGCCAGCTATGCCAGGGGCGTAGAACGCAGCTATGGAACGGACAGTATTCTGGGAGAAGCAGTTTACGGAAATGTGGAGCTTGGTCAGGATTATTTCAGTTCTGGACTTGTCATCTCTTATGACAGCCGTGGAATCCCAAGTGTACGGGATCACTGGAATATGACTTTTGATGAGGCAGAGCTTCTGGGAGATCTGCGTCATGCGACGATGAGCCGTCTGATGGAAGATAATGGGATGGCATATGAAACTTTATCTGAGACAGAAGCTTATCACAATGATGAACTTCTAAAACAGCTTCCTTTGCCAATGATTCAAAATGCAACTTTTGTCTTTGGGATACATAGAGATACCGGACATATGGATCAGTATTGGAATGACTATTATATCGAGAGAAATGCGTATCAGACCAGTGGATATGCAGTTGGAATGATTGGGATCATTCTGACCATGGCAGTGCTGGCAGTGATCCTGCAGAATATTCCTGTACTCAGGCTGCGCACAAATCCAGTGTTCTGTCTGCCAACGGAGCTGCTTATCGTTTTGGGCAGTGTGGGGGTTGTTATGACCTTTGCACACACGGTTTCGGAGTTTGGAATGTATACGCTTACTTCGGATATTGTGGACGATTGCAGAAGCATTGGTTTTGGAGATGGATCCGGCTATGCGGCAACGGTATTGATTGGGCTGTTCTGGACGGTGTTTGCATTCGGCTGGTACTGGCTGACGGCGTCTGTGCTTCCGTATATCACACATCCGCTCCGGACTTTAAAGGAACAGATGTTGATCTGTGTGATCTGTCGTTGGTGTAAAAGGCAATGGCTTCGTTTCTGGCACTGGGGAACGGATATTGAGCTGGATGAAAACCTGACCCGGAATATCTGGAAGCTGGTGGCGGTCAATGGCGTGATCGTGGGTCTGCTCTGCTGTATCTGGTTCGGCGGTGTGGTCGGTGCAGTGATCTATTCCATCATCCTGTATGTGATTGTGAAGAAAAAGTGTGCACAGATTCAGGGAGATTATCAAAAGCTTCTGCATGTGACAAAACGGATCGCCGATGGTGATCTGAATACGGAGATCACAGAGGATATGGGGCTTCTGAATCCGGTGAGAGATGAACTTGTGGCGATCCAGAGCGGGTTTCGTAAAGCAGTCCATGAGGAAGTCAGAAGCCGGAATATGAAAACGGAACTGATCACCAACGTATCCCATGACTTGAAGACTCCCCTCACGGCGATCATTACTTATGTGGATCTTCTGAAAAAAGAGGATATCACGGAGGAAGAACGAAGAGCATATGTAGAAACGCTTGATAAAAAATCCCAGCGTCTGAAGGTGCTGATCGAAGATCTGTTCGAGGTCAGCAAGGTAACGACCAACAACATTACATTGAACCTGGATGAGGTGGATCTGGTAAACCTGATCAAGCAGGTGCGCCTGGAAAACGAAGATAAGATAGAGGAAAGTACACTGGATATCCGCTGGAATCTGCCGGAGGTCAAATGCATGTTGACACTGGATCCGCAGAAAACCTATCGGATCATCGACAACCTGCTCCAGAATATCCTGAAATATTCCATGCCTCATTCCCGCGTCTACATTGAATTGAAGGTAATGGATGGAGAGGTCATCGTAAGCTTTAAAAATATGTCGGCTGCAGAGATGAATTTCTCGGCAGAAGAGATTACGGAACGTTTTGTACGCGGAGATTTATCCAGAAATACAGAGGGAAGCGGTCTTGGGCTTGCTATTGCACAGAGTTTTACAGAACTGCAGAATGGCAGATTTCAGGTGGAGATTGATGGTGATTTGTTTAAAGTAACATTAGTATGGAAAAGATAAGCAACACTATATTTAAAAAAATTGTATAAATTTTTTGTTTATATTCCCTTCTGAGTATGCTACACTACTATCGTTAAATTTACTCAGGAGGGAATTTTATGTTGGAAAAAATGTTTAAGCTGCGTGAACATAACACGACAGTGAAGACAGAGGTTCTTGCAGGTATTACCACATTCATGACGATGGCATACATTCTTGCAGTGAACCCAAGTATTTTGAGTGCCACAGGCATGGATCACGGCGCAGTGTTTACGGCAACGGTTCTGGCATCCTTTTTAGGAACAGTCTGTATGGCACTGTTTGCAAATTATCCATTTGCGTTGGCACCAGGTATGGGATTGAATGCATATTTTGCATATACCGTAGTCATCGGTATGGGTTATCCATGGGAAGCGGCACTGGCAGCAGTATTTGTAGAAGGTATTATTTTTATTCTGCTGTCCTTTTTCAATGTACGTGAAGCAATTTTTAACTCCATTCCAGCCAATCTGAAAAAAGCAGTATCTGTAGGTATTGGTTTCTTTATTGCTTTCATCGGTCTTCAGAATGCCAAGATTGTGGTTGGAGGAGCTACTCTGGTTGAACTGTTTTCACTGGAAGGTGTGCCGGGTGCTTCTATGACTGATGCGGGAATTACGGTGATTCTTGCAATTCTCGGTGTGCTGATTACGTCTGTTCTGGTTATTAAAGATATCAAAGGAAATATTCTCTGGGGTATTTTGATTACCTGGGGACTTGGAATTGCCTGTCAGTTCGCAGGTCTGTATGTACCGAATCCAGAACTTGGATTCTATAATCTGCTTCCGGACTTTTCATCTGGTCTCGCAATCCCAAGTATTGCACCAATTTTTGCAAAGCTGAATTTTACAGCTATTCCATTCGGTGAATTTATTGTGATTGTCCTTGCATTTTTGTTTGTAGATATGTTCGATACACTTGGAACGCTGATCGGTGTAGCATCCAAAGCGGATATGCTGGATGAAAACGGAAGACTTCCGAAGATCAAAGGTGCTTTGATGGCGGATGCGGTAGCAACTACTGCGGGTGCTGTACTTGGTACTTCCACGACTACGACTTTTGTAGAAAGTGCATCTGGTGTATCCGAAGGAGGAAGAACCGGTCTGACAGCAATGACCACAGCGATCCTGTTTGCATTGTCCCTGTTATTATCTCCGATCTTCCTGGCAATCCCATCCTTTGCGACAGCTCCGGCATTGATCGTAGTAGGATTCTATATGGTGAATCAGGTAGGTCTGATTGATTTTACAGATTTTACTGAGGGTATTCCGGCATTCATCTGTATGAGTGCGATGCCGTTCTTCTACAGCATTTCAGAAGGTATCTCCATGGGAGTGATCTCTTATGTGGTACTTCATCTATTTGCAGGAAAGGAAAAAGCGAAGAGTGTCAGTCCGGTGATGTATGTGCTGGCGGTGATGTTTTTGGCGAAATATTTCCTGCTGTAAATTGAATCGTTAAAAGTGAATGAAATATGCATTTTATCAGGCAGTACTGGTAAAATGCATATTTTTTTGGAATTGGGGTTTGCACTGTTTAACCCATATGATAAAATGAAAAAAATGTATGCCATACGGTAACAGAGGAGGCTTTCATGAGAAAGGAATATACATATAAGGTCAACGGTTTTGAGACAACTGTGTACTATGAGGACACGACAGTAGAACAGATTTTTCTTCCGCTGCTTCGTAAATGGAGTCAGATGTGTCAGAAATTGGGCAGAAGAGTGATTGTTTTTCTGGCGGCACCTCCAGGAACAGGAAAATCTACGATTGCGGAGTTTATGAAATATTTGTCGGAGACAGAGACGGGCCTGGAAAAGATGCAGGCGGTTGGTCTGGATGGTTTTCATTATCATCAGGATTATATCCTGTCACATGATGCCTGTGTGGAAGGAAGGATTGTACCGATGAAAGAGATCAAAGGCTGTCCGGAGTCCTATGATATAGAAAAACTGAGAACCAAGCTTTCTGAACTGAAAGCAGGAGATGCGAAGTTTCCTGTCTATGACCGTAACATTCACGATGTAGTGGAAGAGGCTGTGGCAGTAACGGAGAAGATTGTTCTGATTGAAGGTAACTGGCTTCTTTTGGATGAGGAGCCGTGGGCTCAGCTGATGGAATACTGTGATGACAGTATCTTTATCGGAGCAGATGAGTCCCTGTTAAAGGATCGTCTGATACAGCGGAAGATGCGAGGCGGACTTGCAGCAGAGGCTGCAGAAGCCTATTATGAGAGAGTTGACCGAAAGAATGTCAGACGTCTGATGGAAGCTCATCATACAGCAGGAACGAATCTGGTGATGCAGCCGGATGGAAATTATATATTTGTCGAGGATCATGAATAAGAATCTCAGGAAGACAAGATTTTATAAAAGACTGAAAACTTATCTGATTATATTTCTTTTGGCAGAAGGATTGCGGCGTTTTTTTAAAGGAGAGATTTCACAGGCGTTGCTGATCTCAGGATGGAATATTTATTTGACAAATAATCAGATGAATTATCTGTATTATGGTTTGTTTTGCTTCGATCTGATTCTGTTTATAATCTGCAGAGACAGAAAAAAGAGCATGGAGATAGAACATTTCGCATGGCTTTCCATGTTTCCGGTGACCTGTCTGTATGCTCTTTTGGCATGGAAACATACCGCGTTTCTATGGAATGCAGTTGTGATAATCCATGTTTGTCTGTTTTTTCATTATTTATCTTTTTACAGAAGAAAACTCAGGATTGCACGGCTCACAGGAAAACGGCTGAAAAAAGGAAGGGTAATGAAAAGGTATATCATATCCTGGATGAGTACAGGGTTTATGTGGGTTTATTATGCTGCGCTTATGTCATATGCAATCTGTGCTGCATTTTCGAGGGATGTGTGGCAGGAGACAAATATTAAGGCAAACATTACAACGGAAACGTTTGACTGTTATTATCAGGATCATATAAGAGAGTCGGTCATGTATGACATGCTTGTGGATTTACATATTTCCCGCTACAAAGAACTGTCGGAGCAGGAGAGGCTGAACCAGTGGCAGATCCTGGTGGATATAGAGGCAGGATATTTACAGCTTGGATATGTTCCTGTCTATGCAAGATATATGGAGAACAGTAACAGGACTGCTTATTACAATCCAGAAACCAACAGCATTACGCTGAGCCGTTCTTTACTGGAGGATGATGCTTATATGGCAGTTGTCCTTCATTCTGTTTTGCATGAGATGTATCATGCTTATCAATATGCTTATGTGACTGGCGAATCTGTGAATCTTGATATGCTTGGTTCGGAGGATAATCTGGAACAGTGGATATATGAATTTGAAAATTATAAAAGCACAAATGGGTGGGATTATGAAAAAAGTCTGAAGGAATATAAAGATCAGGGTATTGAACAGACAGCAAATGCATATGCATCTGAACGGATTCGGACGTATGCGATTCTGTTTAAATAAGAAAAATATATGCTGACAGATATGAGTATATGAAATCATGGTACAATGGATATATGTTTGGAAATACCAATATTTATAATCCATGGAGTATCATCAATTTTATGAATGATC
>JAFYTM010000117.1 GCA_017558865.1 Lachnospiraceae bacterium
TCCAGAGCCATAAGAGCAGAACCTTTAACGATCGGACAATCATTGAATCCGTACTCTTCAAGCTGCTCGGTGATTTCCATCTCAACCAGCTCAAGAAGCTCTTCGTCATCAACCATATCACATTTGTTCATGAATACTACGATGTAAGGAACACCTACCTGACGAGAAAGAAGGATGTGTTCTTTTGTCTGAGCCATAACACCGTCAGTAGCAGCTACTACAAGGATAGCGCCGTCCATCTGAGCAGCACCAGTGATCATGTTCTTTACGTAGTCAGCATGACCTGGGCAGTCTACGTGTGCGTAGTGTCTGTTCTCGGTCTGATACTCAACGTGTGCAGTAGAGATGGTGATACCACGCTCTCTCTCTTCCGGAGCTTTATCGATGTTCTCGAAATCAACTTTTGCATTACCTGCAACTCTCTCAGCCAGTACTCTGGTGATAGCTGCGGTCAGAGTGGTTTTACCATGGTCAACGTGTCCAATGGTACCAATGTTACAATGCGCTTTGGTTCTTTCAAACTTAGCCTTTGCCATTTTAATAGTCCTCCTAATAAAAGATACTTATACAATTTTTCGCATGTCGCTGTTTGTAATTATATTTCAAATAGGCTTGTTTTGCAAGCCTATTTGTTTCTTATTTTGATTTTGCTGCAAGAACTTTCTCCTGAACACTCTTCGGTACCTGCTCATATTTCTCGAAGAACATAGAGTAGTTACCACGTCCCTGAGTTCTGGAACGAAGATCTGTTGCGTATCCGAACATCTCGGACAACGGAACGTAACCACGAATCATCTTGCCGCCGCCGATGTCATCCATACCCTCGATACGACCACGACGGGAGTTGATATCACCGATAACATCACCCATGTAATCTTCCGGAGTAGTAACTTCGACTTTCATGATCGGCTCAAGCAGAACTGCTCCTGCTTTCTGCATAGCTTCCTTAAATGCCATAGAACCAGCAATGTGGAATGCCATCTCAGAAGAGTCAACCTCATGATAGGAACCGTCAAATACAGTAGCGTGAACACCAAGAACCGGGAATCCTCCAAGGATACCAGCTTTGGAAGCCTCCTCGATACCTGCACCAACTGCCGGGATGTATTCCTTCGGAATTGCACCACCAACTACGCTGGAATCGAATTTGAACAGCTCTTCACCATTCGCATCCATCGGCTCGAAGTGAACTTTACAGTGACCATACTGACCACGTCCACCAGACTGTTTTGCGTATTTGGAATCAACATCAACTGCTTTGGTAAAGGTCTCTTTGTAAGCAACCTGAGGAGCACCTACGTTTGCTTCTACTTTGAACTCACGAAGCAGACGGTCAACGATGATCTCAAGGTGAAGCTCACCCATACCAGCAATGATGGTCTGACCAGTCTCCTGATCAGTATGAGCACGGAATGTCGGGTCCTCTTCTGCAAGTTTTGCAAGAGCCTCACCCATCTTGCCCTGACCAGCTTTGGTCTTCGGCTCGATTGCCAGCTCGATAACCGGCTCTGGGAATTCCATGGACTCAAGGATTACCGGATGCTGCTCATCACAGATGGTATCACCAGTAGTGGTTACTTTGAAACCTACTGCTGCTGCAATATCACCAGCGTATACTTTATCCAGCTCCTGTCTCTTGTTTGCATGCATCTGCAGAACACGTCCAACACGCTCTTTCTTACCCTTGGTAGAGTTCAGAACGTAGGAACCGGAGTTCATAGTTCCTGAATACACACGGAAGAAAGCAAGCTTTCCAACGAATGGGTCAGTCATGATCTTAAATGCAAGTGCGGAGAATGGCTCTTCATCAGAAGACTTTCTCTCAATCTCATTTCCGTCCAGATCCACACCTTTAATAGCTGGTACATCTACTGGAGACGGCATGAACTCGATAACAGCATCCAGAAGTTTCTGAACACCTTTATTTCTATAAGCAGTACCACAACATACTGGAACAGCGGTACACTCACAGGTAGCTTTTCTAAGAACTGCTTTCAGTTCTTCAACGGATGGCTCCTCACCCTCCAGATACATCATCATCAGATCATCATCCAGCTCGCAGATCTTCTCTACCAGCTCGGTACGATACAGTTCTGCATCGTCTGCCATATCTTCCGGGATGTCAACGATAGAAATATCATCGCCCTTATCATCATTGTAGATGTAAGCTTTCATCTCGAACAGGTCAATGATTCCTTTGAATTCATCTTCTTTACCGATTGGAAGCTGAATGCAGATTGCATTCTTTCCTAATCTGTTCTTAATCTGCTCTACAGCACCGTAGAAGTTTGCACCAAGGATATCCATCTTATTGATGAATGCCATACGTGGTACATTGTAGGTGTCAGCCTGACGCCATACATTCTCGGACTGTGGCTCAACGCCGCCCTTTGCACAGAATACGCCGACAGCGCCATCCAGTACACGAAGGGAACGCTCTACCTCTACAGTAAAATCAACGTGTCCCGGGGTATCAATGATATTGATACGATGCTCTAAAGCACCCGGTTTTGCTTTACAGTTCTCCTGCAAAGTCCAGTGACAGGTCGTAGCTGCAGAAGTAATGGTAATACCTCTTTCCTGCTCCTGCTCCATCCAGTCCATGGTAGCAGTACCTTCATGAGTATCACCGATCTTATAGTTTACACCAGTGTAATACAGAATACGCTCGGTTGTGGTAGTCTTACCGGCATCAATATGAGCCATAATTCCGATATTTCTGGTTCTCTCCAACGGATATTCTCTTCCAGCCAATGGATTTTCCTCCTTATACGAGTCGGTAAACGAAGCCGCCGCAGATTAGAATCTGTAATGAGCGAATGCTTTGTTTGCCTCTGCCATTTTGTGCATGTCTTCTTTTCTCTTCACAGCTGCACCAGTATTGTTTGCTGCATCCATGATCTCGTTTGCCAGTCTCTCTTCCATGGTCTTCTCGCCTCTTTTACGGGAGAACATGGTTAACCAGCGAAGTGCTAATGCCTGACGACGATCTGCTCTAACCTCGATCGGCACCTGATAAGTAGCACCACCGATACGACGAGCTTTTACCTCAAGAACAGGCATGATGTTGTTCATAGCCTCTTCGAATACCTCTAAAGCTGGCTTCTCGGTCTTTGCTTCTACTCTGGCAAATGCTCCGTATACAATTTTCTGAGCTACACCTTTTTTACCGTCTAACATAATATTGTTGATCAGTTTGGTAACCACTTTGTTATTGTACATTGGATCTGCCAATACGTCTCTTTTCTGAGTATGTCCTTTACGTGGCACGGTACTTCCCTCCTTAATACGTGCTTATCGAACTTGTTTCGATAAGATTCACTTCTTTAATTCACAGGTACTCACATGTGTCGTTCTACTTGTGTTCGTGCTGGTAATTCTTCTATAATAAACCCGCAGTCATAGGTCTCGATGAACCCCGGCACAAGGTAACGCCTAAGCGATACCAACAATCATAGTTCTGTTTGTGATACTTCTTTTTGTTTCTTTGTTATAACGTTGCTTATTTCTTAGCGTCTTTCGGTCTCTTAGCACCGTATTTGGAACGAGCCTGACGTCTCTTTGCAACGCCTGCGGTATCCAGTGTACCACGAACGATGTGATATCTGGTACCTGGTAAGTCTTTTACTCTACCACCACGGATCAGAACAACGCTGTGCTCCTGAAGGTTGTGTCCTTCACCCGGGATGTAGCTGGTAACCTCAATACCATTGGAAAGACGAACTCTGGCGATCTTTCTAAGAGCAGAGTTAGGCTTCTTAGGGGTAGCAGTCTTAACTGCGGTACATACGCCACGTTTCTGTGGTGCAGATGCATCGATTGGCTTTTTCTTTAAAGAGTTAAATCCTTTCTGAAGAGCCGGTGCAGTAGACTTCTTTACAGATGTCTGTCTTCCTTTTCTTACTAACTGGTTGAATGTTGGCATTCCTTTCACCTCCTGCATTATTTGTGACAGGTTTATCTTCCTGCATGACTGCTGTTCTTTCAGTCTCACTGAAAATCATACGTCTTTCACACGCATGCTAGATTATTATATAAAAGCCAATTGTGCTTGTCAAGCGGTTTTATGCCAAAAAACGCCTTATTTATCGATTCTTTTCCCACATCTCTTACATTTCTGGGTAATGATCAGCTTGTCCAGATGCTTTCCGCAGTACGGACATTTCCAGCATACGATATACATATAAACAAACCCGACCAGAAAAACAATACAGAGCAGAAGCCCAAGCTCAGCCAGATCACCCTCTCCTCCAGATACCACACCTGGCACAAGAGACAGAATTGCACATCCAAGCAATCCAAACAGATATCTTTTTACAACTTTTAAATCTTTAAAATTTTCATCAAACAACCTTGTCATATGACACCTCTTAGTAAAAAATCTGTGTCAGCGGCGAACTTTCATCCAGAATCAAAGTCTTCTGTTCACCCTTCATGGTGATCTTTGCCGCATCCAGAGAACGGAGGAACAGATAGAATTCTGCTTTTTCCGGGTCATTATATGCTTCACCCATGATACGCATATATTCCGCTTCACCCTTTGCCACAATCTGTGCTGCCTGTGCTTCTGCTTCCGACTGCATAATCAGAATTTCTGCGCTGGTATCGTTGGCGATCTCTTTTGCTTCTTCCTCACCCTCTGCCTGATAAGTAGCAGCAATATTATTACGTTCCGAGATCATGCGCTCA
>JAFYTM010000118.1 GCA_017558865.1 Lachnospiraceae bacterium
ATGCTCGGCTGGGTCACCTGCAAAATATTGGCCATAATGCTTCTCCTTCTCGAAAATTACGCAATATCTATGCATATTATATCGGCATCTTTCCTTATTTTCAATAGAGATTCTCTTTGTAAAACATTTTTTTCACATTTATAATCTTTTTTCAAAAAAAGCCGATAATTATACATCAGGAACAATTTTTTACAAGGGAGGTTATTTTATGAACGTTAAGCTTTATACCAGAACTGATTATATTGACCGCCGTTCCCTTATGTCTTCACCTGAGCATTCAGATGTTTCTGCCGCTGCTGAAAAGCGTCAGGAGAATTTTGATAAAGTGACGATTGGTTCCGGATTCTCTCAGGCTCTGACCCAGAGTGCAGGATCCGCTGTTTCTCAGCGCATTGTTTCGCTGCGTCAGCAGATCGCTTCCGGTACTTATCAGATGGATTCCCGCCGCATTGCGGAATGTATGCTTGCACGCCGTTCACAGCCGGGAATATTTTAATTTTATGAAATAACAGGAGAGGACAGAAGTTATGACATCTTTGGATGAGTTTTGCACAACTCTTCGTCAGCTTATCACTGTAGTTAAGGATATTACAGAGATCGAGCAGCGACGGATCGATGCTGCATCCCGGAATGAACATCGGCAAATCGAATCTTTTTTAAATGAAGAACAGGCAGCTCTTTTATCCATGAGAGGACTGGAACAGAAGCGTATGCATCAGGCTGCGGATCTTGGATGGAAAGATTTTACTTTCCGACAGATTCTGTATGCTGCAGATTCCGAACAGAAGAAGCTTTTACTTCCGATTTTCAACGAACTGGATGAACAGATTTCCTTATTAAAAAAGGTTCGCACAAGTGCAGACCGTATCATAGGACTTCGTATCCATGAATTAGAGGAAGCGATCGCCGCAGCAGGCGGTATCCCCAATGGAACTTCTTCTCATTTCTTTAAAGACAGATATATATAGACAGCCTTTTTCCACAGGCAACAGATGGAGGATAGATTATGGTAAGAGCGACTTTTTCAGGTTTTTCAACCGCTCTTTCTGCCCTCCAGGCGAATCAGAAGCGCCTGGATATCACAGGACAGAACCTTGCAAATATGAACACGGTGGGCTACACTCGCCAGCAGTTGGAGACTTCCAGCTTTAACTACACACATCCGGTATCTCACTATATGAACGGTTCTCAGGTTACCGTTGGTTATGGTGTGAAGATGGATAAGGTATCTCAGATTCGTGATCCATATCTGGATGTACAGTATCGGGAACAGATCGCAGATTCCAGTTACAACGATGCACTGCAGACAGCACTGGATAATCTGTCCAACGTATTCGATGAGACGAATATCGCCGGTATCCGCCAGGCATTCGATGATATTCAGTCTACCCTGACGAATATGCAGGACCCGTCAAAGATCAACAACCCAATCTACGAAAGTGAATTACAGGTTCGTATGAAATCTCTGACAAACCTCTTAAACGAAGCAGCAAGACAGCTTGAAGCAGAGGAACTGGCAGAGTTCCAGCATCTGGACGGTACCGGTACCAGTGAGCAGGGTGCGATCCAGAAGATCAACGAGATCCTGAAACAGGTCGGTGATCTGAATGTTCAGATCAAACAGAATCAGATTCACGGACAGCCAAGTCTGGAACTGCTGGATGAGCGCAATATCCTTCTGGATGAGCTGGCATCCTATATTCCAATCGAAGTTTCTTATTATAATGAGGAAAAATTCGAAGGCTGGCCGGATGATTTAAAGGTAGAAATGGTATATTCCTCTACCGTTAATGGCACTACTACGACAGAACGTCTGACATTGATTGACGGAACAAAAGGCGGAAGCGGGAAGAACTACGGAGAAGTAACACTCGACGGAACTTATAGCACGATTGTTAATGATCCTACGACTGTATCATTAGCATTCCGTGAAGCTCAGGGTGAATCATCTACAGAGCCTGCTCCTGTAACAGGATTTAAGGCTGGCGGCAAGACATTCTCTTCCGGTTCCGTTCAGGCTGGTCTGGATATGCTTGGTCAGGCTGGCACCGGAGCTTCCGGAGATACCGTCCGGGGATATCAGTATTATATGAAGAGTCTGGATTCACTGGCAAATTCTTTTATTACTGTAATCAATACAATCAACAAGGACTCTCTTGGTGCAGCATATACGGGTAAAGATCTTCTGACAGGTGACAAAGCTGCAAATATTGGACTTTCCAATGACTGGATTTCCGGAGCTGTCAAGATTTCCAGAAATGGCGAAAGTACCAACGATACCGTATTAAAGATGCTGGCAGCCATGACAAATACTTATCCGAACGATGAATTTCCTGGTCTGAATCTGGATGGCAATTCCTTTACGGATTATATGAATCATGTCTCCACCATCCTGGCAAATGATTCCCGTATCAACCAGTCCACCCTGGAGACCAATGTAACGATCTTAAACGGCATTCAGGAATCCAGAGACTCCATATCAGCAGTCAGTCTGGATGAAGAAGCTACCAATATGATGACCTATCTTTCTGCATACAATGCCGCATCCCGTCTGATGACCACTCTGGATGAAGCACTGAATACCTTA
>JAFYTM010000119.1 GCA_017558865.1 Lachnospiraceae bacterium
CCTTCGCATGGAGCTTCGCATCCTGCTGACAAAATATTTGGAAAAGGAGTAATCTTTTCATAGAGCTGGCGGGCTTTTGTAAAATCTCCGGATGCAACTGCCGCAATCATGGCTTTTGTATCCAGTTTGAGTGGACATTCCGCCACGCAATAAGCCGGCTGTTCATACACACAGAGACTTTCTCTTTCCAGAAGCTCTTCTTTGGTAAACATCCTCTTCTGCCTATAAACATGTGTGGATGCCCGTTCTTCTATGATCATACGGATACCTCCCTGTTATCTTCTGATTCTATTATATAATGGAAAAGCTTCCCCGCAAAGAGGGAAGCTTTCCGAATGATAGCATTCTATCACAAACAATTACATCAATTATTTCAGTTCTGCCAATGCAGCCAGGACTACGTCTGGTTTTGCCGGAACGCGGGTAATACGTGCACCGGTTGCATTGTAGATTGCGTTCAGGATAGCTGGATGAGGAGCATCCAGTGGAGCCTCACCACAACCAGCAGCACCGTAAGGTCCTTCTGGACGGTAGGTCTCTACATAATGCAGTTCGATATCGTCCGGAACATCCTTCGGATATGGAATACCACATTTCAGAAGGCTGGTATGTTTGGACAGATCTTCAAAGTCTTCGCTAAGTGCAAGACCGATACCCTGAGCCAGACCACCGTAGAAGTTACCGTCTACGAGCAGCTTGTTCATGATGGTTCCAACGTCTGCTACACAGGTAAATTTCTCAACGGTTACTTTACCAGTCTCAGTATCTACACATACTTCCGGCAGGAATAAGGTGTACATATATACGGAGAACGGATCACCCTGAGAAGTAGCCTGATCTACCGGATGCTCTGCACAGTAAGTAGCTACCCACTGTCCAAGAACCTTGGTCTCGATACCTTCAGCCTTCATCTCATCGTAGGTACGATAAGTGCCGTCTTCTTTCTTCATAGCTGCCAGCAGGTTCTCTGCTGCGATACGACATGCATTACCGGTCATAACCTGAGAACGGGATCCGCCTGCAGGACCAGAGTTCGGAGTGATCTTGGTATCGTTCATCACAAGCTTGATCTGCTCTGGCTTAATGCCTGCCTGACGAAGCGTCTCATGTGCAGATACAAGTGTACCCATATCAGCACCCTGTCCATGATCTTCCCAGGAAGTATAGATCGTAACGGTGCCGTCTGCATTCAGTTCTGCATATGCCTGAGAGGAATCTACACCATCAAGACCACAGCCATATACACCGGATGCTACACCGATACCATATTTGTATCTGCCGTCAGAAGCTGCGTTCTTCTCAGCAACACGTTTCTTACCTGCCTCATACAGAGGACGGGCTTTCTTATACATCTCTTCCAGACAGTATACATCTGGTTTGTAACCAGTCGGAATGGTGGAGCCTTCGGACTCTTTGTAACAGTTCAGCTCACGGATATCGAATGGATCCATACCCATCTTTGCTGCCAGTACATCGATCGCAATCTCAGATCCCATAAAGGACTGCGGGGAACCATATGCACGGAATGCAGATCCCCATGCATGGTTTGTAAATACGGTCGTAGACTTGTTGCGGATGGTCGGGATGTGATATCCAGCACCTACAAACTGGCTCAGACGATGAGTCAGCAGGTCACCGAACTCGGAGTATGGACCATGATCCACATAGTTGTTGCCCCACAGAGCAAGTAATTTACCATTCTCGTCAGCTGCAAGCTTAATGTTCATAAATGCAGGTGAACGTTTACCGGTATAGGTAATATTCTGGAACTGGTTAAATACCAGAGATACAGGTCTCTGACATACAAGTGCAGCCACACCAAGGATTGCTTCGTTGGTTGGGGAGAACTTGTAACCAAAAGTACCTCCTGCATGGTTCTGAACGATGCGGAGTTTTTCCATCGGAACGCCGATACCGTCTGCGATCATTGGCATATGCAGATGGATACCGATGGATTTGGAATGAACGGTCAGCATACCGTCTTCATCAATATATGCGTAGCCACAGTCTGGCTCAAGGTGCAGATGCGGCTGACGGGAACAATAGCTCTCGATCTCTACTACATTCGGAGCGGAATCGAAATCAAAGTCAGGTCCCTTGATACAGTTAGTCTCATAATAAGCATTCGGAGTACCCGGATGAATCTCAATCGCATCTTCTGCGATAGCATCCATGGCATTCATGTATGCCGGAAGTTCTTCAATATCAACCTTTACAGCATCTGCTGCTGCTCTTGCATGAGCTTCGGTGTCTGCTGCAACGATAGCAATTGCATCACCAAACTGGAAGATCTTCTCATCACAGAGAATCGGACGATCCCATCCATCACACTTGTTGTTCAGCGGCAGCATGACAAGACCGTTGATACGGTTCTTTCCAGGAACATCTTTTGCAGTGATGATCTTATATACACCTGGCATCTTTTCTGCTTCAGAAGTATCCACACCCTTTAAGTTTGCATGACTTACTTTTGCCTGAACCAGTGCAAGACGAAGTGTATTCTCCGGCATCTTCAGCGCATCGTCAGCACCAAAGTCCCAGGTACCGGTAACCTTCTGTGCTGCGGACGGACGAATATAGGAAGTTCCCATAATACTGTCGCCGGTCGGCTGGAATACCAGATCTTCTTTGGTCATCTCGCCGCGGATTACCTTTGCAGCATCCATAACGGCATCAATAAGCGGCTTGTATCCGGTACAACGGCAAAGGTTTCTGTTCTTCTGGAACCAGTCACGTACTTCCTCTCTGGTCGGATTCTGATTTACATCCAGAAGTCCTTTGGCACTCATGATAAATCCTGGTGAACAGAATCCACACTGTGCACATCCATGAGCCATCCATGCAACCTGAAGCGGATGCATATCAGAAAGAGTTCCAATACCTTCGATCGTGGTGATCTCCGCATTTTCTTTAACCTTGCTCATCTTCACGATACAGGAACGGGTCACTTTACCGTCCATGATTACGTTACATGCTCCACAATGACCTTCGCCACAGCCGATCTTACATCCGGTCAACAGAAGTCTTTCACGAAGCACACTTGCAAGAGTCTCGTTCTCATCCACGAGCAGCGTACGGGAAACGCCGTTAATAATGAGTGTCTTTTTTACCATTACATCTACCTCCTGATCTTTTACTGTACAGTCTGTTGCTAATGGGTTCCGCAGCTGTCCTCATCTGGTCCATGGCCGATAAGATCCTGAATTCGTTCCAGACCTCTCGCCGTATAAAAGACCAGCTGTGAAAAACTGCCATCGAGATTCTCTCCCTGAAGCCTCAGACAATTTGCATTTTCATAATAATCAATGGGAAGCTGCCGACGGTACATCTGACCGGTCTTCTCATCTACCACCTCAACGGTCACCATCTTTGCAGAGATCTCAAATACCGAATCTTCCATGTTATCCTCCTTTTGCCTCATCATTGATTTGTCCTATGATCTGATACTTTTATTGTAGGTTACTCCGCAACAGGAAAGCAACTTGTAATCAAATAACACCTGCTATAAAATACCGTCGTTTTTTTGTGCATTTTGAACAATCATATTTTTAAATTATTTTTATCTTTTATACTTTTCTTACAACCAGAGTACCTCCGATATCACACAATGGAATCCCCGGAAGATAACCTCCAATCTCTTTTTCAAAACGTTCCACTGCCTTTTTTACTCCTTTGAGCCGAAGTGATGCATAGTCATGTATCAGCAGATATCCGCCGACCGACAGTCTTGGCCAGAAATAACGCAGTCCTTCCAGAGTCGTGTCCTCAAAATCTACATCCAGTGATACCAGGCAGAATTGATCCTCCAGTCCCTGAAGGGATTCTGGAAAATATCCCTGCTTCAAAACAATACGCTCACGATAGGGCATTCGTGCAAGTACCTGTTCTGCACAGGTATTTTTATGTGACTCCAGAAACACTTCCTGACAATGCTCCGCCGCCTGTTCTCTTCGCCCCTCTTCCTCTGCAAATCCCTCAAAGCTGTCAAACAGATACAACGTACGTTCCGGCATCAGAAAATTGATGCATCTGGCAAATGCTCCTTTATAGACCCCCAGCTCTGCTGCCGCTCCCGGCACATTTTTCAGATTCTGGCAGATCAATTCCAGCGTGGCCAGACGCACATAATCATTCTCCAGCTCCCTTTCCTGCAGCTTATGATGAAGCACCGGCGGCTGACGAAGAATACGGGCAGGTGGCAAAAGCTCTCTGAGCAGTTCCTTTCCCAACAACTGCTCTGCTTTTGTACACTGCATATTTTTATCCAAAATGGTCTGACTGTTTTTTAAATACAATATTTTTTCAGGCGCAATTCCAAGTTTTCTGCATGTCTCCTCTACTGCTTTGCTCTGTCTGGTCGTCACCAGCAAAAGTTCACAATCCTGCTGCAAAAGCTCCTCAGGCAGTAATACACGTTTCCCCATAAATGTCTTTCCTGATGGAAAGCTGTCCACAAATGCTTCCACC
>JAFYTM010000120.1 GCA_017558865.1 Lachnospiraceae bacterium
CTATAACCAAAGGAGGATACCACATATGAAGATTACCGATATACGTCTGGGCATGATTTCTGTGCCGCTTCGTGTACCGTTTAAAACCGCCCTTCGTTCCGTCAGCAGCGTTGAAGATGTGATCGTAGAGATCCATACCGATACAGGTGCTATCGGATACGGCGAGGCTCCGCCAACCGGCGTAATCACCGGTGATACTACTGGTGCAATCATTGGTGCCATTCAGGATCACATTGCGAAAACCCTGATTGGAAGAGATATTGATGATTTCGAAGATTTAATGATTGCCCTGAACAAATGCATCCTGAAAAACACAAGTGCCAAAGCAGCTGTAGATATGGCTCTCTGGGATCTGTACGGACAGCTTTATAAGATCCCTGTGTACAAGCTTATGGGCGGTGCAAAGAAATCCATTACCACCGACATCACCATCAGTGTCAATGATCCGGATGAAATGGTACGTGATTCTATCAACGCTATTGAGCGCGGCTATGACTGTCTGAAAATTAAGGTTGGAAAAGAATCCGAAAAAGATATTGCACGTCTGTCTGCCATCCGTGAGGCAGTTCCGAAGAGTACCCTGATCCGTATTGATGCAAACCAGGGATGGACTCCAAAGGAAGCAGTCCGCATCCTGAATGGTATGCAGGACAGAGGACTTGATATTGAGTTCGTAGAACAGCCTGTAAAAGGACATGATTTTGAAGGCCTGAAATATGTTACCCAGAACTCCTACGTTCCAGTCCTTGCTGATGAGAGTGTATTTTCTCCTGAAGATGCCCTGAAGATCATGCAGATGGGTGCTGCTGATATGGTAAATATCAAGCTGATGAAATGCGGCGGTCTGTACAATGCATTGAAGATCGCATCTGCCGCAGAGGTATATGGTGTAGAATGTATGATCGGATGTATGCTGGAAGCAAAGATCAGCGTGAATGCTGCCGTACATCTGGCCTGTGCAAAACAGATCATCACGAAGATCGATCTGGACGGCCCGGTACTTTGCAGCGAAGACCCGATCATCGGAGGTGCTGTATTTAACGAACAGTTAATCACCGTATCCGATGAGCCAGGACTTGGCATTAAAGGAATTGAAGAAGGCAAGATTCGCTATCTGTAATCCTGAACTTATAAAGCGTGCGTACCCTCCCGGGCCGCACGCTTTTTGTTCCTGTTATGAAATGAGATCAGAAGGATCTGTATATTCCAGCCCCAATGCCTCTGCTACTCCTGGGTAAGTACATTTTCCATCATAGCAATTTAAGCCTTCCATAAGTCCTTTATCTGCTGCGCAGGCTGCTTCCACACCCTGAGAAGCCAGCTTAAGACCATACGGAAGTGTTGCATTCGCCAGTGCCAGGGTAGAAGTACGGGAAACTGCTCCCGGCATATTTGCTACACAGTAATGAATGATACCATCCACTTCATAGATCGGATCATCATGTGTCGTTGCATGACTGGTCTCTGCATTGCCGCCCTGATCAATTGCCACATCAACAATCACTGCCCCCGGCTTCATAAGCTTCAGATCTTCTTTCTTAATCAGCTTTGGTGCTGTTGCTCCCGGTACCAGAACCGCACCAACTACCAGATCTGCCTGCTTGATGGACTCCAGCACATTTCCGCGGCTTGCATACAACGTTGTGATCTGTCTGTTGAAGATATCATCCAGATATCCCAGACGCTCCAGATTCAGATCCAAAACCGTCACATTGGCTCCCATTCCCACTGCCATCTTACATGCATTGGTGCCTACATTTCCGCCTCCAAGCACTACAACATTGCCGCAGGCAACTCCTGGAACACCAGCCAGCAGCACACCTCTTCCTCCATAGGTTTTTTCCAGGTATTTTGCACCCTCCTGTATCGCCAGACGACCTGCAATATGACTCATCGGTGCAAGACATGGAAGTCCTCCGCGAGGTCCAACGATTGTCTCATAAGCAATCGCTTTTACCTTTTTGTTCAGCAGCTCTCTGGTAAGAGGTTCATTATCTGCGAGATGAAGATAGGTATAGAGAATCATTCCTTCTTTAAAATAACCGTACTCACTCTCAACTGGTTCCTTTACTTTCACGATCATATCTGCTTTTGCCCATACATCTGCCGCATGATCAAGAATCTCAGCTCCTGCATCCGCATATTCCTGATCGGTGAATCCTGATCCAATTCCAGCCCCTTTTTCAACAAGCACGGTATGACCCGCCTGGACATAATCGCTGACATTCCCAGGAATCAGTCCTACACGAAATTCATTGTTTTTAATTTCTCTTGGAAGTCCGATAATCATAAGAATCCCTCACTTTCGTTTGTATCATTTTATTTCGCTGCAAGAATCGCTTTCAGATATTCCCACGTTCTTGCCACCGAAGCAATTTCCAGTTTTTCGTCCGTAGTATGTACGTTATACATATTGGGACCAAAAGAAATACAATCCAGTCCGTCAATTTTGTCAGAAAGAATACCACATTCCAGTCCTGCATGAAGAAGCTGTACTTCCGGCTTTCTTCCGTATTGTTTTTCAAACACTTCGATACAAGTGTCACGAAGCCTGGATTCACGGGCATATGGCCATGCCGGATAATCCCCTTTAAATTCTACCGTTCCGCCCAGCATCTCTGCCAAAAGCTGTACCTTTTTAGAAATATACTCTTTTGCAGAGGCCACGGAACTTCTAATAGATATCCGAAGCTCCAGTTCTTCATCTTCCAGATGCATCACTCCAATATTAGCTGAAGTCTCTACCAGTCCCGGCAAATCCATACTCATTGCCTGAACACCCCAAGGCATCAGATTCCATGCTGCAATAACCTTTTTCACAGAAGCTTCGTCCAATACCATACAGGACACTTCTTTTCCAACAGACACTTTCAGACAAATATTCGGATCAGCTGTTCCGTATTCTGCTTTCACCTGTTCATTGAATATCTCAACCGCTTCAATCAGTCCATATTCCTCTCCTGGCTGCATCAGAAGGGTCATACGTCCTTCTTTTGGAATGACATTTTCTTTTACACCACCAAATGCAGATACAACCTGAAAGGATGCACGTTCCTGCAGAAGAGCAAGAAATCTTCCCCACAGTGCACTGACATTCGCACGACCTTTATGAATCTCAATACCGGAATGTCCGCCCTGTAAACCTTCGATCGTAAGAAGATGCGGAAGTCCAGTTCCTTTCACACGGGTCAACGGAATCTTACACTCAGCCCTTCTTCCTCCTGCACAGCCGGCAGTCAGAATACCTTCCTCCTCTGAATCCAGATTCAAAAGTCTGCGTCCTTTGCACATGGACAGATCCATCGCAGTCGCACCTAAAAGTCCGACTTCCTCACTGACAGTCAGAATCACTTCCAGACGCGGATGCGGAATATCATCCGAATCCAAAATTGCCAAGGCATATGCCACCGCAATTCCGTTGTCTCCACCTAACGTTGTTCCATCTGCAAATACATATTCTCCATCGGTCTCCACCGTGATCGGATCTTTTTCGAGATCCACACGTCCACAGGTACTGGTTTTATCTCCCACCATATCCAGATGTCCCTGAATCATGATCGTCTCTTCTTCCTCATAACCAGGTGTCGCTTCTCCAACAATCAATACATTTCCCATCTCATCCTGTGTACAGAAAAGTCCGCGTTCTTTTGCGAAATTTACACAATAATCACTCAGCTGCTTTTCATGATAGGAAATATGCGGTATCCCGCAGATCTCCTCAAAATATGTAAAAACCTTTTTCGGTTCCAGATTTGATAATACGCTCATTGTTCCGTTCCCCCATATGTATTCTTAAAAAAATTGTACCGGGAAAACAGGGTTTTGTCAAATAAATGAAAAAAGCGACAGTCTCATCGA
>JAFYTM010000121.1 GCA_017558865.1 Lachnospiraceae bacterium
CGGAGGATTTTCCTCCGGCTGTCTTTTATATATTATATGTTTGAAAATCACAGATCAATGCCAGGAAGGCTTGCAAAACCTTTTGCCAGGTCTTCATCAGACGGGATATAGTCAGACATGATTCCGTCGTTAAATTTGGCATAAGACATCATATCAAAGTATCCAGTGCCGGTCAGGCCGAATACGATCGTTTTCTCTTCGCCGGTTTCTTTGCATTTCATTGCTTCATCAATAGCTACACGAATGGCATGACTGCTCTCAGGTGCAGGAAGAATTCCTTCTACCTTTGCGAACTGCTGAGCGGCAGCAAATACGCTGGTCTGTTCTACGGATCGTGCTTCCATATATTTATCATCAAAAAGTTTGGAGAGTGTTGGACTCATACCGTGATAACGTAAGCCGCCTGCATGGCTGGATGATGGAATAAATCCACTTCCCAGGGTATACATTTTGGCCAGAGGACATACCATACCGGTATCGCAGTAGTCATATGCGAATTTACCACGGGTCAGACTTGGGCAGCTCTTAGGTTCTACTGCGATGAGCTGATAATCTGCTTCTCCACGAAGCATCTCGCCAACAAATGGAGAGATCAGACCGCCCAGATTGGAACCGCCTCCTGCACAGCCGATGATGATGTCTGGTTTGATATCATATTTGTCCAGAGCAGCTTTGGTTTCCAGACCAATGATGGACTGATGCAGCATAACCTGATTCAGCACAGAGCCAAGTACATAACGATATCCTTCTTTCACAGAAGCTGCCTCTACCGCCTCAGAGATGGCACAGCCAAGACTTCCGGATGTTCCAGGATATTTGGCAAGAATATCACGGCCAACCTGAGTTTTTTCAGAAGGTGAAGGGGTGACATTGGCACCATAGGTTCTCATAACTTCGCGGCGGAATGGTTTCTGCTCGTAGGAGCATTTTACCATATAGACTTCACAATCCAGACCCAGATAAGCACATGCCATGGAAAGCGCAGTTCCCCACTGACCGGCACCGGTCTCGGTGGTGACACCTTTTAATCCCTGCTGTTTTGCGTAATAAGCCTGTGCGATTGCAGAATTCAGCTTGTGGCTTCCGGAGGTGTTGTTGCCTTCAAATTTGTAATAAATTTTGGCTGGGGTATCAAGCTCTTTTTCCAGACAATAAGCACGGACGAGCGGAGATGGACGATACATTTTGTAGAAATCCAGGATCTCCTGTGGGATATCAAAGTATGCAGTTGTATCATCCAGTTCTTGTCTTACCAGTTCATCACAGAATACAGGCTGAAGCTCCTCGAAGGTCATTGGCTGTAAAGTTTTCGGGTTCAGAAGCGGAGCCGGTTTGTCTTTCATGTCAGCGCGGACATTGTACCACTGACGAGGCATCTCACTTTCTTCCAGATATATTTTATAAGGGATTTTTTTCTCTTCTGTCATTGCTGTCTTCCTTTCTGTAAAGTATATTCCTTTATCTTACTATTGTAAAAAAGAAGCGTCAATTATTTTTTTGTAAAATATGCGACATAATATAAAAAATCGTTGTTAAAAATTGGTTTTTAAAGGACAGATGTCGTTGACTTTTACACCTGAATTATTTAAAATTAGATATAAGTGAAAGTATGTCAGCTTTCAAATATCAAAAGGTGGGGTGCACGATTATGTACTTAGAAGATTACAAACGTTGGTTGGAAACTGATCTGGAAGATCCTGCTTTAAAAGCAGAGCTGGAGTCCATTGAAGGTAATGATGAAGAGATCAAAGACCGTTTTGCAGTAGCTTTACAGTTTGGTACTGCAGGATTACGTGGTGTGTTGGGAGCAGGCTCCAACCGTATGAACATTTATGTGGTTCGTCAGGCAACACAGGGTCTTGCTAACTGGGTGAAAACACAGGGGGGCAATCAGTTAGTAGCGATCAGCTATGACAGCCGTATCAACAGTGATGTATTTGCAAAGACTGCAGCATGCGTACTGGCTGCAAATGGAATTAAAGTACGCATCTATGATGCTCTGATGCCGGTTCCGGCACTGAGCTTTGCAACCCGTTATTATCAGGCAAATGCCGGTGTTATGGTAACTGCTTCCCATAACCCTGCAAAATACAACGGCTACAAAGCATATGGTCCGGATGGATGCCAGATGACCGATGAGGCAGCAGATATCGTATATGCTGAGATTCAGAAGACGGATATCCTGACCGGTGCGAAGATGATGACCTTTGAAGAAGGTATGTCCGCAGGTCTGATCGAGTATGTAGGAGATGACTGTAAGGAAGCTCTTTACGAGGCAATCAAGGCACGCAGTGTACGTCCAGGTCTGTGCAAGACTGCTGGTCTGAAATTAGTATATTCTCCGCTGAATGGTTCTGGCCTTGTTCCGGTTATGAGAATCCTGAACGATATTGGTATTGATGATATTACCATCGTTCCGGAGCAGCAGTATCCGGACGGCAACTTCCCGACCTGTCCGTATCCAAACCCGGAGATTTTTGAAGCTCTTCGTCTTGGTCTGGAACTGGCACAGAAAGAAGGCGCAGACCTGATGCTGGCAACCGACCCAGATGCAGACCGTGTTGGTATCGCTATGAAGTGTCCGGATGGAAGCTATGAGCTGGTATCCGGTAATGAAGTGGGTGCTCTGTTATTAGATTACATCTGTGCAGGACGTATCGAAAAAGGTACGATGCCGGAGAAAGCAGTAGCAGTAAAATCTCTCGTATCCACACCTCTTGCAGATGCAATCGCAGCTCACTACGGTGTTGAGATGAGAAACGTTCTGACAGGATTCAAATGGATCGGTGATCAGATCGCTCAGTTAGAGGCAGCAGGTGAAGTTGACCGCTTTATCTTCGGTTTTGAGGAGTCCTATGGATATCTGGCTGGACCGTATGTACGTGATAAAGATGCGGTAATCGGTTCCATGCTCATCTGTGAGATGGCAGCATACTACAGAAGCATCGGTTCTTCTCTGAAACAGAGAATGGAAGAAATCTATACACAGTATGGTCGTTATCTGAACAAGACAGACAGCTACGAGTTCCCGGGTCTGTCCGGTATGGACAAGATGGCTGGCATTATGGATGATCTTCGTAAGAATCCGCTGACAGCAATCGGCGAATACAAAGTAACAAAAGTAGTTGATTATAAGAAGACTGAGGAGACCGGACTTCCGGCTGCAAATGTTCTGGTATTCAAACTGGAAGGCGGCGCAGAGGCAATCATTCGTCCATCCGGTACCGAGCCAAAGATCAAGACTTACTTTACTACTTTAGGAAAAGACCTGGCAGAAGCACAGGCACAGAAAGATGCTCTTGCAGCAGCTTTAAAACCAATCTTCTCATAAGAGGATCATTTTGAAATGAAATAAGAAATCCCGCCAGTGGAGATAAGAAGAATTCTCTGTTGGCGGGGTTTCAAAAAATATTAAGGGGGTTTTTATCATGGTTACATGGAAAAATTTGGATACACTGGCTTCTTATCAGGAGCTGGAAAAGGCAGAGAAAGTAAATCTGGCAGCAGTAATGACCGGAGAAAACGGAGCAGAGCGCGTGAAAAAATACAGTGTTCCAATGGCAGAAGGTCTTGTTTATAACTATGCTGCAAAACGTGTGGATGATGATGTGCTGGCAGCTCTTGCAAAACTGGCAGAGGAAGCTCAGCTTGTAGACAAATATGAGGCTCTTTACAATGGTGAAGTGATCAATACCGGAGAAAAACGTCTGGTTCTTCATCAGATGACCCGTGGACAGCTGGGAGATGCTGTTATGGCTGACGGTGTGAACAAACGTGATTTCTATGTAGGTGAGCAGAAGAAGATCGCAGAATTCGCTGAAAAAGTACATTCTGGCGAGATTGCAAATGCAGCTGGTGAGAAATTTACGACAGTTGTACAGATCGGTATCGGCGGAAGTGACCTTGGACCTCGTGCGATCTACCTTGCACTTGAGAACTGGGCAAAGAAGAATGATACTCTGAAGATGGAAGCAAAATTCATCAGCAACGTAGATCCTGATGATGCAGCAGCAGTTCTGAATTCCATCGATGTAGCTCATTCTCTGTTCGTACTGGTATCCAAATCCGGTACAACTCTTGAGACTCTGACCAATGAGTCCTTCGTAAAAGATGCCTTAAAGAATGCTGGTCTGGATGCTTCCAAACATATGGTAGCAGTTACCAGTGAGACTTCTCCTCTGGCTAAGAGTGCAGATTATCTTGCAGCATTCTTCATGGATGATTATATTGGCGGACGTTTCTCCTCCACTTCCGGAGTTGGCGGTGCTGTATTATCTCTGGCATTTGGACCGGAAGTATTTGCACAGTTCCTTGATGGAGCAGCAAAGGCTGATGAGACTGCTAAGAATAAAGATTTATTACAGAACCCGGCAATGCTGGATGCTCTGATTGGTGTGTATGAGCGCAACGTACTTGGGCATCTGTGTACCGCAGTTTTACCGTATTCTCAGGCACTGAGCCGTTTCCCGGCACATCTGCAGCAGCTGGATATGGAGTCCAATGGAAAATCTGTAAACCGTTTTGGTGAGCCGATCAATTATGTAACAGGTCCGGTGATCTTTGGAGAACCGGGAACTAACGGACAGCATTCCTTCTATCAGTTACTGCATCAGGGAACCGATATTGTACCGTTACAGTTCATCGGATTCAAGAACAATCAGTGCGGCAGTGACGTAGTGATCGAGGACAGCACCAGCCAGCAGAAACTGTGTGCAAACGTAGTTGCTCAGATCGTTGCTTTTGCATGTGGTAAAGATGACGCAGATCAGAATAAGAAATTCGAAGGCGGCCGTCCATCCAGTATTATCGTTGGTGATCAGCTGACTCCAGGTTCCATGGGAGCACTTCTGTCACACTTTGAGAACAAGATCATGTTCCAGGGCTTTGCATGGAATGTGAACAGCTTTGACCAGGAAGGTGTACAGCTCGGTAAGGTACTTGCAAAACGTGTACTGGCTCATGAGACAGACGGGGCACTGAAAGTATACAGTGATCTGTTAAATATTTAATCGAATACTGGTTGCAGAATAAAGTCGGGGCGTGATCTGTAGGATCACGCCCCGTTTATTTCTGTGTTATATAGGATATGGTTTTCCTTTTCAGCTGCAGGATCACCAGTCGCTGTCCCAGTCTGTACTGCTGTCATCCCAGTCGTAATCATTATCCCAGTCCAGGTCATCATCGTCCCAGTCATCATTCCAGGTATCCGCATCCTTTATGGTGTCACTGTCATTGATGCCATCCTCATTGATGTCATCCTCATAAGAATCCAGTGTATCCATATCATCTTTATCCCAATAATCGCTGCTGCGGATATAAGGATAATAAATGATCTGGTCTGTTTGTGTTGTCTGGACCGTCTGGGTGTCATTCGGTTCCGGATCGGCAAGCTTATATTTCTTCCAGTTATCGTAGAGCTCCTCGTCTACGCCAGAGATTGCAAACCAGTCATCTGCGGGTGCATCATACTGATACCAGGTGTCGCCCAGATCATTCGTGTAATAATAGGTATCCTGATACAGGTAATAGCCTTTATCAGGCAGTTTTGCTGTAGCAATGATTTGAAAGAGTATGAGTGCTATCACGATCAGAAGTGTCTTGATTTTGCTGCCACTGCGTTTCTGTTTGTTTTCCTGTTTTTTTGGTTTCGCCTCGCCTGCTGCAATCTTCGCTTTCTGGTCGGTCACTTCGGAGCGTAATTTTTGATACAATTCATTGACCGCATAGGCTTCATCAGAACCTCTGTAACGAATCGCGCGCTCACCATTGGCTTTGTTCTTATAAACGATAAAAATTCCGCCGGCATCTTCATAAATACCAAATGCTTTTGGCTCTCGGATATCTTCCCCAATAAAGAAACGCATCTGTTCCAGAGGAAGTTCCCTGGAAACAGCATATTCCTTCAGTTCTTCAATGGTTTTGGGAATACCCTCACCACTTCGCACCATATGCTCATTGGGTGCCCCGCAGGCAGGGCACAATTCTTCTGTATCAGGAATAAAATTCCCACAATATTCACATTTGACTTTCATATCGTCTCCTATCCTGCCTTACAAAAATCTTCGTTATATCCCGTTAGAAAAGCGTTGTTACCTCTATGTAAGCATAGATATCAGTTTTAAGACTAACATAGATATTGGCTTCCTGCAACTGTTTTCGTCTGCCATGATGATCGCGAAAATCCACTGTCATCTTTGCAGATATTTCTGATTTGAACGTGAATTTCATTCAAGACCATATTTTTATCAGAGATCCAGTTCCAGGTAAAAAGAACATAAGTTCGCGCAGGGCTATGCAATGTTTGCAAGTTGTGATATATTAAGAAAAATAGAGTTGAATACTATAAATGAGTAAATATTAAATTTTGCACAAATAAAAACATCTCCTAAAAAATGATGTATAATTGTAATAGCGACAAAATATTTATACCTGTCGTTGGAACAGGGTTATCCCTATCTGAAACAAAAATCAGACAGGAGCAGGTTGCAAATTTGTACGATTCTATCCGTAAAGGTATATCCTTTGAAGAACTAATAGCTCTTGCAGGAAATGTTTTAAACTATATTCTGAATACCAGCCTACCGGCGACCAGCCTCAGGCTATCGAAGCTCTTGTAAAAGGCTTCCAGGAAGGCAACCAATGCCAGACATTACCTGGGGTTACTGGGTTTGGACGAACGGAACCGTTCAAAATATTCAATAAGGTTTGCGCTTTACATTGTAAAAAAAGTACAATATCATTGAACAAACAAGACGGAAATGTAAAAAATGTGCAATAAAGGAGCTTCCTGTATAATTCAGTGGTTGCTTTATCAGAATGGGAACTTCTTCTCAGCCAATGACAACAACTATGATTGATGATTTATACAGTAAGAGAATCCATACTACTTTGCGTAATATACCGTCACCAAGGCAGGATTTGACTTTTGCACAGTTGAAAATTGAGAATTCGACTATGGAGAAAGTTACCTTTAGTTGTAGCAGTATGCCACGAAACCGTGAACTTATGCGTGTGTTCAAAGATGTCGGGCTGGTTGAGCAGCTTGGTTCTGGTATGAGTAGAATTTTAAAGGTGTATGATAAGAACATTTTCAAAATATCGGAACACTTTATAAAGGTAGAGTTCCCATTTTCTGTACCAAAAGATATAGCGATTGATGATAATAACAAAGAGCATGGTAGTGATAATATTGGTAACACCCAAGATAATATTCAAGTTAAGATATTGAAGTTTTGCGAAAAGCCAAGAAGTAAAAAAGAAATTGCTGCATATATGGGATATAAAGATACAAAGAGTTTTGCTAAAAGGTATCTTATTCCTCTGTATAATAATGGGAAAATTCAAATGACTATTCCAGAACATCCGACAAGTAAAAATCAAAAATATGTCACTGTCAAATAATTATAAAACGGAATGGAAATGCTTGAACGGAAGAGGATATTGAACAAAATTGCCAGAAACGTAAAAAATATTCAATGAATACTCGTCTGACAACTTTGCACGTATTATGATTACAGATTTGTGACCTGAATTCGTGTAATGGAAAAAAGTTTGTGAAATATAAAACGGATACATACATGTAGCAAGTGGAATAAGATTCAACTATTCGAATTTTTCGAATAGTTGAAAAAGAAAGAGGTGAAAGCATGGGAAAGAAAAAACAAAAGGAAATATCAATTATTCGTTCATCAGCGGCTGAATATTTAACCTTTATTACAGCAACAGGAGAGAGCGATGTAAATGCTATATATTTTGATGAGAATGTCTGGCTTACACAAAAAATGATGGGATTATTATATAATGTAGAAACGCATACAATTAATTACCATTTAAAAAAAATATTTGCTGATGGCGAATTGGAGGAACAGTCAGTTATACGAAAATTTCAGATAACTGCGTCTAATGGAAAAAACTATAATACAAACCATTATAATTTGAAAGCTATTATTGCGGTTGGTAATAAAGTGGATTCGCCAAGAGCTGTACAGTTTCGTAAATGGGCGAATGGTATCATTGAAGAATTTACGATAAAAGGGTTTACTATGGATGATGAGCGTTTAAAAAACTTTGGTACTGTTTTGACGAAAGATTACTTTGAAGAGCAGTTAGAACGAATTAGAGAGATACGCTTATCTGAAAGAAGATTTTATCAAAAAATTACGGATATTTATGCGACAAGTATTGACTATGATCCGAAGGCTCAGACCACCAGAGTATTTTTTGCTAAGGTGCAGAATCAGTTGCACTGGGCAATACATGGAGAAACAGCGGCGGAAGTAATTTATCATAGAGCTGACAGTGAAAGAGAACACATGGGATTGAATACATGGAAAGATGCACCAAATGGTAAGATACAGAGATTCGATGTGGTTGTGGCTAAGAATTATTTGACAGCAGAAGAACTGTCAGCGATGGCAAGAATTGTGAATGCTTATTTGGATTTAGCAGAGCTCAGAGCTGAAGAACAGATTCCAATGACTATGGAGGATTGGGCAGAACAATTTGAAGGCGTATTACGGTTATCAAGAAAAGACATTCTAACTCATGCGGGAAGTATTTCAGCTAAAATGGCGGAACAGCATGCGTTAAGTGAGTTTGAGAAATATAGAGTAAAACAAGATCAACTTTATCAAAGTGATTTTGATAAAGTTTTAATAGGTGATGGGCAGGACGAAATTATTGTTGTTGAAGTGGATACAGTGGAGCCATAAAGGTGTAAAGTAAACAAAGAAATACCAATGTTAATTAGCTAATAACCATCATCATCTGCGTAACGTCTATCATTTTTTAATTGGATACACGCGTGTAGCTAATTTGATATAATGTAATCGAGAACTAAGAATTTAGATAAATGAAGCATTCAACATTTGAATGGAAATGCTATTGGATTTTGATTTGAATGTTGATTACAAAATGTTGAATTCGAGAGACATTGTCTCCCGAATATCTACCTGAATACTTTGCACGTATTACGATTACAAATTTGTGACCTAAATTTGTGTAATGGGACAAAAACGAGTATCAGCCAGAAGATTTTATAATAATTATACGAATTTCTGGCTGTGGGACAACCTTTTTTACTATAGGTTATGGAGGCGAGAATTATGCAAGATGCACAAAAAGAAGAGCAAGGATATTCGCAATCCACTTCGTTACTTGCTCATAAAAACAGCCAAGCTGTTTTTAAATTACATTCTGAATACAAACCTACGGGTGACCAGCCGCAGGCAATTGAAGCTCTTGTGAAAGGCTTTCAGGAAGGCAATCAGTTTCAGACCTTACTTGGAGTAACCGGTTCCGGCAAGACTTTTACCATGGCCAACGTCATCCAGCAGTTAAACAAGCCAACGCTCATCATTGCCCACAACAAGACCCTGGCGGCTCAGTTATACAGCGAAATGAAGGAATTCTTCCCGGAGAACGCAGTCGAATATTTTGTGTCCTACTATGATTATTATCAGCCGGAAGCCTATGTGCCTTCCAGCGACACCTACATTGCGAAGGACTCTTCCATAAATGATGAGATTGACAAGCTGCGCCTGTCTGCGACGACAGCACTGGCAGAGCGTCGGGATGTTATCATTATTGCAAGTGTATCCTGTATCTATGGACTGGGTTCACCGATTGATTATAAGAACATGGTTCTGTCTTTGCGTCCGGGCATGGAGCGTGACCGGGATGAGATGATTCACAGATTGATCGAGATGCAGTATGACCGCAATGAGATGGACTTTAAGCGCGGTACTTTTCGGGTACGGGGAGATGTGGTGGAGATCATTCCGGCAGATTCTTCGGATACGGCAATTCGCGTAGAATTTTTTGGCGATGAGATTGACCGTCTTCTGGAGATCGATGTGTTGACGGGGGAGATCAAAAGTCAGTTAAAGCATGCGGCGATCTTTCCGGCATCCCATTATGTAGTGCCAGTGGAGAAGATCAGGGAAGCAGTGAAGAATATTGAGATGGAACTGGAAGAGAGAGTTCGTTATTTTAAAGGAGAAGACAAGCTGTTAGAGGCGCAGCGTATTGCGGAACGGACGAATTTTGATATTGAGATGCTGAAAGAGACAGGATTCTGTTCCGGTATTGAGAACTATTCCCGGCATCTGGCGGGACTGGAACCGGGTACACCGCCTCATACGTTGATTGATTATTTCGATGATGATTTTCTGATGATTATTGATGAGTCTCACAAGACAATCCCACAGGTTCGCGGAATGTATTTTGGAGACCAGAGCAGAAAGGGAACATTGGTGGATTATGGATTCCGTCTGCCTTCAGCAAAGGATAATCGTCCTTTGAGTTTCGATGAATTTGAAAGTAAAATCAATCAGATCATGTTTGTATCAGCGACTCCGGGAGAATATGAGGAGGAGCATGAGCTTTTTCGTGCAGAACAGATCATTCGTCCAACGGGGCTTCTTGACCCGAAGGTCGAAGTACGTCCGGTGGAAGGGCAGATTGATGATCTGATCGGTGAGATCCATAAAGAGGTCAAGAACCATCATAAAGTGCTGATTACAACGCTGACCAAGCGCATGGCAGAGGATCTGACCAGTTATATGAAAGAATTGGGGATTCGGGTGCGATATTTACACTCGGATGTGGATACACTGGAACGTACAGAGATTATCCGTGATATGCGTCTGGACGTGTTTGATGTCCTTGTGGGTATCAATCTTTTGAGAGAGGGCCTGGATATTCCAGAGATCACGCTGGTTGCGATTCTGGATGCAGATAAGGAGGGATTCCTTCGTTCTGCAACATCTCTGATTCAGACGATCGGACGTGCGGCTCGTAACAGTGAAGGTCATGTAATCATGTATGCGGATATCATCACAGATTCTATGCGTCTGGCGATTGAGGAAACGAATCGAAGAAGAGAGATTCAGGAAGCGTATAATCAGGAGCATGGTATCACGCCGCAGACGATCAAAAAAGCAGTACGTGACCTGATCCGTATCTCGAAAGAGGTTGCTCAGGAGGAGATGAAGTTTGAGAAAGATCCGGAGTCCATGGATCCGAAGGAGCTGGAAAAGCTGATCGGAAAGATTCAGAAGAAGATGAAAAAAGCGGCGGCTGATCTGGATTTTGAGACTGCAGCTATGCTGCGCGACCAGATGGTAGAGTTGAAAAAGCATTTGCAGGAGATGAAAGAATAGATGTCAGAAGAGAGAAGAAAGTTTATTAAGATCCGAGGTGCCAATGAGCATAATCTGAAAAATATAGATCTGGAGATTCCGAGAAATGAACTGGTTGTATTGACCGGTTTGAGCGGTTCCGGTAAATCTTCTCTGGCCTTTGATACGATTTATGCAGAGGGGCAGAGACGATATATGGAATCTTTGTCTTCCTATGCGAGACAGTTTCTGGGACAGATGGAAAAGCCGGATGTAGAGAGTATTGAGGGACTTTCACCAGCAATTTCGATTGATCAGAAATCAACCAACCGCAATCCGAGATCGACAGTTGGTACGGTAACGGAGATATATGACTATTTTCGTCTGCTCTATGCGAGGATTGGTATTCCGCATTGTCCGAAATGCGGACGTGAGATTAAAAAGCAGAGTGTAGACCAGATGGTAGATCAGATTATGACACTGCCGGAGCGCACGAAGATCCAGCTTTTGGCACCAGTTGTCAAAGGACGTAAGGGTGAGCATGTCAAAGTGCTGGAACAGGCGAGAAAGAGCGGTTTTGTCCGAGCAAAGATTGACGGCAATCTGTATGAGTTGTCCGAAGAGATCAAGCTGGATAAAAAAATCAAGCATTTGATTGAAATCGTGGTAGATCGTCTGGTTGTAAAGGAAGGGATTGAAAAGCGTCTGGCAGATTCGATTGAGACGGTTCTTGGACTGGCGGACGGTCTGCTTGTGGTGGATGTCATTGATGGAGAACTGATGACTATGAGCTCCAGCTATGCCTGTCCGGAGTGTGGGATCAGTATAGAAGAGATCGAACCGAGAAGTTTTTCTTTCAACAATCCATTTGGTGCCTGCCCGGACTGCTTTGGTCTTGGATATAAGATGGAATTTGACGAAGATCTGATGATCCCTGATAAATCACTGAGTATTGCAGAGGGCGCGATACAGGTTATGGGGTGGCAGTCCTGTACAGATGCTTCCAGTTTTACGAATGCAATTCTGCGGGCACTGTCTCAGGAGTACGGTTTTGAACTGGAGACTCCGTACCAGGATTATCCGGAGGATATCCGTTATATACTGATCCACGGAACGAATGGCCGTGAAGTAAAGGTTCATTATAAAGGGCAGCGCGGAGAAGGGGTTTATCCGGTTGCATTTGAAGGATTGATCAAGAACTCTGAAAGGCGTTATCGGGAAACCAGTTCTGATGTGATGAAGCAGGAATATGAAAGCTTCATGCGTATCACTCCATGCCGTGCCTGTAAGGGGAAGCGTCTGAAACCGGGATCTCTGGCAGTGACAGTCTGTGGAAAGAATATTCATGATGTGACCAATCAGTCTGTACAGGATCTGCAGAAGTTTTTAGAACAAATGGTTCTGACAAAACAGCAGATGATGATTGGTGATCAGATTTTAAGAGAGATCAAAGCGCGTATCAAATTTTTGATGGATGTGGGACTGAATTATCTGTCTTTGACCAGAGCGACAGGAACGCTGTCCGGTGGAGAAGCGCAGCGTATCCGTCTGGCAACTCAGATTGGTTCCGGTCTGGTAGGTGTGGCATATATTCTGGATGAGCCAAGTATCGGTCTGCATCAGAGGGATAATGACAAGCTGCTGAACACGCTTTGCCATTTGCGTGATCTTGGAAATACCGTGATTGTAGTGGAGCACGACGAGGATACGATGCTGGCAGCAGATTATATCGTAGATATTGGTCCGGGTGCGGGAGAACATGGCGGACAGGTCGTAGCGACCGGTACAGCAAGAGAGCTGATGGAGCATCCAGATTCCGTGACAGGAGCGTATCTGAGCGGCAGAATCCAGATTCCGGTTCCGGAAAGGAGAAGAGTTCCGACTGGCTGGATGACAGTGAAAGGTGCGAAGGAAAATAATCTGAAGAATGTTGATGTGAAATTTCCATTGGGTGTTCTCACCTGTGTGACGGGTGTATCCGGTTCGGGAAAGAGTTCTTTGGTCAATGAGATTCTGTATAAGAGTCTTGCAAAAAAACTGAACCGCGCCCGTACCATTCCGGGAAAGCACCGCAGCATCGAAGGGATGGAACAGCTGGATAAAGTTATCTGTATTGATCAGTCACCGATTGGACGTACTCCACGCTCTAATCCGGCGACCTATACAGGTGTATTTGATATGATTCGAGATCTGTTCGCGTCTACATCGGATGCCAAGGCAAGGGGATATAAAAAAGGTCGTTTTAGTTTTAATGTAAAGGGCGGACGATGTGAGGCATGTTCAGGTGATGGTATTCTGAAGATTGAGATGCATTTTTTGCCGGATGTATATGTGCCTTGTGAAGTTTGTCAGGGAAAAAGGTATAATCGGGAAACTCTGGAAGTAAAATATAAAGGTAAGAACATCTATGATGTACTGAATATGACTGTGGAAGAAGCACTGGGATTTTTTGAAAATGTTCCGTTTATCCGAAGAAAGATTGAGACGTTATATGATGTGGGACTTTCCTATATTAAGCTGGGGCAGCCGTCGACTACTTTGTCCGGAGGAGAGGCACAGCGAATTAAGCTGGCAACGGAGCTGAGTCGCCGCAGTACAGGCAAGACCGTGTATATTCTGGATGAGCCGACGACAGGTCTTCATTTTGCAGATGTGCATAAACTGACAGAGATTTTGCAGCGACTGGCAGAAGGCGGTAATACGGTGATTGTTATTGAACATAATCTGGATGTGATTAAAACGGCGGATTATATCATTGACATGGGACCGGAAGGCGGAGATGGCGGAGGTACTGTGGTGGCACAGGGAACACCGGAGATAGTAGCAGAAGTACCTCAGTCCTATACTGGATATTATGTAAAAAAATATTTGCAAAAAGGCGGAACTGTTGTATCATAGAAAGTAAAACAACAGTGAGGATTCAATATGTTAGAACGTTTACAGGAACTGGCAGGGAAAGAACATGTATGGGCAGATGAGCCTATGAAACTGCATACCACATTTCGTGCCGGAGGCTGTGCGAAATATCTGGTGGAGCCGCAGTCGGCAGAACAGCTAAGAGAGCTTATGCAGATGTGCAGAGAAGCCGATATGCCTTATTATATAGTGGGAAATGGAAGCAATCTTCTGGTGAGCGATGAAGGATACGAAGGAGTTATCATTCATCTGTTCAAAAATATGTCAGAAGCTCGCGTAGATGGGAAGTGTCTGGTTCTTCAGGCAGGAGTGCAGCTTGTAAGGGCTGCAAGACTTGCCTGTAAAGAAGGATTGACCGGTCTGGAGTTTGCATCCGGTATTCCGGGAACGGTCGGCGGTGCTCTGGTTATGAATGCAGGTGCTTACGGCGGAGAGATGAAAGATATTGTCCGCAGTGTGAAAGTACTCACAATGGATGGTCAGGTCCGGGAATATACTAATGAAGAGATGCAGTTTGGTTACCGGTGCAGTCGAATCGCTTCAGAAGGAAGTGTAGTGCTGGAAGCAGTGCTGGAGCTTGAAAGAGGTGATTCTGATCAGATACAGGCAAAAATGGATGAATTAAAAGAACAGAGACTTGCAAAGCAGCCGTTGGAATATGGCAGTGCAGGAAGTACATTTAAGCGTCCGGAAGGATATTTTGCGGGCAAACTGATTCAGGATGCAGGACTTCGTGGTTTTTCGGTTGGAGATGCACAGGTGTCGGAAAAACATTGCGGCTTTGTGATCAATAAAGGCAATGCGACTGCATCTGAGATTGCAGAATTGATCAAAGAAGTGCAGAGAAAAGTGCTGGAGAATTCCGGAGTTCATCTGGAGACGGAAGTGAAGTTTTTGGGAAACTTTTAAGATACAGGGGAGAGGTGCGATGAGACTGGTGATCGTGACCGGTATGTCCGGTGCAGGAAAATCAACAGCAATGAAAGTTTTGGAAGATGCAGGTTATTTCTGTGTGGATAATCTGCCGATTCCTTTTGTTGACAAGTTTGTCGAATTGACAGCTTCCGGCAACAGTGAGATTACAAAAGTTGCACTTGGAATCGATATTCGAAGCGGGAAACTTTTGAGTGATCTGGAACAGATTCTTGAGCATATGTCTATAAAAGGACTCGACTATGAGATTCTGTTTTTGGATGCGAGTGATGAAGTGCTGGTCAAACGTTATAAAGAGACTAGACGCATGCATCCATTGGCTGAAACTGGAAGTATTGCACAGGGAATTACTCTGGAAAGAGAACATTTGATGTTTTTGAAGAAACAGGCAGATTATATTATTGATACAAGTATGCTGCTGGTCAGGGAATTAAAGCAGGAGCTGGACAAGATTTTTGTGCAGAATCGGGAATTTAAGAATCTGATGATTACGGTTCTTTCTTTTGGGTTTAAGTATGGGATTCCAAGTGATGCAGATCTGGTCTTTGATGTGCGTTTTCTTCCGAATCCTTATTATTATGAGGAACTTCGGAAACTGACAGGTAATGACCAGGAGATCCAGGATTTTGTTATGGGATATGATATGGCTCATGTTTTTCTGGACAAGTTGGATGATATGGTGCGTTTCCTCGTTCCGAATTATGTGCTGGAGGGTAAAAATCAACTGGTGGTGGCCATTGGCTGTACCGGAGGAAAACACCGTTCGGTGACATTGGCAAACAAATTATATGAACGTCTGCAGCATCAGAATGAGTATGGTGTGAAGCTGGATCACCGCGATATCGGAAAAGATGCAGCAAGAGGAAAATAGGCGGAGGTAGACAGGGTATGTCGTTTTCCGGCGATATAAAAGAAGAACTTTCTGAACTGACATCTGGAGGGCGTCACTGCCGTCTGGCGGAGACAGCAGCAATCCTGAGTTTGTGTGGGAAAATAGTTATCACAGAGAATAATCATTATTGTGTTAAAATTCAGACAGAAAATCTTCCAGTTGCAAGAAAATACTTTACATTATTGAGAAAAGCATTTAATATAAAATCGGAGGTTTCCGTACGGAAGAGCAGGGAATTACGTTTCTACTCGGTTGTTGTAAAAAAAGACCGGGAAGCTAGAAGGCTGTTAAGAGATACTTGTCTGTTGGATTCGGAGGGGAACATTTCTGAATGCATGTCATTGATACATAATCAATTGTTAAAGCAGAGCTGCTGCAGACGTGCTTTTATACGGGGAGCATTTTTGGCAGCGGGGTCTGTGAGTGATCCGGAGAAATCCTATCACTTTGAGATTGTCTGCGTTTCTGAGCTGAAAGCAATACAGATTCGGGAGCTTCTTGTACAGCATGAGATCGATGCCAAGATCGTTATGCGAAAAAAGCATTACGTTGTTTATGTAAAAGAAGGTTCGCAGATTGTGGAACTTTTAGGGATTATGGGTGCGCATGCATCACTCATGCAGCTGGAGAATGTCCGGATTGTGAAGGAGATGCGGAATTCGGTGAATCGTAAGGTGAACTGTGAGACTGCAAATCTGAATAAAACAGTTTCGACAGCAGTCCGGCAGATCGAAGATATTCATTATATTGAACAGGAGATTGGGCTGCATGAACTTACAGAAGGTCTGGAACAGATAGCCAGACTCAGATTGAATCATCCGGATGCAAGTCTGAAGGAGCTGGGGGATTTACTGTCTCCAAAGGTTGGAAAGTCCGGTGTGAATCATCGTCTGCGAAAGCTTAGTCTTATCGCAGAGCAATTGCGTGAGGGCAAGGAGGAGTAATATGATTAAGAAACCGATCACCATTCAGATTGCAGATGGTCTGGAAGCAAGACCAGTTGCAGTATTAGTCCAGGTAGCAAGTCAGTTTGAGAGTAAGATCTACGTGGAGAATGGCGACAGAAAAGTGAATGCAAAAAGCATTATGGGAATGATGACCCTTGGATTGGCTGCTGGGGAATCTGTAGTGGTATCTGCAGAGGGCAGTGATGAGCAGGCTGCAATTGAGAAGATTGAGAAGTTTTTGAGCAGCAACAATTAAGAAATGGATAGATGGACGGGGGTTTTAGAACCCCCGTCTTACTATATAATGCAGGAGGTATAAAGTGGAGGCCTATACAGGATTTGCACAGGTTTATGATCTGTTTATGGATAATATCCCATATGAAGAATGGGGAGTTTATCTGCTGGGTCTTTTACAGGAAAATGGAGTGAGTGATGGACTGGTACTGGAACTGGGATGCGGTACTGGTTCTATGACGGAGATTCTTGCGGAAGCGGGATATGATATGATCGGAATTGATCTTTCAGAGGAGATGCTGGAGACGGCTATGGAAAAAAGAGAACAGTCCGGGCATAATATCCTGTATCTGTGCCAGGATATGAGAGAGTTTGAATTGTATGGAACGGTGAGAGCAATTGTCAGTGTCTGTGATTCAATAAATTATGTTCTTGAAGAAGAAGAATTATTGGGTATCCTGACTTCTGCGGCTCGGAATTATCTGGATTATGAAGGCCTTTTTATTTTTGACTTAAATACAGAATATAAATATCGAGAACTTCTGGGTGAGCAGACGATTGCGGAGAACCGTGAAGAGGGCAGTTTTATCTGGGAAAATTATTATGATGAAGAAGAAATGATCAATGAATACAATCTGACTCTTTTCATTCGGGAAGAATCGGATTATTATAGAAAATATGAAGAAAATCATTATCAGCGGGCATATAAGCTGGAGACGATAAGAGAGTTGGTAGACAGATCAGGATTGAAGCTTCTGCATATGTATGATGCTTTTACCCATGAGCCGGCGAGAGAAGATTCTGAGAGAGTCTATGTGATCTGTCAGCGAGAAAAGGAATAAAGGAGAAATTTATGAAAGATTATATTGTACGTGCAACGGCGGCGAACAGTCAAATTCGTGCGTTTGCAATTACATCAAAAAATATAGTGGAGACTGCCAGAGAAAAACATAATACCAGTCCAGTGGCAACAGCAGCACTTGGGCGTCTGCTCACAGCGGGTGCAATGATGGGTGCCATGATGAAGGGGGAAAAAGATATTCTGACTCTTCAGATCAAATGCAGCGGTCCAATCGGCGGTCTGACAGTTACTGCAGATGCACATGCCAGAGTGAAAGGATTTGTGGATCATCCAGATGTGATGCTCCCTCCAAATGCAAAAGGAAAGCTTGATGTAGGCGGTGCCATTGATCTGGGTGTGTTAAGTGTGATAAAGGATCTTGGCATGAAAGAGCCATATGTTGGACAGACTGAATTAAAGACCGGAGAGATTGCGGATGATTTGACTTATTATTTTGCGAATTCTGAGCAGGTGCCGTCTTCAGTAGGACTGGGTGTTCTGATGGAAAAGGACAATACGGTAAAACAGGCCGGCGGCTTTATTATTCAGTTACTGCCGTTTGCAGATGAGGCAGTGATTGACAAGCTGGAGAAAAAACTGACCTCTATGGATTCAGTTACTTCCTACCTGGACAGAGGCTTTACACCGGAACAGCTTCTGCAGGAACTGCTGGGTGAGTTTGGTCTGGAGATTCTGGATCAAATGGATACAGAGTTTATCTGTAACTGCAGCAAAGAACGTGTGGAAAAAGCGATTGTCAGCATTGGAAGAAAAGATTTGAACGAAATGGTTCAGGAAGGGAAACCAATTGAAGTGAAGTGTCATTTCTGTAATACCGCATATGAGTTCACAGTAGAGGATTTGAAGAAAATCATAAGAAGGAGTAAATAAGATGCAGTATGGATTTGTGAAAGCAGCCGCATTGGCGCCGAAAGTAAAAGTGGCAGATACCAAATATAATGCACAGGAGATAATTTCCCTGATGAAGGAAGCCTGGAACAATGGTGCAAGATTGATTGTTTTTCCTGAGCTGTGTATTACAGGATATACTTGTGGAGATCTGTTTTTACAGAATCTGCTTCTTCGGGAAGCACAGGATGCATTAAAGCAGATTGTAGATGCCAGTCAGGGGATGGATGGTCTGTTTTTTGCAGGGCTCCCAATGGAAGTAAAAGGAAAGATTTATAATGTGGCAGCCGTATATTCGGATGGAGAACTGCTAGGTCTGGTTCCGAAGACTCACATTCCAAATTATAATGAATTTTGCGAAGCGCGTTATTTTGCAAAGGCTCCGTCTGACTATACATTTATTGATTGGCAGCAGGAGGAGCCGGTTCCATTTGGAACGAATCTGCTTTTCCAGTGTGCAGATATGCCGCAGTTGGTTGCAGCAGCAGAGATATGTGAAGATGCATGGGCAATCAATCCTCCAGGAAATAGTCACGTTCTTCAGGGAGCGACCGTGATTGCGAACCTGTCTGCCAGTGATGAATTGGCTGGAAAAGATGCATTCCGCAGAGACCTTCTTCGCATGCAGTCAGCCAGACTGGTATGCGGATATGTCTATGCAAGTGCAGGTGAGGGTGAGTCTACGACAGATCTGGTATTTGGCGGACATCATCTGATCTGTGAAAATGGGGTTTTGTTAAAAGAATCACAAAGATTCCGAAATGAAACAATCTATTCGGATCTGGATGTAGATCGTCTGATTGGAGAGCGCCGCAGAATCTCTACATTTGTGCCGATGAAGGATACTTTGGACTATCTGACGGTAGAGTATTCGATGAAGCCAATGGAGAAAAGGCTGGATCGTTTTGTAGATAAAGCTCCATTTGTTCCGTCTGGAAAATCTGATCGTGAAAAACGTTGTGAAGAGATTTTTACGATTCAGGCGATGGGTCTGAAAAAACGTATGGAACATACGAATTGCAAGAGTGCGGTGATTGGTATTTCCGGCGGTCTGGATTCCACACTTGCTCTTCTTGTTGCAGCGAAAGCAGCGGATTATCTGGGATTGGAACGGAGCTGTATTACTGCAGTGACGATGCCGGGATTTGGAACTACAGACCGTACGTATACGAATGCCTGTGAGCTGACCAGAAGGCTGGGGGCACAGCTTCGGGAAGTATCGATCAAGGCAGCGGTGACGCAGCACTTTGAAGATATTGGACATGATATTAACGTACATGATGTGACTTATGAAAATGCACAGGCAAGAGAGCGTACGCAGATTCTGATGGATATTGCGAACCGCACGGGCGGTATGGTCATTGGTACCGGTGATATGTCTGAGCTGGCGCTTGGATGGGCAACCTACAATGGAGATCATATGTCCATGTATGGTGTGAATGGTTCTGTACCGAAGACACTGGTTCGTCATCTGGTGCGTTATTATGCAGATACCTGTGAGGATGCGAAGCTTTCTGAAATTCTTCTGGATGTTTTGGATACGCCGGTAAGTCCGGAGCTTCTGCCGCCGGAGAATGGAGAGATCGCACAGAAGACAGAGGATCTGGTTGGCCCATATGAACTGCATGATTTTTATCTGTATTATGTGCTTCGTTTTGGCTTTACACCGGAGAAGATTTATTATCTGGCAAAACAGGCATTTCATGGAGAATATGATGATGCAACGATCTTAAAATGGCTGAAGACCTTCTATCGCCGTTTCTTTATGCAGCAGTTTAAGCGTTCCTGTCTGCCGGATGGTCCAAAGGTTGGAAGTGTAGGCGTGTCTCCGAGGGGAGATCTGCGTATGCCAAGTGATGCATGTGCGAGAATCTGGCTGGAGAATCTGGAAAAGCTTGTATAAAGTATGGAATTAAAACAGGCCTCATTCATATATTAGATTATAAAGAATAGAAATGAGGTTATTTTATGCCGGAAAATGAAAATACACAGCAGCTTCCCACAGACCAGGGAAGGCTGCAGATTCGATTGGTAGCAGAACGTACGAGAAGACCAATTGCTGGTGCACAGGTGGAGATTACTTATGAAGGAGATCCACAGGGAGAAGTCAGAACGTATTTTACAGATGAATCGGGTATCACGGAGCTGATTCCGCTGCCGACGCCAGATCTGGAGTACAGTACACAGTTTTCAGAAGAGCAGCCCTATGCGGAATATACGATTCGTGTAACTGCACCGGGCTATGAGGATGTAGAGGTGGCGGGAACAGAAGTACTCCCAGCGGAGATTGCAATTCAGGAGATCAGGATGCCGTCAGCTACACCTACGGAGGAATTTGAGCGGATTGTGATTGGTCCGCATACGCTGTTCGGAACTTATCCACCGAAGATTGCAGAATCAGAGATCAAACCAACGAGTGAAACCGGGGAGATTGTACTCAGTCGAGTAGTGATTCCGGAATATGTGATCGTCCATGATGGAGTGCCGTCAGACAGTAGTGCGCCCAATTACTGGGTACGATTCCGGGATTATATCAAGAATGTAGCATCCAGTGAAATCTATGCGACATGGACAGATGCGGCGATCCGGGCGAACGTGTTGGCTATAATGTCGTTTGTGCTGAACAGAGTTTATACAGAATGGTATCGCAACCAGGGATATGATTTTACGATCACGTCCTCCACTGCTTTTGATCAGAAATGGATCTATGGAAGAAATACCTTCCAAAATATATCGAATATTGTAGATGAACTGTATGGAAATTATCTTTCCAGACCCAATGTAAAGCAGCCGATTCTGACGCAGTATTGTGATGGAAGACGAGTGACCTGCCCGAACTGGATGACGCAGTGGGGAGCGCAGGAATTGGGTGAACAGGGATATTCTGCGATTGAGATATTGCGGAATTTTTACGGAGACAGCATCTACATCAATACAGCAGTGGAGATATCGGGAGTACCGTCTTCCTGGCCGGGATATGATCTGAGCGAAGGGGCAAGCGGTTCCAAGGTTCAGCAGATGCAGGAACAATTAAACGTGATCGCGGAGTCTTATCCGGCACTTCCGCGTATAGCAGCAGATGGAATTTTTGGATCGGCCACGAAGGAAGCAGTAGAAGAATTTCAGTCGATTTTTGGACTTCCTGAAACTGGAATCGTAGATTATCGTACATGGTACAGAATTTCAGAAATTTATGTAGGGGTCTCCAGAATTTCAGAATTAAGATAAAAATACTTTTCTTTTTGGCAAAGATTGGGTATACTGTAAAGATAGATAGGAACAACGAAAGGAGAAAAAGATTATGGCAGGAACAGATATTGGAATTGATTTGGGAACAGCCAGCATCCTTGTGTATATTAAGGGCAAAGGTGTTGTATTAAAAGAGCCTTCTGTCGTGGCATTTGATAGAGATACAAATAAAATTAAAGCAATTGGTGAGGAAGCACGTCTGATGCTTGGACGTACACCGGGTAATATCATTGCAGTGAGACCTCTTCGTCAGGGCGTTATCTCTGACTTTACCGTAACGGAAAAAATGTTGGAGCATTTTGTGAAAAAGGCGGTAGGAAAGAGAACCTTCCGCAAGCCGAAGATTGCCGTATGTGTACCAAGCGGAGTTACTGAGGTTGAGAAAAGAGCAGTAGAAGATGCGACCTATCAGGCAGGTGCCCGTGAAGTATTTATTATTGAGGAACCGATTGCGGCTGCAATTGGAGCCGGTATCGACATCTCCAGACCGTGCGGAAATATGATCGTAGATATCGGCGGCGGTACTACGGATGTGGCAGTTATCTCTCTTGGTGGTACGGTAGTGAGCACTTCTATTAAGATTGCCGGTGATGATTTTGATGAGGCAATTGTTCGTTATATGCGTAAAAAACATAATCTTCTGATTGGTGAGAGAACAGCAGAGGATATTAAGATTAAAGTTGGAAGCTGTTATCCGAGAGCAGAGGTAGACAGCATCGATGTTCGTGGACGTAATCTTGTTACAGGTCTGCCAAAGACTGTGACAGTTACTTCAGAAGAGACAGAGGAAGCACTGAAAGAAGCAACTGCTCAGATTGTAGAGGCTGTTCATAGTGTACTGGAGCGTACACCGCCGGAGTTGACTGCGGATATTGCGGATCGTGGTATTGTCCTGACCGGAGGCGGTGCCCTTCTTCGCGGTCTTGAGGAGCTTCTGGAGTCTAAGACTGGAATCAATACGATGACAGCAGAAGATCCAATGCAGTGTGTAGCGATTGGAACTGGTAAGTATGTAGAATCTCTGTCAGGAGGCCAGCACGAAGAGTAATGCAGTGATTGATGTGGGACATGGCGATGCGTCATGTCCCTGTTTTGTTTTGGATAAGAGGTAGAAGATGGAAATACGGAAGGGATATGTAGAACATATCGTATTTCGGAATAAAGACAATGGATATACAGTTTTTCAGTTGATTACGGATGATGAAGAATTAACCTGTGTTGGCTGTTTTCCTGTTTTGACAGAAGGGGAATTTATTCAAGTCAGCGGACAGATGAAAGAGCATCCTCTTTACGGAGAACAGATGCAGGTCGAACAGCATGAAATTCTTGCACCGGAGGACGAACTGGCAATGGAACGCTATCTTGGCAGCGGTGCGATCAAGGGGATTGGTGCGGCTCTGGCAGCCAGGATTGTACGGCGTTTTAAAGGAGATACATTTCGTATCATAGAAGAGGAACCGGAGCGTCTGGCAGAAGTCAAAGGTATCAGTAATCGTAAGGCAATGGAGATTGCTGAGCAGATGGAAGAGAAAAAAGAACTGCGTCAGGCAATGATGTTCCTGACACAGTATGGAATTTCTATGACGCTGGCAGTGAAAATCTATCAGGAATATGGTCCACGGACATATCAGATTGTGCAGGAAAATCCGTATCGTCTGGCAGATGATATTTCTGGTGTGGGATTTAAGATTGCGGATGATATTGCAGGTCGTATTGGAATACATACGAATTCGGATTACCGCATCCGCAGTGGACTTCTGTATGTGCTTTTACAGGCAACAGGAGAGGGACATACCTGTTTGCCGAAAGAACTTTTGATTCATCGTGCTTCAGAACTTTTAGGAGTGGAAGAACCGGATATTGAAGTGCAGATGATGAATTTGTGTATGGACCGAAAACTGGTGATCAAGGAAATATCTAATGGTACAATGGTATTCTACAGCCAGTATTATTATATGGAGTTAAATGTGGCAAAGATGCTTCACGATCTGAATCTGGAGTGTCGGATGGAGAAAGAAGAGATCAGCCGCAAACTTGCAAAAGTAGAAAAAAGTACAGGAATTGAGCTGGATGAGATGCAGCGTCAGGCAGTGGTGGAGGCTGTGAAAAATGGACTTGTGATCATAACAGGTGGTCCTGGTACTGGTAAAACAACAACGATCAATGCAATTATTCGTTACTTTGAAACGGAGGATATGGAGATTCTTCTGGCCGCACCTACAGGACGTGCAGCAAAGCGTATGACAGAAGCGACGGGATATGAGGCACTTACGATTCATCGGCTTCTGGAATTGTCCGGTGCTCCGGCAGAAGAGAGAAGTCAGGCATCTTTTGAGAGAAATGAAGAAAATCCACTTGAGGCAGATGTAATTATAATAGATGAAATGTCTATGGTAGATATTTTTCTGATGAATGCATTACTTCGGGCTGTCAGTGTGGGAACACGTCTGATTCTGGTAGGTGATATCAATCAGCTTCCAAGCGTTGGACCGGGGTGTGTATTAAAAGATATGATCCGTTCCCAGGCATTTCCAGTGGTAATGCTTCAGAAAATTTTCCGTCAGGCGAGTCAGAGTGATATCATTGTGAATGCCCATAAAATTAACCGGGGGGAAGCAGTGACACTGGATAATAAAAGCCGGGATTTTTTCTTTTTGCAGAGGCAGGACCCGACGATTATTACGCGGGTCGTTCTGGCATTGATTCAGGATAAGCTGCCGGGATATGTAGATGCGAAGCCATATGATATTCAGGTGCTGACACCCATGCGTAAAGGCGCGCTTGGTGTGGAAAAGCTCAATGAGATTTTGCAGAGATATTTGAATCCGGCATCGGAGGAGAAAGCGGAAAAAGAGACTGTCAGAGGCCTGTTCCGGGAAGGAGATAAGGTCATGCAGATTAAAAATAATTACCAGATTGAATGGGAAGCGAAGAATCGTTATGGAATTGCCATTGACAAAGGTATGGGAATCTTTAATGGGGATATGGGTGTAATTAGGCAGATTGATCTGTTGGCAGAGACGGTAGAAGTGTTGTTTGATGATTATCGAACAGTTACCTATGGTTTTTCGCAGCTGGATGAACTGGAGCTGGCATATGCGGTAACGATCCATAAGTCACAGGGAAGTGAGTATCCGGCAGTGGTTATTCCTCTTTTGACAGGTCCTAGAATGTTGATGAATCGAAATCTGTTGTATACGGCTGTAACAAGAGCAAGATCATGTGTGACTTTGGTGGGAAGTGCAGAAACCTTTGGAATGATGATTGAAAATGGCAGTGAACAGGCGCGCTACAGCGGTCTTTTGGACAGAATCCGGGAGGTACAGGGAATTGATCAGGAACAAGAATAAAAAGAAAATGGATTTTATTGGCTTACTGTTTCCGAAGCGCTGCCCGGTATGTCATGAGACTGTGGAAGATGTGGGAGAACTGGTCTGCGATATCTGCAGGACCAGACTTCCATATGTTCAGCAGCCTTCCTGCAGAAAATGTGGAAAGCCGCTGCTTTCAGAAGAACGAGAATATTGTGGGGACTGTACCAGAAAAAGACATTATTTTAAACAGGGAAAGGCTCCTTTTTTCTATGATGAGCTTATGAGGATATCCATTGCCCGGTTTAAATATGGAGGCAGAAGAGAATATGCGGCATTTTATGCAGAAGAGATTTTGAGAAGATGTGCAAAAGAGATGCTGTTCTGGAAGGGTGATGTACTGATTCCGATTCCTTTGCATCCTTCCAGAAAAAAGGTGAGGGGATTTAACCAGGCAGAACTTCTGGCAAAGGAGATATCCAAAAGAACGGGAATTCCAGTTGATCGCACCTTGTTGAAAAGAACAAGAAAAACACATGTACAAAAAGACCTGGATGATCAGGAACGTCTTACAAATCTGAAAAATGCCTTTTCTGTTCGGAAAGGGAATATACCATATAAAAATGTAATATTGATAGATGATATTTACACGACAGGCAGCACAATAGATGAAGCAGCCCGTGTTTTGCGGGAAAATGCGGTTCAAACTGTATATTTTTTAAGTATTTGTGTTGGAAGAGGCTGTTAATTGTGTTATACTAGTCTGTATATGAGATGGAGACTGCTTATATGATTAACGAAGAGAAAGTAATTTTAATGACGAAGGCTTCCTTGTATGAAGGAAAAAAGGGCAGAAAAGAACTGAAGATCATCAGATATTTCAGACATGATTATATGAGTCTGCAGATGTTGTCCGGGTGGTTTTTTGTGACCATCAGTTTTTTGATGTGTTGTGTACTTTGGGGAGTATGCAATATGGAGTATTTGCTTGACAATATTCACAGGATGGATTTGAAGAACTTTGGGATAACTGTACTTTTGCTGTATGTGGCAGCTGTGACGGTGTATCTTTGTATTTTGTATGGTGTTTGCTCCTGGCGGTATTATAAGGCCAGAAAAAGTGTAGGTTCTTATGCGCAGGCACTGAAAAAAATTTCCGATATTTATGTCAAAGAAGAAAAAGGTTCCATGACAGGAAGGCGGATGGAGGAAAAAGAGCATGACAGCTTTACTTGAGATGAAACAGCATTTAAAGATTTTTTATTCTAAATATGATGTGTATCTGATACCGGCAATTAAATTTCTGTTTGCACTGTTGGTGTTTATGATGATTAATGGACAGATTGGGTTTATGGATAAGATAGCCAATCCGGCAGTTGCATTGCTTCTTGCGTTATTCTGTTCTTTTCTTCCGGTAAATATGACAGCAGTATTTGGTGCGTTTTTTATTGTTGCCCATGCATTTGCGCTGTCACTGGAGTTGTTTGCTATTGCAGCAGGTTTGTTGTTTATCATGTATGCACTTTATTTTCGGGTAGCTCCAGGGTATGGATATGTTCTGGTATTGACACCGATTATGTTCATGCTGAAGATACCGCATGTACTTCCGCTTGTTCTTGGTCTGGTAGGAGGTCCGGTTGCGGCAGTACCAGTTGCCTGCGGAACAGTGATTTATTCTCTGATGTATTTTATGAAGAATAATGAAAAGATGTTATCCAGTTCAGAGACAGAGCAGCTGACATCCAGAATTTTATATGTCGTGGATAATGTATTGAACAATAAAGGTGTCATATTGACAATCCTTGTTTTTGCAGTGACACTGGTGGTTGTCTATGTCATCCATCGTATGAGTGTAGATTATGCCTGGTATTTGGCAATTGGAGTTGGTGCAGTTGTTAATATTGTATTTTTCCTGCTTGGTGCATTGATTATGAAAGCAAATGTTGCGATCGGTTCTCTTGTATTGGGAACACTGATTGCAGCAGTGATTGCATTGGTGGTTGAATTTTTGGTGTTCAGTGTGGATTATACACGAACAGAGTATACGCAGTTTGAAGACGATGAGTATTATTATTATGTAAAAGCAGTTCCGAAAATGTCAATTGCGGTAGCTGACAAAAAAGTAAAGAAAATCAATTCCAGAAATAAATCGAGAAAAAAACGGTAGATTTTGATATAAGAAGGGATGTGAGAAAATGAGTCTTGAGCAGTTGAGTCAGAAAATATCATTGGATGCACTGGGAAATTTAAATGTGACGTTTACTGACGTGGCAGAGATTATCATTTTGTCTTTTATCATCTATCAGATTATGATGTGGATCAAATCTACCCGTGCATGGACGCTTCTAAAAGGATTTGCGGTAATCCTGGCAGTGCTGGCACTTGCAGCTGTGTTTAAGATGAACACGATTTTGTGGATTGCGAAGAACTTTTTCAGTCTTGGAATCACAGCGCTTATTATCGTGTTTCAGCCGGAACTTCGTAAAGCACTGGAACAGTTGGGCGAAAAAAATATTTTGTCAAGTATTGTTCCTTTTGATAATTCAAAAAAAGAGGAAAAAGGAATTACAGATCGTACGATTTCTGAGCTTGTGAAGGCCTGTTTTGAGATGGGAAAAGCAAGAACAGGTGCGTTGATTGTGTTGGAGCAGACAGTTACACTTCAGGATTATGAACGAACGGGAATTATGGTGGATTCTGCAATCTCTTCTCAGTTGATTCTGAATATTTTTGAGAAAAATACACCGCTTCATGATGGGGCGATGATTATCTCAGAAAATCGTATTCGTTCCGCTACCTGTTATCTCCCGTTGTCAGACAATATGAATTTAAGTAAGGCTTTGGGAACAAGACATCGGGCAGCTGTTGGTATCAGTGAAGTAAGTGACTCTTTGACGATTGTAGTATCGGAGGAGACGGGTTCCGTGTCGGTGGCAAAGAACGGAAGACTTCTTCGAAATCTGAATCAGGAGCAGCTTTGTGAACAGCTTCAGAATCTGCAGGTGAAGCCAGAGGAGAATCGTAAAATTAAATTATGGAAAGGACGAAGCAGACATGAAACCAAAACTGATAAATAATCTGTTGTGGAAGATCCTTTCTGTATTGGCGGCGATCGTATTATGGCTGGTTGTAGTGAATATTGATGATGCGGTGACCAGCATGAAGATACGAAATATAAAAGTAAATATGATGAATATGGAGGCATTGACTTCAAAGGGACAGATGTGTCGTGTGGAAGAAGGTACCGATGTGGTGGATATTACGGTATATGCCCGTAGATCAGTTTTAAACAAGCTGTCTTCCACGGATTTTGTGGCAACGGCAGATATGCAGAAGAATCTAAGATATGACAGTATGGTTAAGATTGATGTGGCATATGTAGGCAGCATGAGCAGTTCCAGTATTCAGAAGATGGAGACCAGTCGTACGAATGTAATTGTCAATATTGAAGAATCGGTGACAGAGCAGTTCAAAGTTTCTGTAGAGACAGAGGGACATCCAAGTTTAGGACTGGTAAAGGGTTCTGCTGTTCCGGAACAGACACTGGTCGAAATAACAGGACCGGTATCTGTGGTGAACCGAATCAGTAAAGTGTTGGCAAAAGTCAATATTACCGGTATTACAGGCACACAGGTACGTACCTGTAAACTGCAGCTGTTGGACGGTGATGGTGATGAAATGGATGGTACTTATCTTGAATATATCGGAAAAGATACAGATTTTGAAGTGACCATTACGACTTTAAACAAAAAGCTGGTAGGTATCAGTTTTGATATCAGTGAGGCGGCACCGGAAGGTTATGGTCTTGTAGCTGTTTCCTATAAGCCGGAGACAGTGACGATTGCAGGTGTGAAATCTGAGATCAGTCCGATCTATAATTTGAATATTCCACCGGAAGCTTTGAATCCGAATCGAGAAACCGGACGGATCGAACAGACGGTAGATATCAGTCAGTATTTACCGGAAGGTATTATCATTCCGGAAAAGGATGAAGAAGAGATTGTTGTTACAATGGATATTCAGCCACTCGTAACAAATATATATTCTTTCCAGCCGGGAAGAGTACAATATCTGAATATTCAGGAAAGTCTGGCAGTTGATGGTGAGTCCATGGCAGCGTTGGAGATTCCGATCAGCGCATTGGCACAGGATCTGGCTGGTTTGGTAATGGATAATGTGACAATCAGTGTGGATCTGTCAGGATATCGCAGAGCAGGAAGTTATACGGTTCCAGTCAAAGTTGAGGTGCCGGATAAGTATGCTGCACCAAAGAATTTGACAATGGAAGTACAACTGATTCAAAAAATAGACGAAGCAGAAGAATAACTTGAAAATGGATGGACAGACTTGAAAGAAGCGATTTTTCAAGTCTGCCTTTCTTTGAGGATCTTTTTATGAATAAAAAACTAGATAAAAAAAAGAAATATTTACTTGTATGGGGATTGATATGTTTACTGTTTACTGCAGTTGGTATATTAAAACCGGTCGAACAGGCGAGATCACAGGGGCTGGAAGGTGCTAATCAGGCAAATCTTCGGACAAAGACGGAAGAATTAACAGCGGAAAAGCTTTTGACGTTTGAAATAGAACTTCCTACAGATACAGCAGAGCAGCTGGGTTTTTTCTTTTCTGGTAATGATTATGAGTATGAGCAGGAATCCCTTCGGATCATGGCTTATGCTGGAGAAGTCTTGATTGGCGGACAGGAATTTTTATTAAAGGATATGCAGTCACTTCATTTCCTGTCGATTGACTTGCCAATGGAAGAACTGGAGCGAAAACCGGAACGACTGACAATACAGATCAGAAGCAATGCGCAGGGAAAAGGACCTTCTGTCTGGTTTAATGAGACAACATTAACTCCTGGAACAGCGATTCTTGATGGGGTTACGTTGGATAAAAGTTTGGTGTATAACCTTGTTTATATGACAAAAGTGCATCAGTATCAAAAGCCAATGTTAATTGGAATTATTTTGTTCCTTTCGGGTCTTGGCGTTTATGCTGCAGGTGGTTTTTGCAGACCGGAGCGTAAAAAGAATAATGAAAAAATCACATGGTGGATATTGCCTTCAAAGAAACAGATTTTGACTCTGGTATGTATAGTAATATTGGCAGCACTTCTTTTCTTTTATCTGTATGATACTCGTATAAGAATCGCCCAGAATACAACAGAGAAGGCACCGGTATTGAAAGCAAATGGAGAAACATTATTGATAACAGAGGAGACGGCAACAATCAGTCAGATTGTTCAACCTAAGGAAGAGCAATTGACGGGATTGGGCGTACGTTTTTATCTGGAGGATGGAGCTGTTCTTACAGACGGGATCATGCACGCGTTTGTGACTGACCTGACACTTGGACAGGTTCTTTGTGAGACGGACATTGCAGCTTCTCAGTTTATCTCAGGAGAATATATTGGTCTTTTGTTCCGCGATTCACAGACAGGGGTCATCGATCATGCGTATCGGATTGATCTGGCATTTTCTCCGGAACTTTGGGACAGTGGGCTGGCATTTATGACCAGTGATGAAGGCATATGTGTTAATGCATATTTGTATTTTAATATTTTTTTGAAGAAATTTTTCTTCTTTATGTTCCTTGGAGTGGAAGCATTTCTCTGTGTTTTCTGGTATATAACGTTTGTGAAAAAGGCACGTTTGGAAAATGTATTCCTTGTGACAATTCTGTTTTTTGGCATTATCTATAATGTCATGATCACACCTCAGATGGTACCGGATGAAGCAAAACATATTGATATGGCATATCGATATACGAATGAACTTCTTGGTTATGAATCACTGGGGGATACGAAAATGCTCATGCGTATGGATGATGCATTGACGAAATTTACGTCGTCTCCATCATTTCGGAACTATCGGAATATTTATTATGGACTGTTTTCCGGTGTGCAGGATGCGGGGATGGTGGAAGCTGATGTCACCAGTAATATAGAAGGAAGCAGATTGCTGTATGCACCTGCTGTTCTTGGCATGAGTATTGCAAGGCTGCTCGGATGGGGAACTGTCCCGATGCTGTTGCTTGCAAGGTATTTGAATCTGACCGTGTTTGCGCTTCTTGTCTGGTTTGGGATGCGGATGCTGCCTTTTGGAAAGATGACATTGTTTGTGTTGGCACTTCTTCCAATCAATATGCAGCAGTGTACCTCTTTTTCTCACGATGCGATGGTACATGGGATTTTGTTTTTTTACAGTTGTCTGTGTCTGAAGGCAATCTTTTCGGAAGAACGCATGAATGGACAGAGAATGGTACTTTTAGAACTGGCAGCGTTATTTTTGATGTATTGTAAAAGCGGAAGCTATTTGCCGCTGTGTTTCTTACCGTTATTGATACCGGCAGAGCATTATGGCGGAAAGCGGGAAAAATATACTGCTACAGGAGTACTTTTTGGTATACCGTTGCTTGCATTTGTGATGAAGAATATACAGACAGTGACAGGTATTGTGAATACGACTGCTGCTACCAGTGTAGTCAGCACCGGAGATGGAACAGAGTATTTGACTGGTTATACGTTGGGATATTTTTTGAAAGATCCGCTGGAATTGATTTATATGCTGGTAAATACTGCATTTGATAAGGTTGGTTTTTATCTGGAATCTTTGATTGGTTATAAGTTAGGATGGGTAGAGATTGAGACTTCTATACTTGTTGTACTGTTGTTCAGTTTTCTTTTGTTTTTGTCTGTCTGTGACAGTAAAGAGGAGTCCATCCGGGTAAAAGGTATCGAGAGAGGCTGGATGCTCCTGTTGTGTCTTGGATGTACGGGATTGATTTTATTGGGAATGCTGCTTTCCTGGACACCGATGGGACATGTTTCCATAGAGGGGGTGCAGGGCCGATATTTCCTTCCGTTTATGCTGATCCTGTTGACAGCATGTAAGAATCGGTTGATTTTGTTGGCGTATCGAATCGATCGGGGGATCGCAGCGGCTGTGGCGGCAGGACAGCTGTTGACGTTGACCTACGTGATCAAGTTTATCTTAATGGTTTAGAAAGGGTAGTTTATGGATAAAAAAAGACTGGCGATCAATATGTTTGCTCAGCTGCTGGCTTTTACAGTCAACATGGGTATCAGTTTCTTTCTAGCACCGATTATTGAGAGTCAGATTGAGAATACGTATGGTTTTATTGATCTCGCAAACAAGTTTGTACTTTATGCACAGATTGTGGTGTCAGCATTAAATACGATGGCGAGCCGTTTTATTACAATCCATATTCACAGAGATGAAAATCAGGAAGCCAATGAATATTTTTCTTCTGTGTTTTTTGGGAATGTGATTATGGCTGGAATTTTCCTGATACCAGCACTGGTGATTGTCATTTTTATGGGATATATGCCGTTTCTGGATGTACCGACACATCTTCTGAGAGATGTGCAGATGCTTTGGGCACTTGTATTCGGTAACTTTTTCCTGAGTATTATTACTTCGGTATATGGAATCTCGACTTATGCAACCAATCGTCTGGATCTGACTTCCGTCAGGACGATGATTGCGGATATTTTGCGTATTATTTTTCTGTTTGTGACCTTTATAATCTGGAAACCAACGCTCTGGTTTGTAGGTGCTGCATCTGTGATCAGTACTGCATATATTGCATACTGGAATCGCAGATTTACAAAACAGCTTCTTCCGCAGATTCAGGTGAGCAGAATCTATTTTCGTTGGAAAAAAGTATGGGAGCTGATCTCTCTTGGTGCATGGAATTCTTTGACCAGACTGGGACAGGTTCTTCTCGATGGTGTGGATATTTTGCTGGCAGGTGCATTGATCAGTGACGGCGGAGCGTCCATGACGCTGCTTTCACTGGCGAAGATGGTGCCGACAGCTATCTCCAGCCTGATGGGTACGATTGTGGGGGTATTCAATCCTCAGATTACGATTGCCTATGCAGAGGGAGATAAAGAAAATCTGGTTAAGGTAATTAAAAGTTGTAATCGTATCCTTATCTTTATTATGAGTATACCGATTGCATTTTTGACTGCATATGGATATGATTTTTACAGATTATGGATGCCTGGAAAGGAACCTTATTCTCTGCAGAGCTTATCGCTTCTTGCAGTTGGTGTTCTGTATGTCAGCATGAGTATTCAGGTATTGTATCATGTGTTTATTATTACGAAAAAAGTAAAAGTAAATTCATTGGCAGTACTTGGATCAGGAGTGATATCAGCAGTTATGTCACTGGTACTTTTAAAAACAACGAATCTGGGGATTCTCTGTTTTCCGCTGTCCAGCATGGTGACAGGACTTCTGCGTAATCTGATTTTTACGCCGATTTATGCGGCGCATTGTCTTGAGATTCGTTGGAACCGATTTTATGGTGATATATTGCTGGGGTTGTTCTCTATTGGAACGATTACATTGTTGGGAATTTTATCCCGGATAGTATATCCGATTCATTCCTGGGGCAGTCTGATTTTGATGGGAATGGTTGCAGGCCCATTGTCCCTTGTGGTTAATTTCTTCATTATTCTTCGAAGGGAAGAACGGGAGATTGTATGGAATATGATATGTTCCAAACTGAAAGGAGCAGCGTAAATGTATAGTGTGGTAATACCGGTCTATCAGGCAAAGAAAGATCTGAGACGTTGTGTGGAGTCCTGGCTTACGCAGACAGAAGCTGATCTGGAGCTGATTTTGGTGGATGATGGCTCCACGGATGGGAGTTCGGTGCTCTGTGATGATCTGGCAAAGAAAGATCAGAGAATACGAGTAGTACATCAAAAAAATGCAGGCGTGTCTGCTGCCCGAAATGCGGGAATCCAGAATGCAAGAGGTGATTTTCTTCTGTTTACGGACAGTGATGATTATGTGGCATCAGATTATCTGGAGAAGATGGCGAGGATTCAGAAAGAGAGCAACAGTGATCTGGTATTATGTGGTTTTCATCATCTGTATGATGGAGCAGATATCTTAAAGCTTCCGGGAGAGACCAGGAGTATAAATATGTCAGACTTTGCAGAGGATTTTCTCTGGCTGTATGAAAGAAGTTTTTTGAATATGCCATGGAACAAGCTGTTTCGCAGAGAAATGGCGGGGACATTTGATACTTCTTTAAGTCTGGGAGAGGATCTGTTGTTTAATCTGGATTATCTGCGAAAATGCAGAAAAGTTTCCGTGTTGGCAGAGTCGCTCTGCTTTTACATTCAGGAAGAGAACAGGATGACGTTGTCTTCTCTGAAACGACAGAATCGCATGGAGCTGGCAGCAAAAGTCTGTCAGGAAACAGAACGTTTTTATCAGGAAGTATGGGGAAGTCTGTATACAGGCGGAAGAATTTTTACCAGATATATGAATGAAGTACTGGATGAATGTGAAAAGCTTCCGGCAGATCAAAGTCTGTCTTATAAAGATAAGCTGCAGGTCATTCGGACCTATGCACAGGATGAGCTGGTAAGAATGCGGGGGGATGAGGCAGTATTGCCCTATCTGGATTACCGGATTCTATGGTTTTTCCTGAAACGAAAAAAAATACGATGTGTATATCTGCTCTGTGTGATACGAAGAGGAATCGTTGTGGTTGTACATAGGATAAGAAGGAAAGGATTGTTATGAACCCTTTAATCAGTATCATTGTACCTGTTTATAAAGTAGAAAAATATCTGGAACGCTGTGTGGAAAGTCTTTTGTCACAGACATATCAAAATCTGGAGTTGATTCTGGTGGATGATGGTTCGCCGGATAGATGTCCGGAGATTTGTGATGCCTATGCGAAAAAAGATGAAAGAATCCGTGTGATTCATCAGAACAATGCCGGATTATCAGGAGCACGCAATGCGGGAATTGATGTTGCAAAAGGAGAGTATCTGGCATTTGTGGATTCGGATGATTATATTGCATCGGATTTTATACAGTCTCTGTATGAACTTTTACAGGAGACAGGCTGTGCAATTGGGCAGTGCAGATTTGCTTATGTACAGGGAGAACCTTTGAAAAAAGATAATAATTCATCTGTTCATATTTACAGAGGAGAGAGCCTGATGGAACGCCTTTATGGTCTGGAGGAAGAAGCTACTTATTTTGTAGTGGCATGGAACAAGCTTTATAAAAGAGAATTGTTCCAGGAGATACGTTATCCGCTGGGGCGTATCCATGAGGATGAGGCAACAACGTATCGTCTGTTTCATCAGGGAAAAACGCTGGCTTTTTCGGACCGTGCATTGTATGGATATTATACGGAGAATGCCGGAAGTATTACGTCGGTGTTTTCCAGAAAACGGCTCCAGTGGCTGGAAGCACATGAAGAACGCATTGCTTTTTTTAAACAAAATGGTTATGAAAAACTTCTTTCAGAAGCATATCGTAAGCTGTGCGATGCCTGTATTACGTTTTATTTCAGATGCACAGAGGATGTGGAGGATTCGGCTGAAATACGAAAAGAATTAAAGAAACGTCTGAAAGTATATCGCATGGAAGGCGAGAAATGGATCAGCACCTTGCCTTTGCGGACAAGGGTTGGATATCAATTGTTTGAGGTGCTGCCATCTCTTTATGGGAAACTATTAAAAAAGATGCAGGAGTCTGTATGATGGAAAAGATCAGTGTCATCGTACCTGTGTACGGTGTGGAAAAAGTATTAGAACGTTGTGTCGATAGTATTCTGGTGCAGACTTATAAAAATATAGAAATTGTACTGGTGGATGATGGATCACCGGACAACTGTCCGGCAATGTGTGATGCATATGCCGAAAAGTATAACAATATCGTTGTGGTGCATAAGCCTAATGGGGGGCTGACCTCTGCATGGAAAGAAGGGGTTCGTCATGCCTCCGGTGATCTGGTAGGATTTGTGGACAGTGATGACTGGATTGATGCGGATATGTATGAAAGATTGTACACAGAGCTTCTGCATCAGGGGGCGGATATCGCCATGGCAGGTCTGGTTTTTGATTATGAAGATCCGAATTTTCCGCCGCGTAGAGAAACGAATCGTATGGATATGAGTGTCTATGACCGGAGTGAGGTTGAGGCATTGTTCCCGGTGCTTTTAAATGATGGAAGTTTTATCGGGAGGACCATACAGCCGTCTCGTGTAACGAAGCTGTTCCGTAAGAAGCTGGTGGAACAGAATCTGGACTTATGGGATGAACGGGTTAATGTAGGCGAGGATCTGCAGATGGTCTTTGCTGCAGTTCTGGATGCGGATAAAATTTGTGCAATTCCAGATTACTATCCGTATCATTACTGGTACAATATGTCCTCAATGACCGGCGGGCATGACCCACATTATCTTGAGAAGATTAAATTTTTGAAAGAACGCATGGAATTTATCTCTGATAAAAAATCAGTTTATGATTTCTATCCGCAGATCCGGAATGATTTTCTGAGTCTTGCAGTCATGGCGGTGAAAAACGAAATATGGAGAAATCATACAGATTCGTTTGGACAGGTATTGAAAAATGTAAGGGCGATGTGTCAGGATTCGGTGGTGCAGGAAGCGCTTCAAAATCATACGATGGATAAAATCGGTCTGTCTGTAAAGCTTTATATCTTTATGATGAAACATCGGCTGACCTTACCCTGCTATCTGGTCACAAAAGTATTTTTTACGTTTTATTATAAGGTGTTTTCACATAAGTAGACAGGAGGTACAGAATTATGAAAAAATGGTTACGGTCAATTCTTGCTATTATGATGGCACTCACACTGACGGCCTGTGGTGTATCAGCAGGAGAGGTAGTAGATACCGTTGTATCAGTGGCAACAGACAAGGAAGTGCAGAAAGCGGTCGGCGGTGCGCTGGAGGCACTGACCGGTACGGTAGAAGAGGAGCATACATTATCAGATGATGAGGCATCGTCGGAATCCCTGATGGATTTGGAGCCGGAGGAATCAACAGAGGATTTTTTGCCGGAAGATGGTGTCTATACCTCAAAAGAAGACGTGGCACTTTATATTCATCAGTACGGTCATCTGCCATCTAATTTTATTACGAAAAAAGAGGCGGAAAAGCTTGGCTGGGAGGGTGGTTCTCTTGAGCCGTATGCGCCGGGCAAATGCATCGGCGGCAGCCGGTTCGGCAATTATGAAGGGCTTCTTCCGGAAGCAGAAGGACGGTCTTATACCGAATGTGATATTGATACACTGGGGGCAAAAAAACGTGGTGAAAAACGAATTGTATTTTCCAATGATGGACTGATCTATTATACAGGAGATCATTATGAATCCTTTGAACTTTTATATGGAGAGGAATAAGCAATGAAGACCTGTATTTTGGATGGGAATGTGATTCTGAATAAAGAAATGCTTCATGAGATGCTGGCAGAACAGCTTGACTTTCCACACTGGTATGGAAAGAATCTGGACGCGTTGTATGACTTACTGACGGATTTGCAGGAAACAGAGATTGTGATCTTTCATCAGGAAGCTTTGTTTAATCACCTGGAGCGGTATGCCAGTTTATTGATTCGCGTTTTGGAAGATGCGGCAAAAGAAAATCATGGTATTCGATGGCGGGTTGCAGAATAGTATAATGTAAGAAAATATTTTGAGAGTCCATATGAATCGTTCAGTTGTACGAAATCTTAGTACTATATGTATGTGTCTTTTACTTATTCTTGCCGGAGGTATTATTTTTCAGGGAAAATCGCTGCCTTCTTCAGCAAAAATAGAAAATAAGAAGCTTCCTGTGTATTGTGTCAAATGCGAGACGCCCAAAGTGTCTATCAGCTTTGATGCGGCATGGGGGAATGAAGATACAGCAGATATTTTATCCATTCTGAAAAAGCACAATGTCAAAACGACATTTTTTATGACTGGCGGTTGGGTAGAATCCTTCCCGGAAGATGTGAAAGCGATTGCCGCAGCGGGACACGATCTTGGCAATCACAGTGAGAATCACAAACAGATGTCACAGCTTAGTGCAGCAGAATGTAAGGAAGAGATTCAGATCGTCCATGATAAAGTGAAGGAACTAACGGGAAAAGATATGATATTGTTTCGTCCGCCTTACGGGGATTACAATGATACATTGATTGATGCGGCGAATGATCTTGGTTATCATGTCATTCAGTGGGATGTGGATTCTCTGGATTGGAAAGATTACGGCGCAGATGCGATTGTTTCAAAAGTAGTGGATCATAAACATCTGGGGAATGGTTCGATCATTCTGATGCATAACGGAGCGAAATATACCAGGGATGCATTGGAGCGGGTCATTATCGGACTGCAGGAAAAAGGATATGAGATTGTGCCGATCTCAGAACTGATCTATAAGGAAAATTATGAGATGGATCATGAGGGACGGCAGTTTGTAAATGAAACATGATGAGTTTTTAAGAAGAAAGACCGATGTCGAAGATGGGCATCGGTCTTTTGGCAGTTAAGTGTTTGTTTTGTTTTTTAATAAGAAATCCAGAGTTACCTGATTATAGGTATCCAGCTGTTCCCAGTGCTGTACATGACCGCCATTTTTCGCCATATAAAGCTTGGCACCTGGAATGGCATTTACCATTTCCATTGTAAGGTATACCGGGATGAACAGATCCATGTCACCGGCAACGACCAGAACAGGTGCAGTAATGTTTTTCAGATTTTTATATTCATTGAATCCCAGGATCGCATTGCACTGTGCCTTGAATGCGTAAGATGGCATTGGATGTGGATAGTTCATATCCTCCTGTTCGCTTTGCAGCATAAAGTCTTCGTGTTCTTCCATGAACGGCTGTGCATAGATGATCCACTGCGTCAGTCTGCCGGAAGTGATCGGATCAAGCTGTCCATTGGCTTCGCGCAGTAATTCGATGGAACGGCGGAAGCTGACATTACAATAAGGGAAGGTGTTGGTCAGGATCACGGAGCGTACTCTTTCTGGATAATGTACAGCGATATACTGAGCAATCGCACCTCCCATGGAAATTCCATTGAAATGTGCGGATGAAATTCCCAGAGCATCCATCACACCGATAGTGTCCTTTGCCATATCCTCAATCGTGTATGCATAAGCTACCGGTTTGTCGGACTGTCCGGCACCGCGATTGTCCAGAGCATATACATGAAAGTGTTTTTCGTAAGCTGCTATGTGAGGTGCCCATTTGATTCCCGGAGCCCCCAGTCCCATAAGAAGGAACAATGGCTCACCAGATCCGCTTTCTTCATAGCTGATGTTGATTCCATTGGCTTTGCATTGTTTAGTCACGTTCTTCCCTTGGCTCCTCTCCGGTATAAAGTGAACGAAGTACCGTTCCGCATTCCGGAAGTTCCCTGGTCATACGCTCCAGCACTGGCTCATAAGTGAAATCGGTAAGCGGAAGGTCCACGCGTCGGTTGTCTAATGCACTTAAGCAGATGGCTTCCAGTATCTCATATCCGTGCAGAGCAGTCTCAATATTGCAGGAATGAACCTTGGAATCATCATCCAGCCAGTCTGCAAATTCAGTGTAGTATGGAGTCTGAATGGTTTTTTCCTGATGATTGTACCATCCAAGTTCTTTTCCGTTGATAAATTCACCTTTGGTAGCCTTGCTGCATTCGCCCCAGTAACCGTCGGTCTCAGCATATGCATAGCCATTGGTTCCCCATACGGTCAAACGGTTGTCGCTGTCTGCATACATCTCCGGGTTATGACGTTCAGAGAAGTATCCACATTCGATGTAACCACGAGTTCCATTTTCAAATAAAATCTCGCCCAGCAGATAATCCGGTGATGGATGATTGTCTTTTAAGGTTGCAGGACCATGTACATGACCAACAACAGATTTTGCGCGGGAACCGCCGTTTGCCCAGATGATGTAATCTATGTAATGAGTACCAAGCTGTGCGAGCCATGGCTGTGTCTCCGCAAATATTTTTTTGATCTCGCCAAGATCACCGCGGTCTACTTTTTTCTTTAATTCCTGCATCTGAGAAATATATTTCTGCTGATGGCAAACGACTGCCTTGATACCGTGCTCTACGCACAGATCGGTCATCTTTTTCGCTTCCATCATATCTTCTGCCATCGGTTTCTCAAGAGATACGGCTTTGATGCCATGTTTTACTGCCAGTTCGATCATGGAAAGACGAAGATTTGGATAAGTTACAAATACAAATACTTCTGGTTTTGTTTCTGTAAGCATCTGATCTACATCTGTGAAAAGAGGTACATTCAGACCGAATTTCTCAGAAACAGATTTCATAACTTCTTCGCGGATATCGCAGAGACCAACGACCTCATAGCGGTCTGGATTCTCCAGAAGTCCTTTTAAATGTGTTTTTCCGCGGACACCAAGTCCCATGATTGCAACGGTATGTTTTTTCATCTTAAACCCCCTAAAATAAATTTTGATTCATTACATAATGCTGTGCATATATTTTCCGTCAGCAAGTACTACACTGTCAGAATCCTGAACTGCCATTGGTGACTCATCTTCGGTCATGATCCATCCCTGATAGTTCGTTTCTTTCAGGAAATCAACGATTGGTTTGAAATCAATGATTCCTTCACCCATAGTTGCCCATACGTGGTCAGCCGTCATGTCTTTGAAATGAACATGCTGTACAATACTGCGGTGTTCTTTGATAATTTTCAGGGGATCAATACCGGCATTTGCCATATGTCCGGCGTCTGGAGCGTAGCCGATTCCTTTGGTGTAAAGGGTGTCAAACATAATGTGATAATCATTTTCGTAACGGAAGATGGAATTGTCGCCGGAATTTGGATGATATACGGTAACGATTCCTTCTTCTGCAGCTCGCTGTGCGATGTCTGCAATACATTTTAACTGATTTTTCTGTTTTTCGTACAGATGATGTTCTCTGACAGGATCTGCTGCTACATGTGCAAGCATCAGCTTTGCAGTCGGGAAGTGTTTGAGAAATTCAATGGCTTCATCTGCACCTGCCCGTTCCTCGTCAGTTTCCCCGTATAAAAGCCAGTCAGCATGATAAACCAGAGCAGCAAAAGCTACCTGCTTTTCATCGAGCAGATCTTTCATTTTTTTCCAGTCTTTGTAATAATCATCCAGCATTCAGATTTCAGCTTCCATACCGGTAAAACCTGCCTGACGCAGGATATCAACCATATGAGGCACTTGCCCGTGAAACTTCTCGATATTCATCTGCCATGGATAGGTCTGGCTGCCATATTTAATCTTTGACATAATATCCCCCTTTTTGTTTTATTTATAATACAATTATAGTGTTGCAAAATATAGAAGTCAAGGAAATGCAGGTGTGGTGGTTGCACACCTTTTTAAAACATGTTAAGATGAATCACTGATATCATAAGAAAGAAGGATGTGTGATGAAATATATAAAACAACTGTTGATTATTCTGTGTATTTCGTTTATGGGTGAGGTGTTAAAGTATTTAATTCCATTGCCGGTACCTGCATCTATTTATGGTTTACTGCTGTTGTTGACAGCGTTGTTGACAGGAGTTTTAAAACTGGAAAAGATCAAAGATGTATCTGTATTTTTGATTGAGATCATGCCCCTGATGTTTATTCCGGCAGCGGTTGGTCTTATGGATTCCTGGAGTGCATTGGGTGGTATTCTTGTTCAAGTGATCATTACGGTAGTTGTATCAACAATCGTGGTCATGGGAGTGAGCGGTGTGGTCACACAGATGATTATTCGAAGAGAGGAGCAGAAAACTAATGAGAGAACTGTTTTGTGATTCGGTATTCTTTGGGGTTTTGCTGAGTGTGTCGACGTATGAGCTTGGAGTCTTTTTAAAGAAAAAATATAAGACTGCAGTTTTTAATCCATTGTTGATTTCTGTATTGTTGGTGATTGGTGTTCTTTTGGTTTTTCGTATTGATTATAATGTGTATTATGAAGGCGCAAAATATTTGAGTTATCTTTTGACTCCGGCAACGGTTTGTCTGGCAGTTCCGTTGTATGAGCAGGTTGAACTGTTGAAAAGACATGGGAAAGCTATTGTGGGTGGCATTTTTGCAGGGGTTTTGACCAGTCTTGTTACTATTTTTGTATGTGCATCTGTTTTTGGATTCACTCATCAGGAATATGTGACTTTACTTCCGAAATCGATTACGACGGCGATTGGTATGGGAGTATCGGAAGAATTAGGTGGAATGGCAACGATCACTGTAGCGGTCATTATTCTTACGGGTATTCTTGGAAATATCATTGCAGAGGCAGTTTTCCGTCTGTTTCGAATTGAAGAGGCTGTAGCCAAAGGAGTTGCTCTTGGCACATCATCTCATGCGATTGGAACAGCAAAAGCGATGGAGATTGGAGAGGTAGAAGGTGCAATGAGCAGTCTGTCCATTGCTGTTGCAGGTTTGATGACGGTAGCAGTGGCATCAGTGTTTGCAAATTTGATATAATGGTTGAATTTTCCTTCTGTTTTCTGTATAATGTAAAACAATTTGAAAATGACTATGAATACATGTATACAAAATAAGATAAAATGGGAAGTGATAAAATGAGTAGTACGTCCATGATGGAGATGAGTAAGGAGTTGGACGAGCAGTTTGATCGTCTTGTAAAGGAGTGTATGATTTCAGGTGCGATCAATCTGGATTTATATACAGAATATGATGTAAAACGAGGACTTCGTGATGCGAATGGTAAAGGCGTTCTGACTGGTCTGACGGAGATTTCAGATGTATGTTCCTATAAGATTGTTGGCGGACAGAAGATGCCGGCAGATGGAGAACTCTATTATCAGGGATATAATGTAGAAGAACTGATCAAAGGATTTGAAGACAGAAGGTATGGTTTCGAGGAGATTACGTATCTTCTTTTATTTGGAGAGCTTCCTAATGCAAAGCAGCTGCGCAGTTTTGTTCGAATTGTAAAGAGTTTGCAGGAGTTGTCCGGACGATTTGTCCGTGACGTCATTATGAAGGCTACCAGTGAGAATCTGATGAATGCATTGCAGCGTTGTGTCCTGACTTTGTATTGTTATGATTCGGCACCGGATGATGTGTCTGTTCCGAATGTTCTTCGTCAATCACTGCAGTTGATTGCGAAGATGCCGCAGATTGCAGTTTATTCCTATCATGCATACAGACATTTTCGGTTTGATGAGACTTTGATTATTCGTCTTCCAGATAAGGAATTGTCTATTGCGGAAAATATTTTACAGATGCTTCGGCCGGATGGAAAGTTTACCGCGTTGGAGGCGAAGGTTCTGGATGTGGCACTGGTGCTTCATGCGGAGCATGGAGGCGGTAACAATTCTACATTTACCAATCATGTAGTGACATCTTCAGGTACAGACACCTATTCAGCTATGGCGGCATCCATTGCGTCTTTGAAAGGACCGCGTCATGGTGGTGCAAACTTAAAGGTGCAGCAGATGTTTGAGGATCTGAAAAAGTGTTGTCCGGATTATGAGGATGAAACAGCAATTATGAATTATCTGGAAGCTTTACTGGATCGGAAAGCTTTTGATAAGGCAGGACTGATCTATGGTATGGGTCATGCGGTTTATACAGAGTCTGATCCAAGAGAGATTATTCTCAAAGGTTATGCAAAGAGATTATCAGAGGAAAAAGGTCTTCAGAAGGAATTTGCACTATATGATAAAGTAGAGCGTCTGGCAGGTGAATTGATTGCAAAAAAACGTCGTTTGTTTAAGCCAATTTGTGCGAATGTAGATTTTTACAGTGGATTTGTATATTCGATGTTGGGAATTCCTACGGAGTTATTTACTCCAATGTTTGCAATCTCCCGTATTTCAGGATGGAGTGCGCATCGTCTCGAGGAAGTTGTGAATAACGGTAAAATTGTTCGTCCTGCGTATAAATATGTAGGTCATCATAAGGGATACAGTGATCTGGATGATCGATTATAAGATATCAGGGATGCGCCGCAGGTGCATCCTTTTTTTTCTGTGAACACAGGAGATTTGTATAGAATAGGGTTGGAAAAAAGAAAAAGGATATGCTATACTATATAAATACCACAAGATATTAAGGGAGATTGAGTTTTGGATAAAATAGCGGTATTGATTCCATGTTATAACGAAGAGAAAACAGTGGCAAAGGTAGTACGTGATTTTAGAGAAGTATTACCAGAAGCAACGATTTATGTATATGATAATAATTCTTCTGATCGAACGGTAGAGCTTGCAAAGGAAGCAGGAGCAGTTGTGCGTCATGAGTACCAGCAGGGTAAAGGCAATGTGATTCGAAGAATGTTTCGTGAGATTGACGCACATGTATATATTATGACGGATGGAGATGATACTTATCCGGCAGAGTTTGCCAGAGAGATGGTAGATATGGTTATCAAACACCAGGCAGATATGGTAGTGGGAGATCGGCTGTCTTCTACCTATTTTAAGGAAAATAAGCGTCCATTTCATAACTTTGGAAATTCTCTTGTAAGAGGCACGATCAATCATCTGTTCTGTACGGAGATTAAGGATATCATGACAGGGTATCGTGCGTTCAGTTATCAGTTTGTAAAGACGTTTCCAGTGTTATCCAAAGGATTTGAGATCGAGACAGAGATGACAATCCATGCGGCAGATAAAAATATGCAGGTAGATAATGTTATCATTGAATACAGAGATCGTCCGGAAGGCAGTGAATCAAAGCTGAATACGTATTCGGATGGTGCAAAAGTATTGATGAGTATTGCAAAATTGTATCGAAATTACAAACCGATGAACTTTTTTGGCATGCTGTCGGTATTATTGGCGGTGGTCAGTGTTGCTTTCTTTATTCCGGTACTTTTGGAATATGTGGCAACCGGACTGGTACCTAAGTTCCCGACTTTGATCGTATGCGGATTTGCATTAATGGCATCGATTCAGTCGGTATTTGCAGGACTGATCCTGGCAGCAGGAGCGCAGCGTAACCGTCAGGAATTTGAGATGCATCTGATGGAAGTGGACAGGCGTTATAAGGAGCTTATCAAAGATGAAAAGTAGATTTCGCGCATGGACAGGAAATCTTGGAATATGGTTCTTTGCATTGACAGGCGGCATATGTTTTGCCGCCTTTGATCGTTGTGGATATATGCTGAAAAATTATGGGACAATCTGGGCTGTATCAGAGAATCCCTGGCATCGGACGATCTTTCATAGAATTATGTGCAGACTTCCAGTCAGTATCTTGCTTGTGTTTTTGTTGTTTTTATTTATAGACTGGTTGAGAACTTATAGATTACCAGAAAAATGGACACAGACATGGAGCAGTCTGACAGACAGAAAGTACTGTTTTTTTGTTATGTGGGTGCTGTATTTTTTGAGTTTCCTTCCAGTTTTTCTGGGTGGTTATCCAGGTATTTTTGCCGCAGATGCTCCGAATCAGATTGGCTGGACATTTTCCGGATGGCTGACAGGTCATCATCCACTTCTGCATACAGGAATTTTGTGTGGGATATTTTCGCTCAGCCGTTCTTTGGGATGGAGTGATACAACGGCAGCTGCGATCTGTAATGTATTGCAGATGGCGGCACTGTCCGGTATTTTCGCCTGGTTTAGTCGTTTTCTGAAAAAGGAAAAAGCACCGATCGGGATTCAGATAGGAACCATGGTATTTCTATGTATTTTTCCGTTTCATGCGTTGATGTCTGTGTATACCACGAAGGATACGATCTTTTCCGGTATTTTCGTGTTTTGTGTGATGCAGATCTATCAGATGTGTGTACGCCCAGAGGAATATTTTGCTGGTTATAGGCATCAGTGTTCTGGCTTTTTCTGTTTTACACTGTTGTTCCTGTTTCGGAATAATGGTTTCCACACCCTGCTGTTATGTATGCCGTTTTTACTTCTTTACCTGAGACGCTACTGCAAGAAGCTGCTGCTTCTTTTTGCAGCACTGTTGCTGGTAAACCAGTTTTATAACGGACCTTTTTTGAAATGGATTGGAGCAGAGTCTGGAAATTCAAGAGAGGCTTACAGTGTTGTCATGCAGACGTTGGGACGTACGTATGTGGCAGCAGGAGATATTCGTCCTGAAGAGATGGATGTGATTCGTCCGGTTATGGATGAGGAGATACTTGCGTTGTATACACCGAATATTTCGGATTCCATTAAAAATTATTTTGATACGGAAGCGTTTAATGAAAATAAGACAGAATTTTTGAAGACATGGATTCGGATAGGACTTCGGAATAAGAAAATCTATATAGATGCATTTTTGAATACCAATGCAGCATTCTGGTATCCGGGAACGGCAGAGGAATATCTGGAGTTTGTGTGCTTTGATATTGCGCAGGATGATCCTAATTATCCGCATGTGCAGATGAAGCCGGTGAATGATCTGTTTTATGAATATTATAAAAGTATTGGAACAGATGCGTCTTTTAGGGAAATTCCCATTTTTCGTGAACTTTTGTCTATGGGATTTTACTTCTGGCTGATGCTGTTTGCCGGACTTTATGTACTTTATAAAAAGGAATATGCGAAACTGCTTTGGATGCTGCCGCTTTGGACCTATATGGGAACCAGCTTTTTAGGACCAACCGCACTTCTTCGTTATGCATATCCTGTGATGCTGAGTGCGCCTTTGTTGTGGTTTTTTATATTAAAGAAAGAATAACGAATTTTTATGTTCAGTCCCCTGTTTTGTCAGGGGACTGTTGTCATATATTTTTAATTACATCCGCAGTCGTCAAAAGGCGGACGAGGCGGTCTTGGCGGTGGAGGCGGAACTGGTCGTGCTTCCGGGCATCCACATCCATCATTTCTATCCCGACGTTCCATCTCTCTTTCACATTCCCGATTACGCTCTTTTTCCCAGTTTCGTTCTCTTTCACGGCTGCGTTCTCTTTCATGTTTGTGATGGCATTCCGAGTGATGACATACGCATCCACAGCTGTTGTTGTGATTACCGCAGCAAAGTAAAAGTAATATAATCCAGATATAACTATTCATGCGTTCAACTCCTTTCTGCTATAGACTATGCAAAAGGTTCGTTTTTGACAAAGAAAAATGCAAGCTGTAAGAACAAACTTGCATCACAGACGGTATTTTGATATAGTGGACAGAGAGAATTCCTTGAAAGATGGAGGATATAGAATGAAATTTACGAAGATGCATGGCATTGGCAATGATTATGTATATGTGGATTGTACCAGGAAAGAATTAAAGAATCCTGCAGAGATTTCTCGGTTTGTCAGTGATCGTCATTATGGAATTGGTTCCGATGGATTGATTTTGATCAAAAGCTCAGAAGTGGCAGATTTTCAGATGGCGATGTATAATGCCGATGGTTCCCAGAGTGAGATGTGCGGCAATGGGATTCGCTGTGTGGCAAAATATGTATATGATTATGGTCTGACAGAGAAAGAGGAGATTGCGATTGAAACATTGGCAGGAATCAAATATCTGAAGCTGACGATAGAAAATGGAAAAGTATCCAAAGTCCGTGTCAACATGGGTGAACCGATTCTGGAGCCGGAGAAGATTCCAGTGACAGCAGATCAGAATCCGGTTGTTATGGAGTCGATTGAAGTTTGCGGGAAAGAGTGGAAGATGACCTGTGTGTCTATGGGGAATCCTCATGCGATTGTTTTTATTGATACACCAGTGAAGGAGTTTCCTCTGGAGGAGATTGGACCGTATTTTGAAAATCATGAAAGATTTCCGCGTCGTACCAATACGGAATTTGTGAAGGTACTGGATCGTCAGACGATGGATATGCGTGTCTGGGAGAGGGGATCTGGTGAAACGCTTGCATGCGGTACCGGAACCTGTGCAACTGCCGTAGCAGGTGTGCTGTGTGGTCTGTGTGAACGAAAAGTGCTTGTGCATCTTTTGGGCGGAGATCTGGAGATTGAATGGAGCGAAGAGGATAACTGTGTGTATATGACAGGTTCGGCGACAACGGTATTTGACGGTGAGATTGTCCTGCCGAATGGGATGGAATAAATATGAACTTCTGGAATGGATGCAAAAAAGCAGTATATATGATATTATTTGCGGTTGTGTTGCCGTTGAGTGCATATGTATGCTACGGTGCGCTGGATACATTGAAGTATGCAGATGTACTTCAGGGGATTCTGCGTGGAAAAATGATCCCCATCTTTTTGATGGGGACTTCTTTTTTTCTGCTGATTTTTTTTCTTGGAGTGCTGAAAAAAATATTGCCGATTGTGGAACAGTATGAGAAAAAAGTAATTCCTGTATTATTTGGAATAATGATTATTTTTCAGATATTGATGGTACTGACGGTACGGACATCTTTACGTTATGATCATTTGAAAATATTTGATACAGCGGTGGCTCTGCTGGAAAAACAGACGATTGCGGAAACGCATTTTCATCATTATTTTATGAAGTATCCGAATAACATTCCGCTTTGTTTGTTTACTTGCTTTTTTCTGAAAGTTGCTTCGATACTGGGTATCCCTCAAGTTCACTGGATGGAGCTGATGAAGCTGATTAATCTGGTGTTTATGAACGTGGGACTGTGGTGTACGTATGATCTGGTGTGCAGATATCGTTCCAGGCGAACAGGAATCACCTTGTTATTGTTCTTGCTTGTGAATCCTTTGTGGTATCTTCTGGGGCAGATGTATTACACGTCTACGATTTCACTGGCTTTTTCCATGGGTGCGGTATGGCTGTTTGACAGGGCACGCAGACAGGAAAAACTGTGGATAAAATATATGATGTATCTGCTGGTGGGTATCTTACTGGCAGTGGGATTTAAGATTCGGGCAACCGTTATCATTACCATTGCGTCACTTTTGATTTATGCGGTTTTGCAGTTAAAAAATATGAGTACATCCAAAGAAGCAGTCAGTTTTCTTGCAGTGACTGCAGGGCTGATCATCGTGTTTTCTGCTTATGGAAAGCTGGAAGAACGTTATGCGGGATTTGATCCTTCGGAGACTGGCTATCCGACAATTCACTGGGTTATGATGAGTGCACAGGGAGAAGGTCAGTATAACAGTGCAGACGATGCCTATACGGGTTCGTTCGATACGAAGGAAGAACGGACGCAGGCGGCATATGTCCGGTTGAAGGAACGGATTGTACAGATGGGGCCAAAGGGGCTTTTGACATTGTTTCGCAACAAGCTAAGAGTAGCATTTTCTGACGGGACGGATGATTATTATTCCCTGTTCCGTACGATGAGGGAGACCTCCTGGCTGCAGAAATATATGAATGGAAGCAGAAGTGATTATCTGGCAGTGTATCTGCACAGCTACCATAGTCTGCTGATGGGACTGGTTCTTGCGGCACTGGTTTACAGAGCTTTCCGTGGAGAACGAAGCTTTTTAGATATTTTTATTTTTAATATTTGTGGTGCCTATCTGTTTTATCTGATCTGGGAGGTCGATCATGCTTACAGTGTGCCGTTTATGCTGATGTTTCTTTTATGGGCAGCAGATGGATTCCAACATATGTTGACGATCTATCAGGTGCTTTGTGAAAAAATAAAAGTTTTTCGTCTGGCACCAGGAGCAGCGTGTTGTGGTCTTGCATTTGTTTATGCAGGTATTGTTTTGCTGGTGCATCGTTCAGGTGTGCCGGTACGGGAATATTCTGTGCTGCAGGATCAGGAGACAAGTGAGAGCCTTGTGCTGCAGACAGATTTTGTTCAGACCTTCTGTACTGGGAAAGCATTCGATCATGTAGATATCTGGGTGGCGAACTGGGATGGAGCAGCGAATGATTCTGTATATGATTTGCAGATCCTGGATGAAGATGACAAGATAGTAGCTGAGGGTGAGATTGTTGGAGCAATAGCTCCATGTATCAATTCTTATACGGTAGCATTTGAGAAAGTAGTTCCTGACAGGGAGCAGACGTATCGAATTGAGGTTTGTCTGAGAAACCCGGATTGTGCAGTCAAAACGGATTTTTTGTATTATCAGTCCGGGGTATGGGATATGTATGAAAAAGGTGCGCTTTATGCACCGGAACAAATAGAAAATGTGGATCTGGCATTTGCCGTCTATGAAGAAAGATAAGATTGGAAAAAAGGGGAAAGAATGAAACAGCTATGAAAGCAACCGTATTGATCGACAATCTGACGCAGGGAACTTTGTTGCCGGAATGGGGACTTTCCATTTATATTGAGTATGAGGGACATAAGATTCTGCTGGATACAGGTGCTTCTGATAAATTTGCCCGGAATGCATCCAAACTCGGAATTGATTTGAGTAACGTGGAATTTGGTGTATTGTCTCATGCTCATTATGATCATGCGGATGGTATGTCAGTATTTTTTGAAAATAATGCAAAGGCATCCTTTTATTTAAGGGAAGGTACGCAGGGAAACTGCTATGGAAAGCGATGGATTTTTCATAAGTATATTGGAATTCAGAAAAAAATTTTAAAAGATTACAGAGATCGGATTATCTATGTCAGTGCTGATCAAGAGGTGATTTCTGGAGTAAGACTTCTTCCACATCATACGAAAGGGCTGGAACAGTTCGGAAAGAAAAATTTTCTTTATGTCAAGAAAGGGATACGATATTTTCCGGATTCTTTTGAGCATGAGCAGAGTCTGGTGTTTGAGACCGGGAAGGGGCTGGTTATTTTTAACAGCTGTTCTCATGGAGGTGCGGACAATATTATTCAGGAGGTCGCCGCTGCATATCCGGGTAGGAAAATCTATGCTTTGATCGGAGGCTTTCATCTGTATCATTCCACGGAAGAAGAGATTCGTGCTTTGGCAGACAGGATCAGGCAGACTGGTATTCAGAAGATTTATACGGGTCATTGCACAGGACAGCCTGCGTATGATATTTTGAAAGAACAGCTTGGGGAACAGGCAGAACAGTTAAAAACAGGAATGGAGATTTTAGTGTAAAGGAGAACTGATTATGAATCCTGCATCAATTATGAAAATTATGAATGCAAAAAATAAATTTACGGCGAATCATCCCAAATTCGTTTGTTTTTTAAGTGCTGTTTTTTCTCGCGGCATAGAAGCGGGAACAGTGATCGAACTGACGGTAACAAGACCGGGGGAAGCACCCATCACTACAAATATAAAAGTACAGCAGTCGGATCTGGAACTTTTACAGGAGCTGAAAACACTTTCCGGGCAGATGTAGAAATATTGCCTGTATAGAGAAAAGAAAGGAAAGTTCATGAAAAAATGGATCTGTAGAAGTTTTTCAGTTTTGTTTTTAGTGCTGTTAACTGGCTGCGGATCTTCTGTATCAGAAGAAGTGGAAGTATCTGCAGCTAAACCTGTTGAAATGGAGATGTCTGTAGAAGCACCAGTTGAACCATCAACAGAATCAGAGAAAGTTCAGGAAGAAGAGGAAGAGATTCTGGAACAGACAGCTCCTCCAGAAGTTGAGCTGGAAGAAGAATCAGCTACAAATGGTTATCTGGTTGTGATCGATGCTGGTCATCAGCAGAAGGGAAATTCCGAAAAGGAACCGATTGGTCCAGGTGCAGCGCAGACGAAGGCAAAAGTAACTGGAGGGACAACTGGAAGGACAACCGGACTGAAAGAATATGAGTTAAATCTTCAGGTTGCTTTGAAGTTGGAGAAGATTCTTCAGGAGCGTGGATATGAAGTGCTGATGGTGCGTACGGTTCATGAAGTGAATATGAGCAACAGTGAACGTGCAGCTGTGGCAAATGAAGCAGATGCAGATGTATTTATCCGTATTCATGCCAATGGTTCGGATAACAGCAGTGTGAATGGTGCGATGACGATCTGCCAGACGCGTTCTAATCCTTATAACGGAGAACTGTATGAGCAGAGCAGGGCTTTGTCAGACTGTGTTCTGGAGGCTTTTGTGGAAAAGACAGGCGCAAAAAAGCAGCGTGTGTGGGAAACGGATACGATGAGCGGGATTAACTGGGCCAATGTACCGACGACAATTGTGGAGATGGGATATATGACCAATCCGACAGAAGATCAGAATATGGCATCGGAGGAATATCAGGATCTGATGGCAGAAGGTATGGCAGACGGGATTGATCGTTTTTTGCAGCGATAAAAAACGAAGAAAATAAAAAAGAGACGCTTATGCGTCTCTTTTTTATTTTCCAGTCTCGCAAATCGGCATAATTCTCAATTTAAAAATATATAAAAGCTTGTTACTTATATCTATTTTAACATAAGAACCTGTAGAAATGTTCAGATTAGAGTTTGGTTACGTTTGTAGCCTGTGGTCCTTTTGCTCCGTTGACAACTTCAAATTCAACAGCCTGGCCTTCTTCCAGAGACTTGAAGCCTTCCATGTTCAGACCTGAGTAGTGAACGAATACGTCATTACCCTGCTCATCAGAGATAAATCCGTAGCCTTTCTGGTTGTTGAACCACTTAACTGTACCTTTATTCATAATGGTACCTCCTTACATTGAATACATGCATAAAACGCACAGACTAAGATTACCATAGTTTATGGTGAGTGTCAAATAAAATCGAATGACAAAGCAGGACAAGGGAAGAGAAAAATCGACGGTTCTAAAGCGGAAAAATCAGACATATGATGGATAATAACGGGGTCAGGGAATGGTATTATTGCGTCGGATTTTATTTGTAAATTTTATGATTTTGACAGTATTTGCCAGTGTTTCTTACTGGACGGAGGAAAAGGAAAAACTGGAATTGACGATGGCAGAACCAATGAAAATAAAGCAGAATGCAACGGAGGAAGTGAAAGCGGACTATATCAAGTGGGTTGATTTTGGAGTGTCTAAATTTGCATTGTCAGAAGCCTATGAATATGACAGGGATACATATGGAACAGATTATCATATTAGTTGGATTGATCTTCTGGCATGGGTAGCATCTCATACAGGCGGAGTTTTTGATAACGATCGTACAGTATATCAGCATATGGATTTGCTTAAAGAGAAAATCAGCCAGGGTGAAAAGTTGGAAAAACTGGTGAAGGATCTGCAGTATTTTCCTTATTATCAGGAAGCTTATGAAGCGGTCCTTGGCGGAATGGTCGGGGAGTATGAGATTGAAATACCAGTGGCGGGAGAAGAAGGAAAGAAGGTATGGGAAAAGAAATATGGTCTGAAAGCTTTTCATCCAATTGCAAAAGGATTTCCGTACAGTGATTATGATGATTTTGGAGTATCCAGAACATACGGATATCGAAGGAATCATCTGGGACATGATCTCATGGGGCAAACGGGTACACCAGTTGTGGCGGTTGAATCAGGGTATATTGAAGCACTTGGGTGGAATCAGTATGGCGGATGGAGGATTGGAATTCGAAGTTTTGATAAAAAAAGATATTATTATTATGCCCATCTTCGACAGGGCTTTCCATGGCAGCCGGAGTTGAAAGAAGGCTCTGCTGTATTGGCAGGTGATGTCATCGGTTATATGGGGCATACTGGCTACAGTAAAACAGAGGATACCAATAATATTGATCAGACACATTTGCATTTTGGCATGCAGCTGATTTTCGATGAATCACAGAAAGAAGGGAACAATGAAATATGGATTGATTGTTATCAGATCGTAAAATTTCTCTATTGTAATCAGACGGAAGCGCGACGAAATGATGAGACAAAAGAATGGAGACGGATTTACCAGATGAAAGATCCTAATGCTGCTGCTTATGAGAGAAAGTTGGATTTTTCCATGTATCCTTAAATGAATACTGTATAGGGGAAGCAAGTGTTAAGATTCCTTAAGATGACTTTTTGTTGTTTTTATGATATATTATAAAACAGAGGTGAAATACATGTTTGGAGAATGTCATGCTCATATGATCATGGACGGAGTGAACTATAAAGCTGCGGTTGCACTGCATGGAAATGGTGTTTGTGAAGATGCTGTTCGTAAACATTTGAAGGAAAGTACAGATGCGGGTGTCCGGTTTATCAGAGACGGCGGGGATTCAAGATCAGTGTCAAAACTGGCAAAGGAGCTTGCACCGGAGTATGAGATTGATTATCGAACTCCTGTTTTTGCGATTCATAAAAAAGGACATTATGGTGGAATTGTCGGTTATTCTTTTGACGACTGGAAAGAGTATAAGGCGTTGATTGTCCGGGCAAAAGATGAGGGTGCTGATTTTATCAAGATTATGATCAGCGGTATTTTGGATTTTGCAAAGGCGGGTACGTTAACAGAAGATGGTCTTTCCAGGGATGAGATTCGATATATGATTGATGCTGCGCATGATGCAGGAATGGCAGTCATGGCGCATGGCAATGGAGATCCGACCTGTTTCTGGACATTAGAGGCTGGAGTGGACAGTCTGGAACATGGATTTTTTATGGAAGAGGAGACGCTGCATCTGTTAGCAGAGAGACAGATTCCATGGATACCGACACTTTCTCCAGTGGGCAATCTGCTTGGATGCGGTCGTTTTCCTGATAAGGAAGTGCAGAAAAATCTGGAAATGCAGATGGAGCGGGTAGAAAAAGCGGCATCGCTTCATGCCTGCGTAGGACTTGGAAGTGATGCCGGAGCTTATCTGGTTCCTCATGGGAAAGGGACCTGGGATGAATATGAATATTTAAAATCTGCCGGAATTACAGATGCAGTGATTCATCAGGCAGAAAAAAAGATTAAGGATATTTTTAAAAGATGGTAAGCAGGTCGGAAAAATGTTCGATGGTGTAATCTGCTTCTTCTACTTTTCCGAAACCATAGGAAGCGTGGCAGAATGGAATGCCGGCTTCTGAGGAAGCAAGCTGATCTCCTTTGATATCGCCTACATAGATGGGATGATTTAAGTGATTGCGCTCTATGATCAGACGAATATTTGCTCCTTTGCCAAGACCGGTATTACCGGGACATTCAAAGTCTGTCACATATGGTGCAAGACCAGTTTTTTCAAGGAAAAGTTCAATGTAGCCTGCCTGACAGTTGCTGACGATGAAGATTTTATGATTTTTAGAAAGTTCACGGATTGTATCAGCTACTCCAGGATACAGGATATCCTTGTTGTTTTCATGGAGGCGTTCATGCTCTCGTTCGCAGCAGGTATCCATCAGAGCATAGCGTTCCTTTTCTTCCAGAAAAGGGAAAATGATATCAGCAATAGCGGAAAGCGGGCGTCCGAATAACTGTGAGAGTTGATAAGCAGTAAAATGTACTGGAATGTCATCCCGTGCATCAACGATTTCATTCCAGGCATCAGCTATGATGGAAGTGGAATCCCACAGGGTTCCATCAACGTCCAGTATCAGGCTGTCAGGTTTTAACATATATACATCCTCCTTTGTCTGTCTATATTGTATTGGAATCAGAAGGAAAAGGCAAGGGATAAGGTGAGGTGAATACATTGGAATATCAAAGAATAGAATTAGAACAGATTGTAAAACCGCTGCTTTCCTGGTATGATGGGCATGCCCGCGTATTGCCCTGGAGGGAAGAAATCAGTCCCTACAGGGTATGGGTATCAGAAATTATGCTGCAGCAGACACGAGTGGAAGCAGTAAAGCCGTTTTTTGAAAGGTTTATGAAGGCACTGCCGGATATATGTGCATTGGCGAATTGCCCAGAGGATGAGCTTTTGAAGCTTTGGGAAGGACTGGGTTATTATAACCGTGTGCGCAATATGCAGAAGGCTGCTCAAATGATTCTGAATGAATATGGTGGAGCATTTCCGGCTGATTATGAAAAACTGCTTTCTTTGCCGGGGATTGGTCATTATACAGCAGGAGCAATTGGCTCTATCGCATTTGGATTACCGCTTCCGGCTGTGGACGGCAATGTACTGCGGGTGATTTCCCGTGTAACGGCAAGTTATGAGGATGTTTTGAAGCAGTCAGTGAAGAATGCAATGGAGAAAGAGATCGCTCGGATTATTCCAAGGGAAAGAGCTGGAGACTTTACGCAGGCAATGATCGAGATTGGGGCGATTGTCTGCGTGCCAAATGGAAAAGCAAAGTGCGGAGAATGTCCTCTGGCATTCTGCTGTCAGGCAAAAGCGAAAGGCATTGTGGAGGAACTTCCTAAGAAAAAAATAAAAAAAGAACGCAGAGTAGAGGAAAAAACCATATTGGTTTTAAAGGAGGGTGAACGGGTAGCGATCCGAAGACGCCCGCCGAAAGGACTTCTGGCAGGTTTGTATGAACTGCCCCATCTGGAAGGGCATCTGGGTGAGGATGAGGTGTTGGTACACGTCAAAGAGTGGGGATTGACACCGATACGAATCCTTCCTCTTGCGGGGGCAAAGCATATTTTCAGCCATGTGGAATGGCGGATGACCGGTTATGCGGTCAGTCTGGAAGAAACAGAAGAGATGGACCAAAACGGTCTGTTTTTCATAGATGCAAAAGAAACAGAAGAAAAATACCCCATCCCGGCAGCATTTGCAGTTTATGCACGATATATGGATATTGTGCTGGGACAGGAGAAGTACGAAGAGAGGTAAAGAGTATGTTTGATAGTATAATTATTGGAGCGGGTGTAGCTGGCTGTGTTGCAGCAAGGGAGCTGGCTGAGGCTGGCAGAAAGGTACTGGTATTGGAACAAAGAGAGCATATCGGCGGCAACTGTTACGATGAACCGGATAAGCATGGTATCCTGATTCATAAATATGGTCCGCATATTTTCCACACAAAGGAGCAGAAAGCATATGATTATCTGTCACGTTTTACGGACTGGTATGCATTTGGACATGAAGTTGTGGCAAATGTACACGGGACATTGATTCCGGTGCCGTTTAATCTGAATACACTTCATATGGTGTATGATCAGGAAAAAGCAGATGCACTGGAGAAAAAGCTGGTGGAAGCTTTTGGAATGGAGACCCGAGTTCCGATTCTGAAGCTTCGTGAGCATGAGGATGAGGAGATCCGTCAGATTGCGGATTATGTGTATGAAAATATTTTCCTGCATTATACGATGAAGCAGTGGGGGCAGACTCCGGAGGATATTGATCCGGCAGTAACGGGACGTGTTCCGGTATTGATCTCCTATGATAATCGATACTTTCAGGAACCATATCAGGGGATGCCTCTGGATGGATATACACGGATGTTTGAGAAGATGTTGAATCATCCGAATATTACTGTAGAGACCGGTGTGGATGCCAGAACCAGACTTACATTTGAGACAGAGCAGGTGCTGTTAGACGGAGAATCTTTTAAGGGTGAAGTGGTGTATACCGGGCCATTGGACGAGCTGTTTGGCTGCTGCTTTGGAAGGCTTCCGTACCGCTCACTGCGTTTTGATTTTGAGTATATGCCGCAGGACGATTTTCAGGGACACAGTGTAGTGAACTATACGGTAAGTGAAGAATTTACCCGTATTACAGAATTTAAATATCTGACTGGTCAGAAGGCAGCAGGAACAACGATTGTGCGTGAATATCCGTTTGCATATACAGGTGCGGATGGAGAGATTCCATATTATGCAATCGCGAATGATGAGAATCATGAATTGTATGGAAAATATCGCACATTAGTTGAAAAAATACCGAATGTATACCTGTTGGGAAGACTGGCAGAGTACAAATATTATAATATTGACGCTATGGTGATGAAGGCTTTGGAGCTGACAGACAAGATAAAATAAAGAGGTGAGATTATGAAGTTGTTATCAGTAGCAATTCCCTGTTACAATTCAGAAGATTATATGAGACATTGCATCGAGACTCTGTTGCCAGGAGGGGAAGATGTGGAGATCATCATCGTGGATGATGGTTCTGTAAAAGACAACACAGCCGCGATTGCAGATGAGTATGCCCAGAAGTATCCAACGATCGTGAAAGCGGTGCATCAGGAAAACGGGGGGCATGGAGAAGCTGTTAATACGGGACTGAAACATGCAACCGGTCTGTATTTCAAGGTTGTGGACAGTGATGACTGGGTAGATGCGGAAAGTTATCAGAAGGTAATCACTAAGCTGAATGATCTGGTACGTGAAGGTAATCCAGTAGATATGATGCTCTGCAATTATGTATATGAGAAACAGGGTGCAAAGCATAAAAGAGTCATCCATTACCGTTCTGCACTGCCGCAGGATCAGATTTTTAGTTGGAATGATGTAAAACATTTTCATAAGGGTCAGTATATTTTGATGCATTCGGTTATTTTCCGTACACAGATGCTGAAAAATTGTGGATTGGAGCTTCCAAAACATACCTTCTATGTGGATAACATCTTTGTATATTATCCGCTGCCTTATGTAAAAACGATGTATTATATGGACGTGGATCTGTACCGGTATTTTATCGGTCGTTCAGACCAGTCTGTAAATGAGAAGGTGATGATTGGAAGAGTTGACCAGCAGATTAAGGTTAATAAGATTATGGTCGATCAGTATGACATGAAGGCAATTCAGAATCCAAAGCTTCGTAAATATATGATCAGTTATCTGGAGATCATGATGACGGTGTCTTCGATCATGCTGATTCGTTCCGGTACCCCGGAAAGTCTGCAAAAGAAAAAAGACCTGTGGCAGTATCTCAAGAAAAAGGATGCAGGTCTTTTTTACAAATTATATTTCGGCATCTTTGGCAGGGCGATGAACCTTCCGGGAAAAGGTGGAAGAAAAGTCTCCGTCTTTGCCTACAAGCTTGCGAACAAGGTCATGGGCTTTAATTAAAGAATCCGTGTGATAGACAAGATGATTGACACCATAGCCCAGAGTGATTCCAAGGATCACATCCATGCAGGAATGTTGTTTTAAAAACATCGTGGACAGGATGATGGAAACGTACAGGATACGGGAACATCGAACTGTCCATTTTTTTGCCGCAAGAGCTGGTGTATGCATGATTGCCATATGGGCAGCGATGGAATTAAACACATGGATGCTTGGAAGAATATTGGTGGATGTATCCGCCCCGTACAGAAAACATACCATCTCAATAAAAATATTGTCCCGTTCAAATTCCAGAGGACGAAGCAGATGTCCATTGGGATACACCGTAGACACCAGCAAAAATAAGGTCATTCCAATATATAAAAAGGCAGAATATTGATAGAAGTGGTCTTTGTCTTTGAAAAAAAGCCAGACATAAACAACGGCAATATATACAAACCATAAAAAATACGGAATGATAAAATATTCACAAAAAGGAATATAATCATCCAGGAAAGTATGGATGATATAATATGGCTCATTGGCACGGCTTTCCAGCCAGATGAACCAGATCAGGTATATTGGAAAGTATAAAAGTGCCCAACCATGAGGGTAGTTGGATAAAAATGCTCTCCATTTTTTGGACATGTATGACACCTCCTGTATTTATTATGTCTGGTATGATAGCATATGTCTTTTGGGAAAACAATAGGTTAGATTCTTAGGAATTCTAAAAAAATGCTGAACAAAGGGACTGAATACACAGTCCCCTGGATTATTTTTTCATTTTGGAATCAAAGAAAAAGCTGGCAAGATAAGCAAAGATCAAAGCAGCACTGATGCCTGCTGCACTTGCGGTAAATCCTCCTTTGAAAAGTCCGATAAAACCGTCTGTAATGACTGCTTCTTTCACTCCTTTCCAGAGTACGTTGCCAAATCCCAGAAGGGGAACACTGGCACCGGCGCCGGCATATTCCTGAAACGGTTCGTACAGTCCAACTGCACCCAGAACTGCACCGCTGCAGACTAAAAGTACCATGATACGACCTGGCATCAGTTTGGTTTTTTCCATCAGAATCTGGACAAGGGCACAGATCAGACCGCCCACCCAGAATGCGTTGATATAGTCCATAATCTCACTCCTTTTTTACAGTATTCAGCGAAATTAAAAAAATATGTAAAAAATATTGAAAAAGTACTTGCTTTTTTTAAAATACCATGGTATATTATCCAAGTCGGCAGGACATGAGGTAGATTGGTCAAGGGGTCAAGACGCCGCCCTCTCACGGCGGAAACACGGGTTCGATTCCCGTATCTACTGTTCTTGAAAATATATGATATATTGTTCAAGTCGACAAACATAAGGTAGATTGGTCAAGGGGTCAAGACGCCGCCCTCTCACGGCGGAAACACGGGTTCGATTCCCGTATCTACTGCTTGGTAAATAGCAGAAACCGATAAAAAGGTTTCTGCTATTCTTGTTTTCCGGGAAGTGTTTTGCTATAATAGACAAGAATATGCATTTTCCGGGAAGGGAGTGACAATTATGGTAGAATTACTGATTGTGATCTATATTGTATGGTATATTGTAAAAAAGAAGAACAAAGATACAGCTTCCAAATTCCCTGATGCGCCGAAACCTCTGCAGAAGAAGAGGGCTTCGGCCATCCCGAACAGACCGAAGAAAAATGTATCAGCAGTCCCCAATGTACCGAAAAGGATTCAGAGAGATTCAGAAGAGTCTGTGTTGGATATGCAGATGAGGGAATCCAGAAGACGGTGTACATATGAAGCTGCATATTCCAAAGGACTTCCTGATCGAGTAGGAAAAAGAGGAGATTATGATCCGATAACACCGAAAGGGATGGTAAGGATAAGATGCGCGTATTGTAATGCGGAAAATTTTGTTCCATCAGGAACTCGTGAGCATTATCATTGTTATTTTTGTTGGGAAAAATTATAGTAGAAAATAGATGAGGTTATTATGAGTAGAGTAGCAATTGTAACGGACAGTAATAGTGGCGTCAGTCAGGAAAAGGCAAAAGAGATGGGCATTTTTGTCCTTCCAATGCCGTTTTTGATTAACGACAAGGAATATTTGGATGGAGTAACATTGTTCCATAAAGATTTTTATGATTATTTGGAGCAGGATGCAGAGGTATCCACTTCTCAGCCATCTCCTGAATCTGTTATGAAATTGTGGGATGATGTTTTAAAGGAATATGATGAGATCATTCATATGCCGATGTCCAGTGGTTTGAGCGGAAGCTGTCAGACGGCATATATGCTTGCACAGGATTATGATGGAAAAGTACAGGTTGTCAACAATCAGCGTATCTCCATTACGATGATTCATGCACTTGAAGATGCAATGCGTTTGGTACGGGCTGGGAAAAATGCGGCTCAGATCCGTGAGATTCTGGAGTCTGAGGCATTGCAGTCCAGTATTTATATTACCGTAGCGACATTAAAATATCTGAAAAAGGGCGGAAGAATTACCCCAGCAGCAGCAGCGATTGGAACTATGCTGAAATTAAAACCGGTTCTTCAGATTCAGGGAGATAAGCTGGATTCTTTTGCTAAAGTACGTACGATGAGCGCAGCAAAACGTACGATGATTGATGCAATTCGTAATGATTTGGAGTCTCGTTTTGCTGGATGTCAGATGCAGCTGTCGATTGCACATACGAATAATTTGGAAGCAGCGCTGGAGTTCAAAAATGAACTGGAAACAGAGTTTCCTGGTTACCGTATTGATATTGTGGATGAACTTTCCCTGAGTGTGTCATGTCATATTGGTGACGGAGCACTTGCAGTAGGTTGTTCACGGATTGTGGAAGTATAAGTAAGAAACGAGGTTTCCTTTGGATAAACACGAATACCGCCTGAAAGCGGAACAGATTGAAAAATTAGTGAATAAGCAGAATTATCATGCAGCAGCAGAGGTGGCAGATACAATTGACTGGCGTCGTGTGAAAAATCTGAATATGCTGTATATGATAAGCGATGTATACGATAAGACAGAGCGATATGAGGACTGTATGGAGATCCTGAATATTGCTTATGATCGTGCGCCAGTAGGGCGTATGCTTTTATATAAGATGACAGATGTTGCGGCGAAGATGCATAATTTTGAAGAGGCAATTTCTCTTTATCGTGAATTTGTCAAAGCGGCACCGCATGACCAGAGCAGATATGTTCTGAAATATCAGATATACAGAGAACGAGGTTCCAGTATAGAGGATCAGATTAAGATTCTTAAGGAATATAAAACGCATGAATATCAGGAACGATGGGCATATGAACTTGCACAGTTATATGCCGAAGCGGGGATGGAAGAAGAGTGCATTCGTGAATGTGACGAGCTTATCCTGTGGTTCAGTGAAGGTGATTATGTAATCAAAGCACTGGAATTAAAGATGCGTTTTGAACCATTGACAGCAGCACAGCAGGAAAAGTACGATCATCGTTTTAGAACTTCCAACGCAGGGATTCATGAGGATGATTTTGAAGAGACGGAGATTCCGGCATTTAATACAGACAGGTTTAGTACCATTAATCTTCAGGCAGAACTTGCTGCGAATCTGGATGAATTGTTTCAGGAGGATGCTGCGATTGAGATGCCTTCTCTTGAATTAGATGGATTGGAATTACCAGAAGAGTCGCCAATTCAGATCGATGAGCTGGAACTGCCGGAAGAGTTGTCTGTAGAGATTGAGGAACTGGAACTGCCGGAAGAGTTGTCTGTAGAGATAGAAGAACTTGAATTACCGGAAGAATTGTCTGTAGAGATCGAGGAACTGCCAATAGAGGAGGAGATTCCGGTGATCGAGGAATTGCCGGTTGAGGATGAAGTGCCAGTAGTTGAAGAAATTCAGTTGGCGGAAGACTCTATGGTGGAGAAGCAGATTACAGGTCAGATGACAATCGAAGAGGTTCTCCTTGAGCTGGAAAATAAAAAAGCAGAGAATGAAGCGATTCTGGAAGCAAATGCGATCAGGCAGCAGGAGCGAAAAGAACGGGTAAAACAGGAAACAGCAGAGCTTATGAAGCTGATCTCCGGTTTTTCTGCTGAGATTCCGGAAGATGTGCAGCAGATCCTGACTGAGATCGATAATGAAAAGAAAGCGCAGGAGCAGTTTGCGCAGATAGAGACAGAAGATGACATTCCGTCTATGGGAGAACCGGATCTTCCGGAACTTTCGGAGGAAGAAGATATTTTACTGGAAGATTTCTCTATACC
>JAFYTM010000122.1 GCA_017558865.1 Lachnospiraceae bacterium
TAAATGTGAAAAAAATGTTTTACAAAGAGAATCTCTATTGAAAATAAGGAAAGATGCCGATATAATATGCATAGATATTGCGTAATTTTCGAGAAGGAGAAGCATTATGGCCAATATTTTGCAGGTGACCCAGCCGAGCATACCCAATGACCATCGAAGTGCTTTGGAGAGCCAGGCTGCCAGGGGTCAGGCAGAGAACCGACAGATTCAGAACCCGGTAGATCCTTCCAGGGTAGTCCGGGCAGACGGACGGGAGGATGGCCGGACGGGGAATACAAGTGAACAGGGAAGCTCTGCCATCATCGATTATCAAAGCAATTATGGAGCTTTTACACAGAAGCTGAACGGAAGTCCTGCACTGGTAGGGCTTATGGGTCAGTTTCTTTTTGAAGATAAAGCAGGATATCTGCTGCCGGATCAGGGGATTATGGAGACTTTGCTGGAGCAGATCCGTGCCGGTATCCAGGTGGATACACCGGAGCAGCTTCTGGAGCTTTTTATGAGTCAGGAATCTGCACAAGTCAAGTTTTCAGGAGCACTGTTTCAGAATCTTAAGAATCTTCTGATGCAGAATACCTCACAGAATCTGAAGGGTCTGATTGCAGCATTTTTAAAGGGGTATAATGATTACTCTTCTGGCGGTCATATTCTGGAGCAGATGCGGTCTGCGACGGATATGATCTCCGGTCAGATGTTCAGCCAGTTTCGGGAGGAGTTTCAGCAGCTGCTGATGCAGATGAACTGGAATGCAGTCGATGGAGATACCAGGGATAATACTGCGCTGATCAATGATACCTTGATTCCATTTCTTTCCAGATATATTTCCAGAACGCATGATTATGGTGCAGTCAGAGATGCGGTCATGTTATTTATTCTTCATGCTGTAAAGTATGAGAATGGCAACCGGGAGTCGCTGGAGCAGATTCTGGAGAGGATGCTGAATAACAAGGAATTTTTGCTCCGTTATGAGGGGGATCTTGTATCGGATTTTGAAGAAGCCCTGCAGCCAGGAAAGCAGATGGAGAATCCGTTTGCGGACAGTCTTGCCCGTTTTCTGGAAGGCGGAAGCCGGGGAGAAGCAGGCCTTGAGAATATCGCACAGTATTATCAGGCATTTCAGGGGATCTTATTAAATGAAAGTGTCTATATGCCGCTGATTCATTTTCTGTTTCCATTCAGTTTTGACGGGACGGATGTCATGTCCGAGGTATGGGTGGATCCGGATGCCGGGAAGGAACAGGAAGAAGGCGGCCGTAAGATTCGGATGATGTTCAAATTTCATATCCAGCAGCTTGGAGATTTTGATATGGCGTTGGAATTTCAGGACAGAAAGACCGATATGCAGCTGTATGTACCGTCATCTCTGCAGCAGAAGGCAGAAGAGATTCAGGAGCAGATTGGCGGGATTCTGAAGAAGAACGGAATTGTGCCGAATCATCTGCTGGTTCGTGAAAAACGAGGCGAACTGCGGGTAGGAGATGTATTCCCAGAGATCAGGGAGAAGGAGAAGTCGATCAATGTCAGAGTTTAGTCAAAGTAAAAAAGCAGTGGCACTGAAGTACGATTCCGAAAAGGATAAAGCTCCGGTGGTGGTTGCCTCTGGCATGGGATATATGGCGGAGCGGATCACGGAAGCGGCTATGAAAGCCGGTGTGCCGGTCTATGAGGACGATTCGCTTGCGACACTTTTAAGTCAGTTAAAGCTGGGTGCACCGATCCCGGAGGATCTGTACCGGGCAATCGTAGAGATTTATCTGTATTTCCTGAAATATGTACCGGGAAAAGACACAGAAAGATTGCCGGAAGAGACAGCACCGGAGCTGGAACTGCAGGCAGCAGAACCGGTGGAAGATGATGACAACTGGTTCTTAGGACAGAGATGAAAGGAATAAGATGACATGGCGTATGTTTCATCGATCACAGAAGCCGGGCTTTTGCAGCAGCTTCAGAGTAATCAGTCAGTCAGTACGAACTCATCGGGAGTTGAGTTTTCAGATATATTAAAGAAGACATTTGCCAGTATGACAGAGGATATGGATGCGATCTTTGAAGAAGCTGCATCCAAATATCAGATATCATCCAATCTGCTCAAAGCAGTGGCAAAAGCAGAGTCGAATTTTAATTCAGAGGCAGTATCCAGCGCAGGAGCGATGGGTGTCATGCAGCTGATGCCGGGTACGGCGAAAAGTCTGGGAGTTACCGATCCGTTTGATGCCAGACAGAACATTATGGCGGGTGCCAAATACCTGAAACAGAATCTGGATAAATTCGGCAATGTAGAACTGGCTTTAGCTGCCTATAATGCAGGTCCTGGCAATGTGCAGAAATATGGAGGGATTCCTCCTTTTAAAGAGACACAGAATTATGTAAGCAAGATCACTTCCTATCTGAGCGGAGGTAATCTGTATGCGAATAAAACGGTGACAACAGGAACGAATTCAGCAGTAAGTTCTGTGCTGAATCCGGGGAACACTGCGAATTTCACGAATGCGGTTCTGAGTTCCGCTTCAAACACAACCGGGAACTATGTGACGAATTATCTTGCGACTCTTCCCGGATATGACAGTCTGGGCGGCACTGGTGATATCAGCAGTTATATGGGGCTGGGCGGTTACAGCTATCTGGACAGTTTTATGGGACTCAGTGACTATACCGGTATTTTCTCGAGTATGTTTTCTTCTCAGAGCGGAGATACCGTGACACTGGATAAAGATATTTTGTCGAATCTGATTCAGATTCTTCGGATTCAGATGATGATGAATACCGATGAGGAGATTGGAATCCTCTGAATTTAGTAAAGATAAAAAGGAGAGACAAGGATGGTATTAGTTGACTGCCATAAATGTCATGTGCTCGTTCCTGTTGGCGATCAGCAGCAGAAGGTGGAAGCACGAGTCGTTCATAAAAGAGATGATGTACATATTTATTTTCCGGTACAGAATCTCAAAGATATCAGGATTAAGACGAAAGCGATCTTTTATGATGATTATCAGGGAATCCTTTCTGCTACCTGTGAACTGGTCATTCGGAGAAATCTTTCTGCTACCAGGGAAAAAGAACCGTGGCTGGCAGACTGCAAGATTCTCGAGATGAAGAGAGCAGAGCAGAACCTGAGAAGTGCAGTGCGTATCAAGACCGATATTGATATGGAATTCGCATCGTCCCATCACGGGAATTTCAGAGCTTCGATCAAGGACCTGAGTGTGGGAGGTATGCAGCTTTCTACCAGTCAGCTTTTACACCGCAATGAAAGACTGGCATTTAACTGGACGTTGACAGGGGTGCCAAGTAGGATAGATGCGATTGTTATTCGCGGATGGGCACAGCCGGATGGAAAGTATGCGTATGGATGCCGGTTTGTGAATCTGTCGGATAAGACAGAGGCGGCGATTGGATCATATCTGTTTAAACGGCAGCAGGAGATCAGGAAAGAGATACAGTAGAATATTTTGTGTGAATATTGTAAAATGAACTGGCGTATGTTATAATATCAGCAGAAAGAGAAAATGTTCTTAGTCTTGGAGCATAAAACGAAAACCCACGAGTTGCCGCTCGTGGGTTTTCTTGTCTACATGTTTTGAATGGCAAGACCAGACCATTGGATTTGTTACCGATCAATCCTTGTTGTTAAACCAGTCATAGATGTATGTAGCAACTATTCCTGCCAAAACAGAAAGGATAAAAGAGAAAATGATCTCTAACATCTTGGAACCCCCCCTTTCCAGACCAGTTTAGTCCAGGGGACGGTAACAAAAATATCATAACATACATTTGTTCGAGTGTATAGAAAAATATAAGTTGAAAAATCATCGTATTTATGTTTTTAAGAATTTTTATGTGAATATTGTAATTGGAATTTGCATATGTTATAATGCAGATAGGTAAAGAAAGAATTGTTTCATCTGAAACACAAAACGAATCCCCACAAGCGGCAACTTGTGGGGATTCTTGTTTTGGTTTTAGATGGAAAACAGACCATCAGGTTTATTACCGTTTAATCCTCGCTGTCAAGCCATTTGCATATGTAGTAGGCAACTACACTTGCCATAACAGAAAGGGTAAAGGAAAGAAATTGTTCGAACACCTGAAACACCTCCATTCTGTTGCCAGTATAGGAGACGGTAACAAAAATATCATAGCATACATTTGTTCGGGTGTATAGAAAAATATAAGCTGAAAAATGTTTGTTGAAAATCTTAATGTCATTCAGAAAAACGCCGATAAAAATATATGGGGTAAGAAATACAGATTAGATAATCCCGAAAAGAAAGGAGAATCTATATTATGGTGATACAGCACAACCTTGCGGGACTTAATTCCAAAAGGAATCAGAAGATAAATGAAAGTAAATTAAAAAGGAATCTGGAGAAGCTCTCTTCTGGTTACCGGATCAACCGTTCCGGTGATGATGTAGCAGGACTTGCAATCTCGGAATCTCTCAGAAGTCAGATTAATGGTCTGAATCAGGCACAAGACAATATCGGGGATGCGATCAACCTGATCCAGACGTCCGAAGGTGCCATGCAGGAGGTTCATGCGATGTTGGAGAGGATGTATCAGTGCAGCGTTGGCGCCAGCAATGGAACCTATACCGATGAGATTCGGAATATTATGACGACAGAAGTAGATCAGCTAAAGGAAGAGATCCAGCGTATTGCGAAGGATACCAGTTTTTATTTTGTTGGAATGCTGGAATCAAAGGGTACAGAGGATGCAGAATTTCAGATCGGCGCAAGTGAGGAAGAGGTACTGAAAGTAGATCTTCCAGATCTTGGTCTTGGAGCAAGCAGACTGAATATTGAGGATGTATCGATAGGTACGCAGGATGCAGCTCATGATGCGATTCCGGTACTGAAAGAGGCGATCGATTATGTCAGTGCAGAACGTGGACGGATGGGAGCTTACCAGAATCGTCTGGAATATGCGGAACGTTCTATTGGAGTAGCATCAGAGAATCTGACTGCGGCAGAGAGCCGGATCCGTGATACGGATATGGCAGATGAGATCACAAGTTATACGAAGAATAACATTGTCCGTCAGGCAGCAGAGTCCATGCTGACACAGGCGAATGCGATGCCGCAGAATGTATTGAATATACTTCAATAAAAAATAAAAAAACTGGCAAAAAAAGTTAAAGTCTTTGAAAAAAAGACCGATATAATAAACATAAGGCAATTACATAAAGCTTTATAGCTCTTTCTCCTGTCAGGGCCCGGCAGGGAAGGGCGGCGGGGACAGGGAGGTTCCTGCAGATCGAAAAGAAGGAGGATTTATATATGGTAATTCAGCACAATATATCCGCAATTAACTCTTACAGAAACTTAGGTATCAACAGTGGCAACTTAAGCAAGAACCTTGAGAAACTGTCTTCTGGTTACAAGATCAACCGTGCAGGCGATAACGCAGCAGGTCTTGCAATTTCCGAGCAGATGAGATCCCAGATCAATGGTCTGAACCAGGCTGTATCCAATGCGGAGGATGCGATCGGTCTTATCCAGACTGCAGAGGGTGCTCTGACCGAGACTCATTCTATGTTACAGCGTATGACCACCCTGATGACTCAGGCAGCGAACGGTACTTATGCATCTGCTGCTGATAAGAATACGACTGCACGTGAGAATATTGGAGAAGAGCTGAAGCAGCTCGCAGAGGAGATCGACCGTATTGCTAACAATACCGATTTCAATGGTATTAAGCCAATGAGTAAGGATGTGGCTCCAGGATCTAAGATGACTTTCCAGATCGGACCAAGCTCTGGTGAAACAATTAAAGTAGAGAAGCAGAAGATGACAGCAAGCCAACTGCAGGTAAAGAATCTTAAGGTATCCGATACGGGTATGGCAAATGGTCACATTAAGACGATCAAAAATGCGATCGACACTGTTTCCATGTATCGTGCAAAACTCGGTGCTGCTCAGAACCGTCTGGAGTACACCGTACGTAACCTGGAAGTAAGTTCCGAGAATATCACTGCAGCTGAGTCTCGTATCCGTGATACTGACATGGCTGATGAGATTACACAGTACACCAAGAACAACATCCTGCTCCAGGCAGCTCAGTCCATGCTGACTCAGGCAAATGCTACTCCGCAGGGCGTTCTGAGTATGTTACAGTAATCTGCAACGCAGAAAATAGTCTTTTAAAACAGATTGTTTTTCCAAAGTCACTCTCAGGCAACTGCCTGAGAGTGACTTTCTTTGAATCTATGGAAAAGGTTTGAATGGGATGAAAGAAGAGAACAGATTACGTCTTTCGCAATGTATGATTGTAAAAAACGAAGAGGATAATATTGAGCGCGCATTAACCTGGGGACGAGATATAATGTGCGAGCAGATTGTGATAGATACGGGAAGTACAGATCGGACAGTGGAACTTGCATGGGCTTTGGGTGCAAAAGTATACTATTTTGAATGGAACGATGATTTTGCTGCAGCAAAGAATTATGCAATCGAACAGGCTTCTGGTGATTGGATTGCTTTTCTGGATGCAGATGAATATGTAAAAGCAGAGGATGTGGGAAAGCTTTTTTCTTTTATACAACAGGCAGAAGAACAGGGGTATTGCGGTCTGCAAGCTTCTTTGTTTAATATAAATTACCAGGAAGAGGTTTCCAGTTTTATAAAGCAGGTTAGATTTTTTAAATCTATGCCGGAACTGCGTTATAAAGGGATGATCCATGAACAACTGGAATTGTCGGATGGCAGACGATTTTACGAACGTGTGTTGGATGCATCGGAATCTGTCAGTATTTTTCACACAGGCTATATTCCGGCAGTGATGGAAAAAAAACAGAAAACGGAGCGAAATGAACGGATTTTGCAAAAAGCGTTGGAATTATCTCCAGAAAATTATCATATCATGGGAGATTTGGGTGATCATTATTTGTCGAAAGATAAACAATTGGCAGAATACTGGTATCGGGAAGCTGTTCGTCGTATACCAAGAGTATCGTTGGCACAGCACGATCGGAATGTAAAGACATTTTTGTGTTTAATGGAAATACTGTATGACAGAAAGGATGAATTCGGTCTGATTCAGATATATGAGGATATCAGCAGTCGATTTACCGGTATATATGATGCGGATTATATTTTGGGGAAATTTTATGTGACAGTGCAGATGGATTATCAAAAAGGGGCATATTATCTGGAACATGCATTTCAATTATTGGAGCAGTATGGGAATCAGAATTACAGCCCTATGATGATAAAGGAATTTTTGGCTGCCTGGGAAATGCTGGCTGCATGCCATTATAGCAATCAAAAACTGGCAAAATGTGTATCCTGTTGTGTGGGAGTTTTAAAGATGGATAAAAGCCGATCAGCAGCTTTGGAGTTGTTATTAAGGGCTTTTGCTTTTGAAAAACCAGACAGTATCGTTCAGTTTTTGGGAAAACTGTATGATTTTAAATCTGCAGAGGATTATCATATTCTTTGTCAGGCATGTAAAAATACGGGTTCATCGGATGTGCTTCAACTTCTTTGCAATATATAAGAGACATATGAAAAGAGTGAGTTTCTTGGGTTGAATTTAACCTGTGAAATTCACTCTTGTTTTGCTCTGCAAGCTGAATGTTGAAATGATACAATATATGTTCAGATTAGTCGATTGAGTGCGGGATCATAATGATCATCCGCAGCCTTCTGGTAATAGACTTGTGCCAGTGGTGTATTGCCGCTGACTTCATACCAGACTCCGAGATTGTAGGCAGCCTTGTAGGAACCACAGCCCAGCACGCCCTCATGTTCAGGAACTTCTCCGATTTCCAGACAGCGCAGGAATGCCTGCTCAATTTTTGGAAGAAAACGGATGTATTTCTGAATATCGGAAAGAATCATGTGCATATAGAAGATGCCGCAGGCAAAGTGGTAGTCCGCATATTCTCCAAGTCTTTGTTCTTCATTAAGGATGATTCGAAGTCCTTTTTCCCAGGCTCCCAGCTCCTTTAGATCATAGATCCAGGAGACGATACCTCCTGTCTGATAGGCACATAAAGAATCAGGGAGCAGGTGATAGAACTGCTCAAAGTATTCATCTGCTTCCTGATGCCTTTTCAAAAGCCGCAGAGTGTGGGCGGTCTGGTAGAGCAGATAGGTGTTTTGCGGGGAGATTTTCAATTGTTCCAGCAGGATGGTCAGGTTGCGCTGTCCTTTTCCTTCCTGGAGATAACCGTCGTGGTCGAAGACCAAAGGCAGTGCAGCATCCGGCAATGGGCTTACGATCTGTTCATGGATACTTCCCCGGTATTGTGTGCCACGCGGCACGAAACGGATGGTATATGTTTTACTGGTGCTTTGTTCTCCGCTTTCTTCCAGATAGTGATCGTGTCTTAGGATCGACCCTGTGTGGGTTCCTTTTTCCATAAATTTCTGTAAATCTTCTTTTTCTCCTGAAATCAGATATTCATCCGCATCCAGGATCAGATTCCAGTCGCAGTCAGACTGTGCCAGTGCATAATTTCTCGCCGCGGCGAAATCATTGCACCATGCAAAGTGAGAAATGTGTGCATTGTATTTTTCTGCAATCTGAATGGTATTGTCTGTAGAACCTGTGTCGGTGATATAGATTTGATCGACCAGTTTTTGTGCACTGGAGAGGCACTTTTCCAGACATCTGCCTTCGTTTTTTACGATCATAACCAGACCGATGGTTTGTTTGTTTGTCATTTGAATCAGCTCCTGTGGGTAGATTATAATTATTATACTATATATTAAGAAAAAAGGACATGATTTTTAAATGTTCATTTTACAGTCTGGAGACTGGAATACTTATGCTCAATCTGCTATAATATATAAAGTTATGCGAAAGCAGAGAACTTTTTACAGTATAGGATATTGATGAAAGAATTGGGTAATACAGATGCTACAATTTTCAGATACATTTTTTGAAGATGAAGTGAGGGATGGCTTTTATGTCCCTGCTATGATAAAGAAATCATGGGCGGCACAGCTGGAGGTACTGGCTGCGGTGGATGCTGTTTGTAAAAAACATGGTATTGAATATTTTGCAGATGCCGGAACGCTGTTGGGGGCAGTCCGTCATGGAGGTTTTATCCCGTGGGATGATGACCTTGATATATGTATGAAGAGGACGGACTATGACCGGTTTCGCTGCGTTGCTGAGAAGGAGCTTCCGGAGAAGTATTGTGCAGTCAATATCTACACAGATCTGCAGTCTGAGAATTTTCTGAACCGTATCAGCGACAGGCAGCATATTTATCTGAAAGAAGAGCTGGTCCGAGAGGTTCATGGATTCCCATATCCGGCAGGACTTGATATTTTTCCGTTAGATGACCTGATACCGGACGAAGAAACAGAGAAATCCCGTTGTGATGTGATTCGTTATATCAGTACGGTTGCAAGCAATCTTGGTCAGTTCAGTTCGGAGGAACTGGAAGAGCATCTGAGACAGATTGAAGAAGCCTGTGATGTCAGGATCGACCGACAGGGGCATTTAAAAAATCAGCTTTTTATCCAGATTGAAAGGACGATGGCAATCTACAATGGTTATGATGCGGTGGATATTGCATTGATTCCCGAATGGCTGGAGCATGGGAACAACCGATTTAAAAAAGAATGGTATCGGGAAAGTGTGCTGCTTCCGTTTGAAAATACGAAGATACCAGTTCCGATCATGTACGATGCAGTCCTGAAATCCAAGTATGGAGATTACATGAGGATCGTAAAGTCCGGCGGTGCTCACGATTATCCTTATTATAAGCAATATGAGAACAAGGTTCTCAGGGAGATGGGAAGGTCGTTAGAACCAAGGTATGTATTTTCGCCACAGGATCTGCAGAGAGAACAGGGTGTTCCGAAGAAGTTCAAGGAACAGGCAGAAGAGATCCTGGGGCTTCTGGAAAAGGCTCATGGCATGATCAGAGATGCGGCAGGAAATGGTGATCTGTCTCTGATTATGCAGCTTTTGGAAATCTGCCAGAATGGTGCCATTACATTGGGGAACCGGATCGAACAGTCGGAGGGCGAAGGATTTGTCACGGTCGGTATTCTGGAGACGTATTGTGAGCTGGTCGGAAAGATTTATGAAAAAGCTGCACAGGGAGATGCCCTGAATCCGGATCAGATGAGTCAGGAATTGAACGGATTGCTGCTGCGCATCCGGGACAGTGTGGCGCATGATATCAGAGACCGCAGGGAAGTGGTGTTTTTACCATATAAAGCGTCTGCCTGGGACAGCCTGGAGAGTGTATGGCAGGCAGCCATGGAGGATCCGGATTGTGATGTCTATGTGATACCAATTCCTTATTATTATAAGGATTTTAACGGCAATCTGCAGGAGATGCGTTACGAAGGAGAACAGTTTCCTGAGTATGTGCCGGTTACATGGTACGAGGATTATCCGTTTGCTGCCCGCAGACCGGACACGATTTTTATTCAAAATCCGTATGATGAATATAATTATGTGAGCAGTGTGCATCCGTTCTTCTATTCTAAAAATCTGAAACAATATACCAGTCAGTTGATCTACATCCCGTGGTTCGTGACGGATGAGATCGCAGCGGGAGAAGAACGTGCATTTTTGAATTTGAGGTATTATGTTCCGATGCCGGGAGTTGTGCATGCTGATCAGGTGATCGTACAGTCAGAACAGATGCGGCAGATCTATATCGATTATCTGAGTGATTTTGCCGGAGAGGACACCAGAGGAATCTGGGAAAATAAGATCCTTGGCCTTGGTTCCCCGAAAAAGGACAAGCTTGTATCTATTCCGAAAGATCAGATGGATATCCCGGATGCATGGATTGACGTTATTCGTAAGCCGGATGGAAGCTGTAAAAAAGTGATTCTGTATTATACATCAGTCACGACCCTTTTGCAGTATGGAGAGAAGATGCTTGCGAAGATGGAAAGAGTATTTGAACTGTTTCAGGAAAATCAGGAAAACGTTGTATTGTTCTGGAGACCGGAAGTGTTGGGAGAGACCTCGATTCAGTCCATGAAAAGAAAGTTGTGGAAATCCTATCAGAGAATGGTTGAGCGGTACAGGCGTGAAGGATGGGGCATCTATGATGATGCCATCGATGCAAAGCGTGCAGTGGAAGTGTGTGATGCATATTATGGAGATGGAAGCAGGGTTCTGCAGATGTGCCGAAGGGCAGGAAAACCGGTGATGCTGCAGAACGTGGAGGTCTGATAAATGTTACAATTTTCAGAGACATTTTTTGAAGATGAAGTAAGGGACGGGTTCTATGTATCAGGAATGATGAAGAAATCATGGGCTGCCCGTCTGGAAATACTGGCGGCTGTAGATGCTGTGTGCCGGAAACATGATATACTGTATTTTGCAGATGCGGGGACACTTCTTGGGGCAGTCCGCCACGGCGGATTTATCCCGTGGGATGATGATCTTGATCTCTGTATGAAACGTACAGATTATGAAAAATTCATATCTGTTGCACAGAAGGAGCTTCCGGAACCATATTATGTGGTAAATATTCACAGTGAGAAGACATTTGACCAGCTGCTGACTCAGGTTGCCAACCGCCGCTGTATCAGCATAAAAGACGAAGAACTTGTGGAAAGCCATGGATTCCCGTATCCGGCAACGATCGATGTCTTTGTACTGGATAATATCATATCCGATCAGGAGGTTCAGAAAGCACGCTGTGATCTGGCAAAATACATCACCAGCATTGCTATGTATCTGGATGAATATCCGCCGGATCAGCTGGAAGGGCATCTGAGGCAGATCGAAAGGAAGACAGGGAAGAAGATCAACCGGAAAGGACATATTTTTAATCAGCTTTTCCTTTTGATCGAAGAGACGGTTTCCAGGTATAAGAATGATGATACAGAGGAGCTTGCGCTGATCACGGAATGGATCAACCATGGAAATAATAAATTTAAAAAAGAGTGGTATCAGGAGTGTATCTGGCTTCCGTTTGAAAATACGAAGATACCAGTTCCTGTAATGTACGATGCTGTCCTGAGATCGAAGTATGGGGATTATATGAGAATCGTGAAAAGCGGCGGTACTCATGAATATCCCATTTATTCCTTTCATGAAAACATATTCCTGGAGCAGACGGGAAGACCGCTGGAGCTTCCGTACCGATTTTCCATCCAGGATCTGCAGAGAGAAAAAAATCCTCAGAAAAATATAAAGGAACAGGCAGAGGAAGTTGCAGAACTTCTGGAGCAGGCTCATGGGATGATCCGGGGGGCAGTGCTTAGCGGGGGTGTATCGCTGGCAGTGCAGCTTCTGGAAATATGCCAGAACGGTGTGATCGGACTTGGCAATCAGATCGAACAGTCACAGGGAGAAGATTGTGCAACAATCCATATTCTGGAAATGTACTGTGAATTGGTTGGACAGATCTATGAAACGATCGTACAGGGTGCTGCCCTTAACGCGGATCTGTTTCACCAGGAATTGAATGAATTGCTGCTGTGTATTCGTAGCAGCGTAGAGAGTGATATCAAAGTCCGCAGGGAAGTTGTGTTCCTGCCCTACAAGGCATCTGCCTGGGGCGCTCTGGAAAGTGTGTGGCAGGCAGCAAGGGAAGATCCGGACTGTGATGTCTATGTGATTCCGATTCCTTATTATTATAAAAGAATCAACGGAACATTTCGGGAGATGCATTATGAGATCGATCAGTTTCCTCAGAACGTGCCGGTCACAAGGTATGAAGATTATGATATCGCCGGACGAAGACCGGATATGATCGTTATCCAGAATCCGTATGACCAGTATAATCATGTGTTCAGTGTGCATCCGGATTTTTATGCAGTCAATTTAAGAACATATACGAATCAGCTGGTGTATATCCCTCCTTTTATTCTGGATGAGATATCGGCTGGGGAGGAACGTTCCCTGCTGAATCTGAAATATTTTGTCCCGATGCCGGGAGTGGTACATGCTGATCAGGTGATCGTACAGTCCGAGCAGATGCGGCAGACCTATATTGACTATCTGAGTGATTATGCAGGGGAAGAGACCAGGAAAATCTGGGAAGAGAAGATATCAGGCATTGGTTCTCCGAAGAATGACAAAGTGGTACACATTCCGAAAGAAGAGATGGATATCCCGGAATCATGGCTGAAAGTGATCCGAAAGCCGGACGGAAGCTGTAAGAAAGTGATCCTGTATTATACTTCCATCACTACCCTGATGCAGTACGGTGAGAATATGCTTCGGAAGATGGAACGGGTATTTGACCTCTTCCGAGAGAATCAGAACGAAATAGCGTTGATTTGGAGACCGGAAGTGTCGGGAGAGCTGTCATTGCGATCTATGGAGCAGAAGCTGTGGAATTCATATCAGGAGATGGCGGCACAGTACCGTTTGGAGGGTTGGGGAATCTATGATGATACCTTGGATGCAAAGCGTACAGTGGAAGTCAGTGATGCGTATTATGGAGATGGAAGCAGGGTGCTGCAGATGTGCCGGAGGGCGGGGAAGCCGGTGATGGTGCAGAATGTGGAGGTCTGATAAAGAATATTGCAAATAAATGAATCCTGATAACGGAAATTGTTTGTTGTAAAGTAGTTTATTTGGTATATAATAATAGATAATGACTAAACGACTAAGAAAGGTGTGAATGATATGTTTTTGGTAAAAGATATGGACAGAAGCACTATGACAGGTGGCAGGATTATAGGTATTTCTTCCAATGGTCAGATTACGATTCCGCAAAAATATTTTGATGAACTGGGGTTCGGGACAGAAGCACAATGTTTTATTATGAATGATGGAATCCTGTTAAAGCCCTATTATGGAGAAATTACGTCTGTTGCAAGTGAAATTCTTAGAGATGTTCTTGCGGATGGTTTTCAAGGAGAGGATATTTTAAAAGAATTTGAGCGTCGTTCTGGTTATGTAGATAAGATACGCAGATCTATCAAGGCATCAGAAGAGGGCAGGGTTATACAAAAAAGTATAGCAGAATTGGAGGCTATGGAAGATGAGTAGCCCACGATTTACAGAAGATGCATGGTATGAGTATA
>JAFYTM010000123.1 GCA_017558865.1 Lachnospiraceae bacterium
ATATGCATCAAATCCGTAATTTGCAAGAGACACTGCTACGTTTGCCTCTCCGCCGCCATAGGTTGCACCATATTTTTCAGCCTGCACGAAACGATAATATCCTTCCGGTGCAAGTCTTAACATAATCTCACCAAATGTAATAACTTTCTTTGCCATGCGTATTAACCTCTAACCTCTTTCACGATCTGAACAGCTTCTTTTACAAGCTCTGTGATTTTATCAAACTCACCAGCATTTACTAATTTGCCGTCTACCATCCAGCTTCCGCCGCATGCAATAATACGATCATATGCCAGATAGTCTCTAACGTTGTTCGGGTTGATTCCGCCAGTTGGCATGAATTTCATTCCAACATATGGAGCTGCCATAGCTTTGATCATTTTCAGTCCGCCTGCCGGCTCTGCCGGGAAGAATTTCACAACTTCCAGACCATTCTCAATTGCCTGCTCCACATCACTTGGATTGGTGGTTCCTGGAGTGATTACAATGCCTTTTTCTACACAGTATTTTACGATACGTGGATTCAGACCCGGGCTTACGATAAATTTTGCACCTGCTGCTACTGCACGGTCAACCTGCTCTGTGGTCAGAACAGTACCTGCACCAATCAGCATCTCCGGGAATTTCTCTGCCATGATACGAATAGACTCTTCTGCTGCATCAGTACGGAAAGTAACCTCTGCACATGGAAGTCCACCCTCGCAAAGTGCTTTTGCAAGCGGCTCTGCATCTTTTACATCATTGATAACTACAACCGGGATAATACCAAATCCCTGCATCTGCTCTAAAATAGCATTCATGATTACATCTCTCCTTTTTATATCTTTATTTTACAAGAGCCAGACTCGAATTGGATCTGCCTGGCTCTATAAATTCTTATATCTTATACGTATTTCTCAAGTGTTGCACGAACAGCACCTGGTCCTGCGATCATCTCACGGAAGTATCCGATTACAGTCTCAGCAAGGCCAACTTCGTAGAGATTCACACCAAAGATCTTCGCATTCTCAAGAATCGGTTTGATTGCATCTTCTACATCTGTGTCACCCAGCTTGATACCAGCAACCATTGGACATACCGTATCCAGAAGCGGATCTGCACTCAGTTCAAAAGCTTCACCGTTATCATCAATTGCCATCAGATAACGCAGCCATCCAGCGTGTACCAGCGGAATACATTTCAGATCTGCTACGTTCAGTGTCTCAGATGCTGCGTAAGCTTTGATGGTCTCACCAAAACGGATCGCAAGCTTCTGGGAAGTATCGGTAGCGATTCTCTGTGGGGTATCCGGCATAAATGGGTTCGGAAGTCTTACTTCCAGAACAGTGTCGATGAATTCCTTCGGATTGATAACGCCCGGATTTACAACTACCGGAAGTCCCTCTTCGTAACCGATCTTCTCAACCAGTTTCTTCAAGGTCGGATCTTTCATCTCGCTGGAGATCTTATCCATCTTCAGAACACATCCAAGCACTGCCAGTGCAGTATGCAGTGGGTTCAGACAGGTACATACCTTCATCTTCTCCACTTTATCTACGGTCTCACCATCGGTGAAGATCAGGCCGCCTTTTTCAAGAGCCGGTCTTCCGTTCGGGAATTTATCCTCGATTACAAGGTACTCAGCTTCCTCTGCGTTTACGAAAGGAGCAATATAGGTTTTTCTTTCCGTGATGATCGGAGCAAGACCTTCCACACCGTCTTTCTCCAGCATAGCTGCTACAGAATCGTCTGGTCTAGGAGTGATCTTATCGATCATGGACCATGGGAAAGCAACTTTGGATTCATCCTCAATGTAAGCCTGGAAACCTGTATCTACAAGACCCTTTTCAGCCCATGCTTTTGCGAAGGTATCCACTGCTTTGAACAGGATGGTTCCATTATGGGAACAGTTATCCATACTTACCATGGAGATTGGATACTGTCCAGCCTGATAACGGGCATACAGGAATGCTGCAATCTTGCCCATGTAGCTCTGCGGTGCTGCCGGACCTGCTTCAAGGTCTGCTGCCACTGCATCTGCATAAGTTCCGTCACCTTTCACAAGGCTGTAACCCTTCTCGGTAATGGTAAAACTTACCATCTGGAGAGATTCTTTTGCGAAGATCTCTTTCAGTCTTGCAAAATCTGCATCGTAGCCTGCATCGGTAGTCAGAGTCTCTGCAATACTTCCGATGATGATCTTGTCTACAGTTCCGTCTACCTTTAAGGTAGCAAGCAGATTATAGTTGTCACGCGGCTGGAATAATTTCTCCATCGCCTCATGTCCGCCTACTGCGATCAAACCACGGTCAAGTGTTCCATCATTCAGAAGGTTCTCTACTACATTTGCCTGAAAAGCACGGAAAATATTACCGGAACCAAAATGAACCCATGTCGGGTTTGCTTTGGTTCTCTCAATCATAGCGGCACGGTCATACTGCGGGAGTTTATATCCCGCAGCAAGCCACTGCGCTTTATCGTTAACTAAAGATTTTTCATTTAACTGCATCGCGCGTTGTTAACCTCATTTTTAAAAACAGGTGTTCAGGTTACTGAAATCTTAGATAGCACCGGTCAGCATCGGCAATCCAAGGGATACGATCGGAACATAGGTTACAAGCAACAGACCAAGAAGGATTGCTGCATAGTACATCAGCATGTAAGGCATAACCTTTCCGAGTGTGGTCTTACCAACCTTGATACCAACGAACAGGGTGTTACCAACTGGCGGAGTGATGTTACCGATACACAGGTTGTAGATCAGGATCATACCGAACTGAATCGGGCTCATTCCAAAGCTCTTTACGATCGGAAGGAACAGAGGAGTGAAGATCAAGATTGCCGGAGTAACATCCATGAAAGTACCGGAGATCAGAAGGATGATGTTCATGATCAACAGGATCGCATACTGGTTATTGGTAACGCCAAGAAGTGCATCCGCTACTGCCTGCGGAACCTGAGTAAATGCCATAACCCATCCAAGAATGTTGGAGGTACCAATCAGGAATACGATCATACCGGAAGTCTTTGCAGAGTTTACAACAATCTTCCACAGGGAATTCCAGGTAATATTTTTATAACAGATACCAAGGATCAGCGCGTATACTACTGCAATTGCAGAACCCTCGGTAGCAGTAAAGATACCACCTACGATACCGCCGATAACTACTACGATCAGGGACAGGGACGGAAGAGCTGCCAGGGTAGCTTTACCAAGACCAGCACCGCTTTTTGCTGCTGCGGTATAACCTTTTTTCTTGGCGATAATAATCGCTACGATCGCACAAGCCAGTGCCCAGATGATACCTGGAACATAACCAGCCATAAACAGAGCTGCTACGGAAGTTCCGCCTGCTGCCAGAGAATAGGTAATCATCGCATTGGATGGCGGGATCAGAAGTCCGGATGGTGCAGATGCTGCGTTGGTAGCTGCACAGATCGCCGGATCATAACCCTGCTCTTCTTCACCTTCACGTACCATGCCGCCGACTGCCGCTGCTGCAGCAGATGCGGAACCGGAGATTGCACCGAACAGTGCGTTGGCGCCTACGTTTGTTACCAGGAGTGCTCCCGGACATTTTCCAAGAATTGCCATAACGAAGTCTACAAGACGTTTCGCAATTCCACCCTGGTTCATGATGTCACCAGCCAGGACGAAGAACGGAATCGCGGTCAGGGAGAATTTACTCATACCTACGAAGGTTCTCTGTGCTGCTGTTAATACAGCTACATCAAGCGGCATAACCTGTACGATTGTTACCAGTGAAGAAATACCAATTCCATAGGAGATCGGCACACCAAGTACCAGCAGGACTGCCAGTACAATCAAAATAATAAATAACGCTTTAATTGCCATGTCGTCTTATGCCTCCTTCCTTATTCTGCCGGGTCAAGGTTGATGTTTCCATTCAGGATATCAACAATATTAATGATACTGTAGATTACATTCAGTATACCACTGATCGGCATAACCGTATAGAAGATACCCATTGCCACGCCGAGGGAAGAAGTCTGCTGACCCATTGCCAGGACAGAAATCTTTGCACCACCATATACCAGGATCGCAGCTGCAAACACTGCTGCAACGATTTCTGCAAAGATGCAGAGAGCTTTTCTTGCTCCCGGATTAACCTTTTCAACAAGCAGCGGAATGTTCATATGTCCGCGCTCACCTACTACAAGGGATGCACCAAGCAGTGCCATCCATGCGAACAGATAAGTTACTAACTCCTCAGTCCAGGTAGCTGCATCACCCAGGACATAACGGGTGAATACCTGCCAGCAGGTCAGAACAACCATAGCAATGAAGCTAACGCCAGCCAGGACACTCAAAATATTATCTAAAAGCTTTCTAATCTGACTCATAATTCCCTCCTGTTATTCTGCTGCCGCGAACTGAGCATTGTACTCCTGGATCAGGTCATAGGTACCCTGGATCGCCGGGAGATCAGCCAGTACGGACTCATGAAGCGGCATAACCGCATCCTGGAACGGTTTGGTATCCGGATAGTAGAAATTCACACCCTGTTTCTCAACTGCATTCTTGATGGAATCCTCCACACCAAGTACCCATGCTTCACGCTGAGCCTGGTTCAGGATCTTGAAGCCCTCCTCGAAGATCGCACGCTCGTCTGCCGGAAGTCCTTCAAGGAATGCGTTGTTGCCAATCAGAAGGTCCGGGATCATCTGATGCATATCATAGGAATAATGTTTACATACGTCACCGTGTCCGTTGTCACGAAGTGCCAGCTCGTTGTTCTCTGCACCATCGATAATACCAGTCTGAAGACCAGTATATACATCACCGAAGGACATCGGCGTTGCTTTACCACCAAGCAGCTCCATCATTGCAACGTTGGTCGGAGACTGCTGGACACGGATCTTAAGACCCTTTAAGTCTGCCGGACTCTCGATTGGTTTGTCAATGGTATAGAAGTTACGGGTACCTGCATCCAGCCAGGTAACAGAAGTGAAACCTGCTGCCTTGGTAGCATCGAAGATCGGATCTACGACTGCCGGATCATCCATGGCTGCATGGTATGCCTCTGCACTTCCGAACAGATACGGAAGGTTGAAAATACTGTAGTTCTTACTGAATGTCTCCAGCAGTGAGTTACTTGCGATACAGAAATCGATCGCACCTGTCTGGGTTAACTGTACCATGTCTGCCTGGGAGCCAAGCAGCTCACTCGGATAAATCTCCACTACATACTTGTCGCCAAGTTCTTCATGGATATACTCCTGAAACGCCATCATACCAATGTGTGACGGATGTGCAGTGGACTGGTTGTGTCCAATACGAATGATACGTTTTGACTCAGAACTTCCGCATCCAGCAAGACAGGTTACTGAAAGTGCTGTTACGCAGAGCAGAGCCCCCCACTTTTTAATTCCCCTCATGAATTAATGTTCCTCCTTTTTTTAGTTCATTTTGGTTCCTTTTTTACATACAACCTTTGCTTTTTCAAACGCAAAAGAATTGTCTATTTCTCTGAAGTTTCCAGAGAAAATAGACAATATTTTTGTATGTTTTATCCAAATGATAACATCCGGTCGCTGAAACAACAAGCGACAATATGCAACCAAATGTTTTCTCCGGAAACTTTTTCAGCATTTTCAACAAACCCCAGAGCTTTCCTTTTTTTCTCTGGAAATACCACCCAGAAGAGTATCAATAATACCGTTTTTCATATAGCCATCGATAATGCAGATAATGTCCTCCCAGTTCAAAAGACCTGATGCCGTCCAGTTTAAAAACAGTTCCACAAAAAGCTGTATCGTCTTTTTTACAACCAGACATGTCTTCTGATCCATATCCGCCATATCAACCTGATAAGTTCTGCACATCTGCCCGATCAGTTCTTCTTTATAGATTTTTGAAAACTCAGGATGGCGTTTTTCATCCAGTAATATATGCAAATATTCCTGGTTTTTTCTAAAATGCAGATAAAGAGCTTCGGCTCCACGCCTATAATCTTCTTCTGTTGTATCAAGATTCATCTCTCTGAGATTCTTCAAATCTGTCAGTACATCCTCCTCTATCATCTCACGAATCGCATACACATCAGAAAAATGAAGATAAAACGTTGTACGGTATATCCCGCATGCATCTGTAATGTTTTTTACTGTAATCTTTTCAATTTTCCTGATCTTATATAATTTCCAGAATTCTCGAACGATACGCTTCTTCGTCTCCATTTTTACACTTTCGTACTTTGTCATTTCCAATCTCTCCCTGACAGCCCCAAACACTAAGCACAATTTTTGCGCAATGCCCAACTTCTGTATAAAATCATATCCCTTTTTCGTTAAATTTCCCATTGAATTGCTTGTTGTATACATTGCAAAAGTTGTTATTTCGTGATATATTTAACAAAAAAGAAAATATAAGGGGAACTTATGAAAAAGAAATTACAGACAAAATTCAGTACCCGACAATATATGCTGGCTGATGATTTTGAAATTTATTATTATAACGACAGTTATTTTTCGAGAGTCAAAAGTCATACTCACGATTATTATGAATTCTATATTTTTCTGGAAGGAAATATCACACAGCACATCAACAAAACAATCCGACATCTCCAGCCAAGAGATGTTCTTGTAATCCCGCCTGATGTTCCTCATTATGTGACCAGTCTGGACCCTGAACAGACCTACCGAAGATTTGTCTTCTGGATCAGCCGAGACTATTTCCAACAGCTAAAAGAAATCTCTCCCAGCTACACCTATATTATGGAACTGGCAGAAGAACGCGGATACTGCCATCTGCACTATGACCTGATCTCCTTCAATTCTCTGCAGGCTATGATTTTTGAGCTGATCGAAGAGATGCATTCCGAGCGTTTTGGAAAAGAAGAGAAAAAACGACTTTGTGTCAACGATCTGATTCTTCACCTGAATCGTACCATCTATGAACTGGAACATCCAAAGTCTCTGACTGACAGCAATGATCTTTATGAAAATCTCATCCACTATATTGATGGACATCTGGATGAAGATCTGACACTGGATCACATTGCAGATACTTTTTATGTAAGCAAGTATCATATTGCACATCTTTTCAAAAATCAGCTTGGTCTTCCAATCCATCAGTATATTACAAAAAAACGCCTTGCCAAATGCAGGGATGCCATCCTCGGCAACACCAGCATCAGCAAAGCGTATCTTTTATATGGTTTTAAAGATTATTCCAGTTTTTTCCGTGCTTTCCGGAAAGAATACGGGATGTCTCCCAAAGAATACAAAGAACTGCATTTCATTTCTACACAAAAACTGATTCCCTGATTATTTACATGGATACCCGTTCTTCAATCTCTGCCATCTTGGCCGCATTCAGACGGGTATCTCCCTTCACACGGGAATAAGACAGATAACCATTCATACGGTCAATCTTTGTCAGATTCTTACTTCCGCATTTCGGGCATACATCCATATCCAGTTCCTGATGACCGCAGTCATCGCAGTAAGCCAACGACAGATTCACGCCTTCATAAAAACCTTTTTTCATTGCACGTCGAACAAGTGTTCGGACAGCTTCTTTATTGTATCCTACCGGATAACGAACATACTGTATCTTACCGCCATTGCAAAGTTCCCAGAAACGACCTTCACAATCCTGTTTTTCAATCGGAGACATCTCCTCTGTTACATGGCAATGAAAACTGTTGCTCACATACGGTCTGTCGGATACATTTTCTATAATACCGTATTTTTTCCGGAACTGCTCAATCTGAAGACCGCAGAGACTCTCTGCCGGTGTACCATAGATCGCATACAGATGACCATCCTCTTCCTTATACCGGGTGATCTTCTGATTGATATACTGCATTACTTCCAGGGCAAACTGTCCGTCTTCGCGAATGGATTTCCCATTATATAACTCCTGCAGCTCATTAAGTGCAGTAATTCCAAAGGATGCCGTCATCGGCTTTAGAAGCGGCTTGATCTTCTGATGCGGTTCCAGATTTCCTTTATAAAATCCACCCTCGCAGTAAGCCAGTGGATTGGTAGATGCACGCATCTCTCCCAGATAATCATAAGTACGAATATGCAGATTACGGATCATCTCCAGATAATAATCCAGCACTTCATAAAAATCCCGATTCTCCGAACGGGACTGCGCCAGGATCATCGGAAGATGAAGGCTTACCGCACCAATATTGAATCTGCCTACGAATACCGGCTTGTCCTCTTCGTCAGCCGGGGTCATACCTCCTCTTTCAAACCAGGGACTAAGAAACGCACGGCATCCCATCGGACTGATGACTCTGCCATACTTTTGATACATCTCAGAAATATATCCCTCACCGCTCATAGAAAGCCAGTCCGGATACATCGTCTTTGCAGAACAGTCGATACCTGCCTCAAATACATCCTCACAGACACCGCCTTCTCCGTGAATCGCCTCATCATACAAAAATACAATCTTCGGGAATAATACCGGCTTTTTATTACCCGGCTTACCCTGTCCTTCTTTGTGCACATTCAAAAGCGAAATATTGCACATCTTTGCAAAACGTTCCTGTCCAAGTCCAATTGTCACGGTTACAAATGGATAGTCACCTCTGGAAGAACCGACCGTATTCAGTTTGTACTCAATTCCCTGCCAGCCCTGGTCAAAATCGCGACGCACTTTATTTATGGCATAAGCTTCTGCCTTCTCCTGTGTTCCTTCCCAGGAGGGGTCCATATAAGACAAAAATTCTTTTTTATATTTGATATAGCTCTTCTCCGCATAAGGAGCCAGTACCTTATCGACTTCCGGTACAGTAAATCCGCCATACTGCTGCGCCGCCGTACTCAGAATGATATCACCCATGACATCAAATGCTGTATCCAGCGTCTTTGGCTCATTATACCATACATTGCCCATCTCAAATCCACCGCTTAATACATTGCCTATATCAAACAGACAACAGTTCATCGTATCCAGTCTCGCTGACTGGTCATGAATATAAATATATCCATCCCTGCACGCCTGCAGTTCATTACGATTCATAAAAAACTTGCGGTACAGTTCCTTATTCAGTTCATTGAAGATCAGACTTCTCTTTGTCGCCACCAATGCACTGTCCGTATTGGCATTGCTCTTATCTCCAATATAACGAATCGACTGACTTTTCGTATACACATCATCCATCATGTGTACAAAATCTTTTTTGTAATTCCGGTAATCACGATAGCTCTTCGCTACAGCCGGATTTACCCGGTCCAGAGCACCTTCTACGATATTATGCATCTCCTGAATGTCGATGCCTTCTTTCCCAAGTGATTCTGCCTGCTCCTGTGCAAACCTGCAGATAAACTCAATCTCTTCCGGAGTAAATTTATACAAAATACGACCTGCGGATTTATTCACCGCACTGATAATCTTCTTTACATGAAAAGCTTCACGCGTTCCATCTTTTTTGATTACATACAGCAACCTTATTCCCTCCACCAGATATTGTGTTTTATCTCATTTTGAAAACGAGATATTGAATAATAGTATATACTATAGACAACAAAACTTCAAGAGATCATCTATTGGAAATTTTTATTTTATAAACCGGTCGATCGCTTCTGTCAGATCGGCGATCGCATCCATATCTCCACATTCCACTGCATCCACCAGACAATGCTCAATATGATCTTTCAGGATCACCTTACCTGTATTATTAATAGCAGATTTCACCGCCGACAACTGTACCAGCACTTCACTGCAGTCGCGTCCATCCTCCACCATGCGTTTAATGGACTCCAGATGCCCAATCGCACGGGAAAGGCGGTTCACTACTGCCTTGGTATTGGTGTGCACATGACCATGCACATGGCTATGTCCATGGTCATGAGTCTCCTCATGTGTATGTTCATATACCGTCCCATCCGGAGCGATATGAGTGTGTACTCCTTCTGCTGTCACTCTTCCTCACTCCTTACAGGTCACAGTTCTTCACGGTTCTTGGGAACGGAACCACGTCGCGAATGTTACCCATACCAGTCAAATACATTACGCAGCGTTCAAAACCAAGACCAAAACCTGCATGACGGGTAGAACCATACTTTCTAAGATCCAGATAGAAACCATAATCCTCTTTGTTCAGACCAAGCTCGTCCATACGTGCTGCCAGCTTCTCATAATCATCCTCTCTCTGACTTCCGCCGATGATCTCACCGATACCCGGAACCAGACAGTCCATAGCAGCAACGGTCTTGCCATCCTCGTTCAGCTTCATATAAAAAGCTTTGATCTCCTTTGGGTAATCAGTAACAAATACCGGACGTTTAAATACCTGTTCTGTCAGATAACGCTCATGCTCTGTCTGCAGATCACATCCCCAGGATACTTTATAATCAAAATTGTCATTATTCTTTTCCAGAATCTCAATCGCTTCTGTATAGGTCACATGACCGAACTCAGAATTCAGCACATGATTCAGACGCTCCAGAAGTCCCTTGTCCACGAAAGAATTAAAGAAGTTCATCTCTTCCGGCGCATTCTCCATTACATAACGGATCACATACTTCAGCATATCCTCTGCGATCTTCATATCATCCTGCAGATCTGCAAATGCCATCTCCGGCTCGATCATCCAGAACTCTGCTGCATGACGCGTTGTATTGGAATTCTCTGCACGGAAAGTCGGTCCAAATGTATAAATATTACGGAATGCCATCGCATAAGTCTCACCATTAAGCTGTCCGCTTACCGTCAGATTGGTTGGCTTGCAGAAGAAATCCTGTGAGAAATCTACTTTTCCATCCTCTGTCATCGGTACGTTTGTCAGATCCAGAGTTGTTACCTGGAACATCTCTCCTGCACCCTCACAGTCACTTCCTGTAATCAGTGGTGTGTGTACATACACAAAGCCTCTCTCCTGGAAAAACTGATGAATCGCATATGCGGTCAGGGAGCGCACACGGAACACAGCCTGGAATGTATTCGTTCTTGGACGAAGATGGGTCATCGTTCTTAAAAACTCCAGTGTATGACGTTTTTTCTGAAGCGGATAATCCGGTGCAGATGCACCTTCCAGCGTCACCTCTGCAGCCTGAATCTCAAATGGCTGTTTTGCCTGAGGAGTAGCTACCAGTGTACCGCGTACGATCACAGCTGCTCCTACATTGAGCTTGCTGACCTGCGCAAAGTTCTCCATCGTGTCATGATACACAATCTGAAGCGTATCAAAAAAAGTTCCGTCATGAAGCACCAGGAAACCAAAACTCTTAGAATCACGTACGCTGCGTACCCATCCGCCGACCATGATCTCTTTATCCAGATATGCTTCCCTGTTCTTATATAATTCTCTGACAGTTGTCAATTCCATTGTATATCCCTCATTTCTATATTTTGACTCAAAGATGTGGTTAGTATAGCACATTTACAAACGTTCATCAACTTTTTATATTTTTCAAAAACTATATCTTTCCATATTCAATTTTGTTATAATATTAACATTATAAAGCAAAAGAGGCGAACCTATATGAAAGATTCAAAAGGCAGGACCATCGACTATATGCGCATCTCCATCACTGATCGCTGCAACCTGCGCTGCCAATACTGTATGCCGGAGGATGTACCCTCCATGTCCCACGAAGAAGTTCTTCGTTTTGAAGAGATTCTGCGCCTGTGCCGTCTCGCCGGGCAGCTTGGTATCCGCAAATTCAAAGTGACCGGAGGCGAACCTCTGGTTCGTAAAGGTGCTCTTTCTTTTTTAAAAGATTTAAAAGCACTGCCTTTTACCGAACAGGTAACACTGACAACCAATGGCATCCTGTTGAAAGACATCGTTCCAGAGTTGAAATCCATAGGAATCGATGGTATCAATGTCAGTCTGGATACACTTCGCAAAGATACCTTTCAGCAGATTACCAGACGTGATTATCTTCCGCAAGTACTGGACGGCATCTTCGCCAGCCAGGAAGCCGGTATCAAGACAAAAATAAACTCCGTCCTGATGCACGGAATCAATGACGGAGAGTTTTTTGATCTGATCCATCTCGCCAGAGATTATCAGGTTGATGTACGTTTTATTGAAATCATGCCAATTGGATACGGCAGCAAATATCAGGGCTATAACCGCGAAAAGCTTTTAGCACTTCTTTCTGAACATTATCCGTATTATACGCAGGAATTATCCACAAGAGGCAACGGTCCTGCATCCTATATCCACATTCCCGGCTTCAAAGGCTGTATTGGATTTATCGATGCCATACATGGAAAATTCTGCAGCTCCTGCAACCGGGTACGTCTGACTTCTGACGGTATCTTAAAGCTGTGTCTCTATTACCAGAACGGAGTTTCCTTAAGAGAACTGCTGCGCAGTGGTGCTTCTGACGAAGAACTTCTCTCCGTCATGCAAAAAGCAGTCGAACGTAAACCAACAGAGCATCAATTTCACCAGTCCGCTCAGGAAGGGCAGCCGGAGCTTCGCCAGATGTCACAGATCGGCGGCTGATCCTGTATCATGGATCTCACAGAAATGAAAATCGCCGCTCTTTCCTCCGGTCTTCTCGACCAGATGAATATTCTGGATCACCATTCGTTTATCAATTGCTTTACACATATCGTAGATCGTAAGAAGTGCTGCACTGACACCGTGCAGTGCTTCCATTTCTACTCCTGTTTTTCCTTCTACTTTCACTGTACAATATGCTTTGATCAAATGTTCCTCCGGCAGCAATTCAAAATCCACAGAACACTTCCCAATCAACAAGGGATGACACATCGGAATAATGGACGATGTCTGTTTTACTGCCATAATACCAGCCACTCTCGCCACTCCAAGCACATCTCCTTTTTTTACTTTCTTTTCTGTCACTGCATGCATGATCTCGTCCGATACGAGAATCGTGCCTTCTGCTACTGCCGTCCGGGATGTAACCGATTTCTCCGTCACATCCACCATGACTGCATTCCCTTTTTCATCAAAATGTGTAAATTCCATCAACGTGCTGTTTCCTCCAATTCTTCCGGTCTTTCCATATGCTTATCCAGAAAACGTTTTTTCACCAGTAGAAACTCTTCCAGATCCATCAACAGATGATACAGAACTGCCCGGTTCTCAAACTCTGCACGACTCTTCGGCAGTTCTTCCCGTCTCATCTGATCGAATACCTTCTGAAGATTCTGTATCTGTTCATCCGGTATATTCTCTTCATGGATATAATAAACCAGATAATCCAGATATTGACTGATAATCTCTGCCTGTTTCGGTATTTCACGA
>JAFYTM010000124.1 GCA_017558865.1 Lachnospiraceae bacterium
GATCAGTGAAGCAGACATGCAGGGACGAATGGATCTGCGTCATGTGCAGATGGTGACCATTGATGGAGAGGATGCCAAAGACCTGGATGATGCAGTTTCGCTGGCAAGAGAGGGTGAAAACTATGTGCTCGGTGTGCATATCGCGGATGTCGCGAATTATGTGCAGGAACGCAGTGCGATGGATCGGGAGGCACTGAAGCGCGGAACATCCGTTTATCTGGTGGATCGCGTAATTCCGATGCTTCCGAGAAGACTTTCGAATGGAATCTGTTCTCTGAATGCCGGTCAGGATCGACTGGCACTCAGTTGTATGATGACGATTGATCCGAAAGGCAATGTGGTTGATCATGTGATTGCTGAGACGGTGATCCATGTAGACCGCAGGATGACTTATACCAGTGTGAAGAAGATTCTGGAGGAACAGGATGAGGCAGAGATTGCGGAATATGAAGAGCTGGTTCCGATGTTCCGGGAAATGCAGATTCTGGCTTCGATTCTTAGAGAAAAACGTAAAAAACGTGGCTCTATTGATTTTGATTTTCCGGAGACAAAAGTGATTCTGGATGATCAGGGACACCCGGTAGAGATTCGTCCGTATGATCGCAATACCGCAACCAGGATCATAGAAGATTTTATGCTGATTGCTAATGAAACCGTAGCGGAGGATTATTTCTGGCAGGAGATGCCATTTGTTTATCGAACCCATGATAATCCGGATACAGATCGGATTCGGAAGCTGGCAACCTTCATCAACAATTTCGGATATTCTATCAGATTCAGGGATGAAGAAGTGCATCCGAAGGAATTACAGAAGTTACTGGCAAAGCTGGATGGGACTGCGGAGGAAGCATTGATCAGCCGACTGACCCTTCGTTCCATGAAGCAGGCAAAATATACGACAGAATGCAGCGGACATTTTGGTCTGGCCGCAAAATACTATTGTCATTTTACATCTCCAATTCGTCGTTATCCCGATCTGCAGATTCATCGTATTATCAAAGACTGTCTGCGTGGACGGATGAACCAGACAAAGATCGAACATTATCAGAAGATCCTTGATGATGTGGCAAGACAGTCCAGTGAGCGGGAGCGAAAGGCAGATGAGGCAGAGCGTGAGACAATAAAATTGAAAAAAGTTGAATATATGAGCCGTCATCTCTGGCAGGAGTTTGATGGGGTGATTTCCAGTATCACAGCATGGGGGCTTTATGTGGAATTGCCGAATACGGTCGAAGGTTTGGTTCATGTAACCTCTTTACAAGGAGATTATTTCGAGTATAATGAAAGTGCATACGAGATGGTCGGCATACACACCGGTAAGACCTACAAGCTTGGTCAGGTAGTAAAAGTTCAGGTGGTCGGTGCAGATAAGATGACACGTACGATCGATTTTGAGCTTTGTGAAGCATAAGTCAATCTACGGCGTGTAACATAAAAAAGTGAGGACGATATGGCAAAAGAAAACATCAAGCTGATAGCAAATAATAAAAAAGCATATCATGATTATTTTATAGAAGATACCTATGAGGCAGGGATTTCCCTTCACGGAACAGAAGTGAAGTCCCTCCGTATGGGCAAATGCAGTATTAAAGAATCCTTTATCCGTATTGAAAAAGGAGAAGTGTTCGTGTATGGTATGCATATCAGCCCATACGAAAAGGGAAATATTTTCAATCGTGATCCGCTCCGTATCAAAAAACTTCTGATGCATCGGGCAGAGATCAATAAGATCACGGGAAAGATTGCAGAAAAAGGTTATACTTTGGTGCCTTTGAAGGTATATTTAAAGGGAAGTCTGGTAAAAGTAGAAGTAGGTCTTGCACGAGGTAAGAAGCTTTATGATAAACGCCAGGATATTGCGAAAAAGGATATGCGAAGAGAAGCAGAGAAAGATTTTAAGGTAAGAAATTTGTATTAAACTGGATACTGAAAATCTCTTGACATTTGCTGATCCTGCGTATAAGATAATATTGCGTTAGATTTCAAACAGCGTACAACCTTACAGTTTTCGGGCTTGTAAAGGTTTCGACGGGGGTTTTGAAATTGGGGCAGCCATTCGAAGGGACCGCGTTAAGGTGCAAAACTAAAAATAAACGCTGAAGATAATTTAGCAATCGCTGCCTAATGGCAGCTGTCTGACTCAGAGCACCTGCACTCTGTGACCCAGGCATCGATGATGCAGGAAACGACACACGCTAAGCTTTGCGCGTGTGGGCGTATCATGAAGCTACTGAAGCTGTAAGCCTGCCGGTTGGCGTGCAGCGGAGGGAATGTCAAACAAGCGGCTGTAATGGGAGATACCGCAATGGATGGGCTTTCGGACAGGGGTTCGATTCCCCTCAGGTCCACTGAAAAAACCCTTGAGTTTCAAGGGTTTTTTTCGTGCCAAAAATCAGTGAGTAACCATGGGGAGAGAGGAAAGATAATGGGTAAGCTTGATAAATTAAGTATTTTTATTAGTCTGGTTTTGAGACATAAGCCGGAAGTGATTGGAATTACATTGGATGAGCATGGATGGGCAAACGTGGATGAATTGATTCAAAAACTCAATCATTCCAAGGATCAAATAGATATGGAGATGCTGGAGGAAATTGTCAGAACAGATCATAAGCAAAGATATTCCTTTAATGAAGACAAAACCCTGATTCGTGCGAATCAGGGACATTCTGTAAAAGTGGATGTGCAATTGCAGGAACGGCAGCCGCCGGAGATTTTATACCACGGAACAGCAGAAAAATTTGTGGATGTGATTATGCAGGAAGGTTTAAAACCAATGGGCAGACTGTATGTTCATTTATCTAAAGATCTGGAAACTGCAGTAAAAGTAGGAAAAAGACATGGAAAACCGGTTGTACTGAAAGTACAGAGTGGTTCCATGTATGAGGATGGATATCCATTTTATTTCTCTGAAAATGGTGTGTGGTTAACAAAACAGGTAGACAAAAAATATATTCGCCTGGATTAAACAGTTTTACTTGTTTGTTTCTTTGCTGAGCAATTCCTCGATTTTCGCTTCCCAGTCACTTTTTTTCATTGCACCGATAATAGTATCCACAATCTGTTTGTCGGAATTGATGAAAAAAGTTGTCGGGACGGCAGATACTTCCAGAAGCATACCGTAGTACAGATCTTCGTTTAAAAGAAGATGCCTGTAGTTGGCTTTTGTTTTATCGATCAGTTCCTGTGCGAACGTCAGCGTTTTTTCATCGGAAGTGATGGTTACATCGCTGATAATGCCGAGAATTTGAAAATCTTCTGGTGCATAAGAGGCAGCAATCTCCCCAAGAGATGGCATCTCTTTCAGGCAGGGGTTACAGTAGGTGGCCCAGACGTTGATCATCGTGAGTTTGGCATCAGATAAAATATCGGATGAAATCGTCTCACCGTCAATCGTGACCGCTTCAAAACTTACAGGTGGCTTGAATTCCTGCAGTTCATTGGAATTATCGGATGCGTTCTGAGAAGAATCTGAGTCTGGGACAGTGCTGTTTTTGCTGCTGCAGCCAGAAAGTAAGAGAGCAGATGTGGCAATTGTTAATACAAATGTCATGATATATTTTTTCATAATTCCTATCTCCTTTGCTTGATAATGACACTATAAAGGAAAAGGAATCTTTTTTCAAGTGACAGAACATGGTTTCACAGAATGGACATAATCCATTGCTACAATGATATAAGAAAATAGAATGGAGAACTTTGTAATGGAAAAGTTGAAGATATTGGTAGTGGATGATGAGAGCCGTATGCGCAAATTAGTGCGTGATTTTCTGGTAAAGCAGAATTATGAGGTGTTGGAAGCGGGAAATGGAGAAGAGGCACTGGATCTTTTTTTTGAACAAAAGGATATTGCACTTGTGATTCTGGATGTGATGATGCCAAAGATGGATGGGTGGCAGGTTTGCCGGGAAATTCGCAGTTATTCCAAAATTCCGATTATCCTGTTAACTGCAAAGAGTGATGAACGGGATGAACTGCAGGGGTTTGAGCTGGGAGTAGATGAGTATATCACGAAGCCATTCAGTCCTAAAATCCTCGTTGCAAGAGTAGAGGCAATCCTGCGCAGAACAAATCTAATGGCAAGTGAAGATGTGATCAGCGTTGGTGGAATCGAACTGAGCAAAGCAGCGCATCGGGTGAAAATTGATGGAATAGATATCGATCTTAGCTATAAAGAATTTGAATTATTGACCTATTTTATGGAAAATCAGGGTATTGCATTGTCCAGAGAAAAAATATTGAACAATGTGTGGAACTATGATTATTTTGGTGATGCCAGAACGATTGATACTCATGTGAAAAAGCTTCGCAGTAAGCTTGGTGATAAAGGAGAGATGATCAAGACAATCTGGGGGATGGGGTACAAACTGGAACCATAGCAAAAAGTAATATTGAATATTGAGAGAATAAAGTAAGAGAGTCTCGTTTCTGACGGAATATGAGTTGGAAACGGGACTCTCTTTATGTAGTTATCTCTGATTTTCCAGCATGTTTTCAAAGATCTCTTCTGAAACTGGTTTGGAATAGTAGTATCCCTGTGCAATGTATGCACCGATATCCTTCATCAGGCTGATATCCTCTTCGGTTTCAACGCCCTCGCAGACGATCTGTGCATCCAGTTCTTCTGTAAGTCGTACAATACCGCGCATGATTTTTAACTGGCGGTTATGATTTTCTTTGTTTAAGAAGAAAGATCTGTCCATCTTGATGACGGATGCAGGGATGTGTTCGAAAATACTGAGTGATGAATAACCCACACCGAAATCATCAATGGAGAGTTGGATGTTTCGTTCTTTCAGCTTCTGAAGGGTTTCTTTGACTGCATTTTGCTGCAGTTCTTCGATTACCATAGTCTCTGTAATCTCGACTTCGATCAGTTCTTTGTCGATCTGGTATTTCTCTAAAAGTGCTTCCAGTCGTTCTACAAATCCTTCTTTGATGAAATGCATTCTGGAGAAGTTGCAGGAGACGGTTACGACAGGTAATCCGCAGTCCTGCCGTCTGCGAAGCATTTTGCAGACAGATTCGAAGACAAAGAAATCCAGTTCTGTAATTTTGCCTGTTTGCTCATAATAAGATATAAAATATCCAGGAGCCCGGATCGCGCCGTTTGCAGTAGGATCCATAAAACGTACCAGTGCTTCTGCACCGACGATGGTGTTGGTGCGAATATCTATCTTGGGCTGATAGAAGGTTATGAAATCCTGCTGGATGTCGACAGATTCCAGAAGCTTCTCTCGTTCATGCCGTTCTTTGATCAGGATCTCTAATTGTTCATCGTAGATTCGGATATCTTTATTTTTTCCGATGCTGGTGAAGTCGATAGCCTGGTTTGCTTTGTTGATGGCACTGAGAAGCTCGTTGCTGTTATCAGGGACATGATAGATTCCCATCTGGAGCGACATACGGTTTTCGGTTTCTATATAAATACTGTTTTCTATGTTTTCCTTTATCTGGTGGATCCGATTCATCAGCTGCTCATCGTTCTGGTAGTGCAGGAGCATGACAAAACGATCTCCCTGGTTTCTTGCACAGATTTCCAGATTTGCATCTGTACTTTGGCAGAGGAAGGATGCAACCCTATCAAGCATATGTTTACCGGCGCTCCA
>JAFYTM010000125.1 GCA_017558865.1 Lachnospiraceae bacterium
GATGAAGAGATTCCTCACGGAATCGCGGTGTCAATTGATATTATGAAACAGCGTCCGCAGGGAAATCTTTGGGATATTGAAGCGACGATCATCTGTGAAAGAGATTCGCATAAAGGAATTATCATCGGAAAAGGCGGAGCAATGTTAAAGAAGATTGGCTCAGCAGCCCGTTATGAGATTGAGAGATTGTTGGAATCTAAAATCAATCTGAAACTTTGGGTGAAGGTAAAGAAAGATTGGAGAGATTCTGATTTCCTGATAAAAAATTTTGGATACGACAAGAAAGAAGTATAGTACCGGTCTGCTTCGGGGATTCTATGAATACACAGAACGGAAGAAGCGGAGGTATTGGAAATGGATAGCTGGAATCGATTTGCACACACCGGAGATATACGAGATTATCTGGCCTATAAATATGAAGAACTAAAGGCCGGAAAGATGGGAGAGAGACATGAGCAGTCAGACCTGCACTGTGACGGGTATCGTTTTATCTGCCGCGCCGGCAGGGGAATATGATAAGCTGGTCGTCCTGCTGACAAAAGAACGCGGGAAGATCCGGGCATTTGCCAGAGGTGCCAGACGGATGAACAGTCCGCTTTTGGCAGCTGCAAATGTGTTTGCATTTGGGGAATTTCAGATTTATGAGGGAAGAACTTCCAACAGTATTTCTCAGGCATCTATTCAGAATTATTTCAGTGAACTGATGACGGATTTTGAAGGAGCCTGCTACGGACAATATTTTCTGGAATTTGCAGATTATTATACAAGGGAAAATGCTGACTGCATGGATTTTCTGCGTCTTACGTATCAGTCGTTACGGGCATTATCGGTTCCGTCCCTGTCGCGTACACTGGTGCGTTACATATACGAAATGAAAGCAATGGTATACAGCGGGGAATGTCCTTATACATTTGAACAGTTTGAAAGCTGGAATCTGAATCTGTCAACGCTGTATGCGCTGCAGTATGTGGTGTCATCTCCTGTGGAGAAACTATATACTTTCACACTGAGTGAAGATGTGTGTGCAGAATTTGGCAAGGTAGTGACCTGGCTTCGGGAAAGATATGTGGATCGACGGTTCAAATCGCTGGAAATACTTGAAAGTTGTCTTTGAACCTTGTATAATGGAAGCCGTATTCTGCAAACAGAGTGCATTTCAAGGAGGAACGGAATGAAAAAATGGATGAGAATCGTATGTACGATAGGATCTGTCCTGTGCATGACAGGCTGCGGATCGTCCTTTGAGCCTTCGATTACATCGCTTTATGTGTGTAAGGATGGGAAGATCACACAGGCGATTGTGGAAAGTTTTGAAAAAGACCATTACAGTCTTTCGGAACTGGAGTCTATGGTGAAAAAAGAGATCAGTACATATAACAACAGATATGGAGAAGAAAAGATCGTTCTGAATCGCCTGGAAGAAAAAGATCAGACACTGTATCTGCTGCTCGATTATGAAGATGCAGAGGTATACCGTTCCCATAGTGAAGAGTACTGTTTTGTAGGAACCATTGATGAGGCTCTGGATGAAGGACACAGTTTTTATATGGATTTTAAAGATGTGGATTACGAAGAGCTGTCGGCTGCTGTTGTGACAGAGAATAAAAAGAATCATGTTGTGATTCTGAAAGAAGAAGGTGTTGTACAGCTGGAGAAGCCGGTCAAATATGTCAGCAACAATGTGGAGATCATCTCAGACCATATGGTACAGGTGATGCCAATTGAAGATAGTGCGGAATACGCATACATTATTTTTTAAAAAGAATTGAGGAGTTAGTTTCATGGAAAAGACAATGGAGAAAATTGTAGCTCTGGCGAAGAACCGTGGATTTGTATATCCGGGCAGTGAGATCTATGGCGGTCTGGCGAATACCTGGGATTATGGTAATCTTGGTGTAGAGCTGAAGAACAATGTAAAAAGAGCATGGTGGCAGAAATTTGTGCAGGAAAATCCATACAATGTGGGTGTTGACTGTGCGATCCTGATGAACCCGCAGACATGGGTGGCTTCCGGACATCTTGGCGGATTCTCTGATCCTTTGATGGACTGTAAAGCATGTAAGGAGCGTTTCCGTGCAGATAAATTGATCGAGGATTACATGGCTGAGAACAATATCACGATTGAGGGTTCTGTTGATGCATGGTCCAATGATGAGATGAAAGCATATGTAGATGAGCATGATATCGTATGCCCAAGCTGCGGAAAGAAAGATTTTACAGATATCCGTCAGTTCAATCTGATGTTCAAGACCTTCCAGGGTGTAACCGAGGATGCAAAGAATACTGTATACTTAAGACCGGAGACCGCACAGGGTATCTTTGTTAACTTCAAGAATGTACAGAGAACTTCCCGTAAGAAAGTTCCATTTGGTATCGGACAGATCGGTAAATCCTTCCGTAATGAGATCACTCCTGGAAACTTTACCTTCCGTACCCGTGAGTTTGAGCAGATGGAGCTGGAGTTCTTCTGCAAACCTGGTACTGATCTGGAGTGGTTCCAGTATTGGAGAGCATTCTGCCGTGACTGGCTCTTAAGCCTTGGCATCAAAGAGGATGAGATCCGTCTTCGTGACCATTCTCCAGAGGAACTTTGCTTCTACAGTAAAGGAACAACGGATATCGAGTTCCTGTTCCCATTCGGATGGGGTGAGCTGTGGGGTATTGCAGATCGTACGGATTATGACCTGACACAGCATCAGAATGTATCTGGCGAAGACATGAGCTATTTTGATGATGAGATTAAGGAAAAATATGTACCATATGTAGTAGAGCCGTCTCTTGGTGCAGACCGTGTAGTTCTGGCATTCCTTTGTGCAGCTTATGATGAGGAAGAACTGGAGGGCGGAGATATGCGTACTGTCCTTCGTTTCCATCCGGTACTGGCCCCGGTTAAGATCGGTATCCTGCCATTATCCAAGAAGCTGAATGAGGGCGCAGAGAAGATCTATGCACAGCTTTCTAAAAAATATAACTGTGAGTTTGATGACAGAGGAAATATCGGTAAGAGATATCGTCGTCTGGATGAGATTGGATGTCCGTTCTGCGTAACCTATGATTTCGAGTCTGAGACTGATGGATGTGTGACGGTACGTGACCGTGATACGATGGCACAGGAGCGAATCAAGATCGAAGAACTGGATGCGTATTTCGCAGAGAAGTTTGTATTCTAATAGAGATTCAAAGGTTGACGAAAACGCTGAATAATGATAGTTTATTATATAGAAAAATATACAACAAAGGAGTAATGTTATGAATCTTTCACCACTTCAGAAAGCAAGATATGAGTATGTTCCGAAGCTTCCGGCAATGCTCAGAAATGGTATCGCTGAGATTGCAGTTAAAGAAGGAAGTGCAACTGCCAGTGCAGCAGATCAGGAGAAGATCAAAGCACTTTTCCCGAACACTTATGGAAAACCGGAGATTACTTTTGAAAAAGGACAGAACACTTCTGCCTCTAAGAAACAGGTAGTGGGTGTGATTCTTTCCGGTGGACAGGCACCTGGCGGACACAACGTAGTGTGCGGTCTGTATGATGCATTGAAAGCAACCAACAAAGATAATGTTCTGATGGGCTTTAAAGGTGGTCCAAGCGGATTGATTGAAGACAATTACCTCATTTTTGATGATGAGTATATTGATCAGTATAGAAATACCGGTGGATTTGATATCATTGGTTCCGGAAGAACCAAACTGGAGACCGAAGAGCAGTTTGCAATTGTAGCAGAGGTTTGCAAAAAGCATGGTGTTACCGCTATCGTTATCATTGGTGGTGATGATTCCAACACCAACGCATGTGTACTTGCTGAGTATATGGCAGCACACAACACCGGCGTACAGGTAATCGGATGTCCGAAGACCATCGATGGTGACCTGAAGAACGAGGATATCGAGATCTCCTTCGGTTTTGATACCGCAACCAAGACCTACAGTGAGCTGATCGGTAACATTCAGAGAGACTGTAATTCTTCCAAGAAATACTGGCATTTTATCAAAGTTATGGGACGTAGTGCTTCTCACGTTGCACTGGAGTGTGCATTGGAGTGCCGTCCAAATATCTGTCTGATTTCCGAGGAAGTAAGAGCAAAGAAACAGTCTCTGTCTGAGATCGCAGATTACATTGCTGATGCTGTAGAGAAGAGAGCAGCAAATGGCAACAACTTTGGTGTAGTAGTAATTCCAGAAGGTGTTGTTGAGTTTGTTCCGGAATTCTCCGCTCTGATCAATGAGATCAACGAGATTCTTGCAGGCAGCAAGGCAGATGCATTCAATGAACTTCCAACCTGGGCTGACAAATATGCATTTATCGAGAAAGGACTTTCCAAAGAGTCTATGGCTGTATTTGAGATCCTTCCGCAGGCAATTCAGCAGCAGCTGTTCCTTGAGAGAGATCCTCACGGCAACGTACAGGTTTCCCTGATCGAGTCAGAGAAGCTGTTTGCGGCTCTGGTAGGCGACAAGATGAAAGCAAGAAAAGAAGCAGGTACCTATGTTGGTAAATATGCAGCACAGACTCACTTCTTTGGTTATGAAGGAAGATGTGCATTCCCGTCCAACTTTGATTCTGACTACTGCTATTCACTTGGTTACAATGCATTCATGCTGATCCAGTACGGTTACAACGGATATCTTTCCAAGGTTTCCAATCTGTCCAAACCGGCTGAAGAGTGGGTTGCAGGAGGTATGCCGATTACCAAGATGATGAACATCGAGAGAAGACATGGTGAGGACAAACCGGTTATTAAGAAAGCACTGGTTGAGCTGGATGGAAAGCCATTTAAGTATTTTGAAGCACACAGAGATGAGTGGGCTGTTGAGACGGCTTATGCATTCCCGGGAGCTATTCAGTACTATGGACCTGCTGAGGTTTGTGATCTTACTACCGTAACTCTTGCTCTGGAGCAGGCTGAGTAAGTTTTCTGGCAGAAATATAAATCAATTATGATATAAAGTGCAGCTGTCTGTTTTGCAGACAGCTGCTTTTAGTTCAAAACGGGTATAAGTCATTTGGATTATATATTTTGTTAAAAGTATGTCAGAATATGAATAAAAAACTGTGAAAATAGCACAAAATGATGTTGACATTCATACAAAATGTGGTATGATGAATGTGTGCGCGCAGAAGTGTCTTGGCTTACACGATGCGCTTTTTTTATTTTATTTTATTTAACATATGTTTAGGAGGGCGTGTAATGACAAAATGGGTTTATATGTTCAGCGAAGGTGATGCTACCATGCGTAATACGCTTGGCGGAAAAGGAGCAAACCTTGCTGAGATGACCAAAATTATCGGTGCTGATGTAGTACCGCAGGGTTTCACCATCACAACAGATGCGTGTACCCAGTATTATGAGGATGGAAGAAAGATCAACGATGAGATCATGGAGCAGATCATGGTTGCGATCGTGAAAATGGAAGAGGTAACCGGAAAGAAATTCGGTGATCTGGAAAATCCGTTGCTCGTTTCTGTTCGTTCCGGTGCAAGAGCATCCATGCCGGGTATGATGGATACCATCTTAAACCTTGGTTTGAATGAAGAAGTTGTAAATACCATGGCAGAGAAATCTGGTAATCCACGTTGGGCATGGGATTGTTACAGACGTTTCATTCAGATGTACTCCGATGTTGTTATGGAAGTAGGTAAAAAATACTTCGAAGAGCTTATTGATGAAATGAAGGAAAAGAAAGGCGTTACCCAGGACGTTGATCTGACCGCAGAAGATTTAAAAGAGCTGGCTACTCAGTTTAAAGCAGAGTATAAAGCAAAAATTGGCGAGGACTTCCCAACCGACCCGAAGGTTCAGCTGATGGGTGCGATTCAGGCTGTATTCCGTTCCTGGGACAACCCTCGTGCAAATGTATATCGTCGTGATAATGATATCCCGTATTCATGGGGAACTGCTGTAAACGTTCAGTCTATGGCATTTGGAAACATGGGTGAGAACTGTGGTACTGGTGTTGCATTTACCCGTGACCCATCTACTGGTGAGAAGAAGCTCATGGGTGAGTTCCTGACTAACGCACAGGGTGAGGACGTAGTAGCTGGTGTACGTACTCCAATGCCGATCGCTCAGATGGAAGAAAAATTCCCGGCAGCATATAAGAAATTTACTGAGATCTGTGATAAACTTGAGAAACATTACAGAGATATGCAGGATATGGAGTTTACCGTAGAGAACGAGAAACTTTACATGTTACAGACCCGTAACGGTAAGAGAACTGCTCAGGCAGCTCTGAAGATCGCTTGTGATCTGGTAGACGAAGGTATGAGAAGTGAGGAAGAGGCTGTTGCTATGATCGATCCTCGTAACCTGGATACCTTATTACATCCGCAGTTTGATGCAGCTGCATTAAAAGCTGCTACTCCGATGGGAAGAGGTCTGGGTGCATCTCCGGGTGCTGCTTGCGGTAAAGCTGTATTTACTGCTGAGGATGCAGTTGCTTGGGATGCAAGAGGAGAAAAAGTAGTACTTGTTCGTCTTGAAACTTCTCCAGAAGATATTACTGGTATGAAGGTTGCTCAGGGTATCCTGACTGTTCGTGGCGGTATGACTTCTCACGCAGCAGTAGTAGCTCGTGGTATGGGTACTTGCTGTGTATCCGGCTGCGGCGATATCAAGATGGATGAAGAGAACAAGAAATTTACTTTAGCAGGAAAAGAGTTCCATGAGGGAGATTTCATTTCTATTGATGGTACCACAGGTAACATTTACGATGGAATTATCCCGACTGTTGACGCTACCATCGCTGGTGAGTTCGGCAGAATTATGGCATGGGCAGACAAATTCAGAAAACTCAAAGTTCGTACTAATGCAGATACTCCTACAGATGCAAAGAAAGCTCGTGAGCTTGGTGCAGAAGGTATCGGTCTTTGCCGTACCGAGCATATGTTCTTTGAGGGTGACAGAATTGATGCTTTCCGTGAGATGATCTGTGCAGATACCGTAGAAGAGAGAGAAGCTGCTCTGGCTAAGATTCTTCCGGTACAGCAGGGTGACTTTGAGGCAATCTATGAGGCACTGGAAGGCAATCCGGTTACCATCCGTTTCCTGGATCCGCCTCTGCATGAGTTCGTTCCGACTACAGAGGAGGATATCCAGAAGCTGGCTGATGCACAGGGCAAGACTGTTGCTGAGATCAAAGCAATCATTGATTCTCTGCATGAGTTCAACCCGATGATGGGTCATCGTGGATGCCGTCTGGCAGTTACCTATCCGGAGATCGCAGCTATGCAGACCAAGGCTGTTATCCGTGCAGCAATCAATGTACAGAAAGCACATGCTGACTGGACTGTAAAACCTGAGATTATGATTCCGCTGGTAGGCGATGTAAAAGAGCTGAAAGTGGTTAAGAAAGTAGTTGTTGATACAGCAAATGCAGAGATTGCAGCAGCAGGTTCTGATCTGAAATACGAAGTAGGTACCATGATCGAGATCCCGAGAGCATGTCTGACCGCAGATGAGATCGCGGCAAATGCAGACTTCTTCTGCTTCGGTACCAACGATCTGACTCAGATGACCTTTGGTTTCTCTCGTGATGATGCAGGTAAATTCCTGGATGCATACTATGATTCCAAGATCTTTGAGAACGATCCATTTGCTAAGATCGACCAGACTGGTGTTGGTAAGCTGATGGAGATGGCAATCAAACTTGGAAAACCTGTAAATGATGCACTTCACATGGGTATCTGTGGTGAGCACGGCGGAGATCCATCTTCCGTAGAGTTCTGCCATAAGATTGGACTGGATTATGTATCCTGTTCTCCATTCCGTGTGCCGATCGCAAGACTTGCAGCAGCACAGGCAGCACTGGCTGATAAATAAGTTCATATTTTTATATGATGAAGGGGAAGCTTTGGCTTCCCCTTATTGTATTTCATATAGAAACAAGTTATAATAGACGAAAAATAAAAGGAGGGAACGATATGAAACACAGAATGAAAGGTTTATTTCTTATCTTGTTATGTGTCAGCATGTTATGTGGAAATATTGGCACAGTACAGGCAGCGAAAGCCCGTCTTAAGCTTTCAAATCTGACATTTGATATGGATTATTACTATAATACATATCCGGATGTACAGACAGTGATCGGCTATGATTATAACAGTCTGTATAATCATTACATAACCTACGGACTGCAGGAGGGAAGATCGGGCAGTGCAGAGTTCTGTTGTCTGGTGTACCGGAATAATTATGCGGATCTGCAGGCTGTTTTTGGAACTGATTACAGTGCATATTGTGTACATTATGAAACTTATGGAAAAGCAGAGGGCAGAAGTGCAGCGGGCAATGGAATCGGACTGGCAGCAACAGCGGCACAGCCGGTAAGTCAGCCGACAGGCGGTGTGATAGGAAGTTATACGACGACTTATGATCCGAATATTCCCCGTGCAACGAATGTGATCGTGGCAGCTTCCAGAATCAATGGAGTGGTTCTTCAGCCAGGGCAGAGTTTTTCTTTCCATCAGACGATTCTTCCAAGAAGTGCAGCCAATGGATATGTGCAGGCACCGGTGATCGTTGGGAAAAAATATGTTCCGGGAATGGGCGGAGGAATCTGTCAGGTATCTTCGACATTATATGCAGCGATGTTAAGTGCAGGGATTCCGGCAACAGAACGTCATCCACATTCATTGGTGGTAGGCTATATTCCGGTGGGGATGGATGCTACCATATCAGGAAGTGTCAAGGATTTAAAATTTACCAATGTGTTTGCAGAGCCGATCTGCATCCATGCATCTGCGGATGGTGGAGTGCTGACGGTTTCGATCAGCAAATGATGAAAAATGCGGAGCATCCTGACAGATGCTCCGCATTTTGTGGAAATATGTGTTTAAGGGATCATTGCGAGGATATCCTGTTTTGGTCGGTATCCAACTGCTCTTGCGTGTTCTTTTCCGTTTTTAAAAACGATCAGAGTAGGAATACTCATAACATTATATCTGCCGGCAAGATCTGGATTCTGGTCCACATTGATTTTACCGATA
>JAFYTM010000126.1 GCA_017558865.1 Lachnospiraceae bacterium
ATTCCGGTCAGCGCAGATTACAGCTATGATGTGATCATCCGGGAGATCCGGGATACCAGCGATGAAGAGGATGACTCCATCCGCAAATTTTAAAATGCATGAATTTGGCTCCGTTCCTGATTACAGGAAACGGAGCCGTTTTTCATTCTTCTTCTGAAAATCTCTTTTCTATATCCAGAACACCCCAGCCATATTCCACATCATACCCTTCCGGACCTTTATCCGTCACTTCCCTTCTCAGCCAGTCTCTGAATGCTTCGGGGCTTTCCCACTTTTTCTGTGCCGCAACACCTGATACATGGGCAGCCGAATAAGAAGTTCCTTTCCTGCCGCCGCTTACACAGGTGACAAACACACTGGTATTTTTCTGACTGTAGTCGGAAACCGTTCCATCCTCTTCTACAGTTCCCACCCCGATCACGGTATCATATCCAGCCGGATAATATATTTTATCTTTTTTATAAGAGTCCCCCTGATTACCTGCTGCTGAGACCACGATCACCCCCTGATCTTCTGCATAAGCAACCGCATCCTCCAATTCCCCGCTGTCCGGCAGACTTCCGGAGATATTGATCACATGACATCCATAAAGATCGACCGCATCATAAATCGCCCGAATGACCATTTCCGGCATTGTCATATGATCCGGGTCACTGATTTTTAATGGAATCTGGACCGCAGTTGGGGCAAGGCCAAAAACAGCTGCCCCAACTGCGGTTCCATGTCCTGTACGGTCCAATGTATCCTGTGTATCGTCTATATAATTCCATCCATTCTCTACTGGCCATTCCACGTCCTGCGAAAATCCAGAATCAATGACTGCCACACGAATAGCTTCTGAATGACCTGTCTGAGCGGTGTCTCCTTTACTGGCTTCTGACATACCGCATCCAGCAAGCAACAGACTCACAGCGATCATAATCGCATATAGGTTTTTCATATCACCTCTCCCCCGCGAAGCTAGATGAGAAATCTTCGTCTTCTTATAAACCAGATGGCAAACAACACTCCGCCTGATAATAACAGAACGGCTGCCGCTTCCTGTGTTCCTGAATCTGCAGCCTCTTCCTCTCCCGGAAGCGTCTGACTGTTCTCAACAAAAATGTCGCCTTTCTGATTTACTTTTACAATCAAAACATCGGAACCGCCTGCATAGTAATTCGAATCCTCTTCCGGTGTAAAGACCGCTGTTATCTCGTAAGTTCCCTGATCTAATGTCCCAGGTTTCAGGCGGGCCTGATTGTGTTCTGTGTCTACCGTACCAAGACTTTCGCCATCCATAAAGAATTCTATCTTTCCATCCAGGATCTCGTCATTCACGCCAGCAACTGCCGCACGCAGTGCCATGGAGCTTCCAAAGGAAAATTCAGATTTCTTCCTGTTCTCATCAAGGAACTGAATATCACCTTCTGCAGACAGAGCAACCAGTACCTCCGCTTTATCAATGTAATATTTCTTCTGATCATCTCCTGCAGTCCGATAATCCGGATCTTCGATCACGGCCTGAACGATATACTCTCCTGCCTTTTTAAAGGCTTTTCCCTGGATCTTTAATACCGCATCCAGCTTGTGCCCGTGAATATTCCTGTACTCTGCATGGATCTCATCCGTCCTGTCCTTTCCATTATAGACCAGCACCTGTTCTGACCACATCAGCTCAACCTTCTTTGGCAGAATCGTATACGACACCTCGGTATCTTCCGGCAGCTTGTAATTCGAATTGGTCAGAGCGACTGCTGCAGCCTTCCAGGTTCCTGCATGAACCTGAGTACCCTGATCGATGATCACATCGCACTGATCCTGCCCCGCCAGATTGGTAACCACAGCCTTTACAGAAGAGGCGTTTCCATCAAATTCCCGTTCTTCCACTCCATGCCATTCCAATTCCACCGTACGGGGAACAACCGTGATCTTGTGACTGTCTGCCTTGCTGTTATAATCTTCATCTTCCTGTTTGACCGCCGTTATCACAACCGTTCCTGCTCCGACAACCACCAGTTGATCTCCATCCACACGGATGATATCAGAATCACTGGTCTTCCACTTGATTTCACCAGTTCCGCTGCCGCCTTCTGCTCTTGCATCCAGAGGCTGACATCCATAGGTGACGTTAGAAGGTAATTTTATCTTCATATCCTTCTGCGTTTCTTTTCCTGTGTTGGTAATGGTGTAGCTTCCCGGTTTTCCAGCCACGTGCAGATCATCTGCCTGATACCGGACAAGATACATTCCGATTCCCAGTCCATTCACTGCATTGCCCGCGATTTTCTGATACGTCTTTCCTTCATCAGAACTATATTCCATCTCCGGCGACACACCATACAAAGCTCCGTCCTTTGACTGTGTTGTTCTGGCAGGTATCACAGTGATTCCTTCCGGTATATCCTTCTGCCCCTTCTGAACAGTCAAGACCGCCTCCACACTCTGCTCATAACACATACTGTTTTCTGCTGTATTCATCCGAATTCGGAAATCCCCTGCTTTTGTTACATGCAGCAATGACCCCGTCAAGATTCCTTTTCCAGTTCCTTCGATCAGTTCGTAGGTGACTTCACCGGCCTTCTCATCTGCCACAAACAATCTGGAAACATCGATATCCTTTTCGTCATATACAACCTCCACATTCCTTGCAGAATGATTGGCGGTATATTTTTCTACATCCACCAGGATGGATGCTCTGCAGTCATTTGGATTAGTGATTCCTTCCGGCAGCACCACATCCCCGCTCAACAGATACCTTCTGGTAAGGGATGGATAATAGGCACCTTTCTTCCAGGAAACCGTTGTCTCGACCGTACCGCCATCTTCCAGCAGCAGATGCACCGTTGTTGGAAGTTCTAATTCTTCAAATGCAGTTCCTACCTTTACACAGATTCCCTGACTTGCTTCCACTTCCTTTACCTGATTCACCAGACGGAATGCAAATGCCTGACTGAATGCAAACATCTGTCTCGTATTGTCATTGTCCAGAAAACTTCCGGAAGCTGTGATGACAATCTCCGGTATGCTTCTCATCCTGCCCGCTTCGGCTTTACAGATCAGATCGGAACCGGACACCTCAAGAAACAGATTTTCCGATATGGTGTATGTAACTTCCATATTCTCCGGTCCATCCGGGATGATCATATGTGCTGCCACTTCTCCCTGCTTTGCATTGACATTGATTTCCTGACTGGACAACTGAATCGTTGCCGGCTGAATCACATATTTATTTACTTTTACAGATACCGTCTGTTCCAGCGTATACTCATCCGTCAACGGATATTCGACCGCGATCACCGCATCCCCCGCATAATATGCCGATACATTGCCGTCTTCAGATACGTCCGCCACCGAACGATTATAAAGAACCGAATAGGTCAGTTTCTCCTTCTGCAGAAGTATTTTCCCGCCATTCTCCATGACACCATATACTTCCAACTGCTTCCTGCCGCCCGTGTACAGTTCCAGAACACCTTCTTCCGAATCCAGTTCTTCCCCATCTGCCATGATACACATATCTACAATACGGGAGAACTCTTTTGGAATGACTTCACACCTCATGTGCTTTTCGTTTCCTGCTGCATCCACGGCTGTCACCATAATGGTCTCCAATGTATCATTCCCGGTTCCCTGGTAAGTGAATTTTCCGTTTGTACAGAGCACATTCGCTTCTTCAATATATACACCGGCATTCGGCTCTACGGTACCTGTAATCATATAATTGCCGGCTCCACTGCACAGGACTGTCTGATCCAGCATCATAACCGGTTCCACCGTATCCACTTCGATACACAGGCTCTTCTGCGTATAATCACCCTGTTCATTCTTTGCAGTGATTTCAATGACATGGCTGCCTTCGCTCAGATTGAGCGGTATCTCAATGGTTCTGCCGGCCTCGATGGTATAGATGGTGCAGTCTCCATAATCCCCATCCAGAGAATATGCAAGCTCCACATTCTGGTCAGATGAAAGCCCCATGGTCACATCCTTTTTATTTACCAGAATGTTATAGCTGTCATCCTGCACATACAGAGCCGTTTTACTGCTCATCGTTCCTGAAAGAGGCACTGTTTCATCCACCGTAAAGGTAATATCTGCCGGGTTCGGCTCCGGTAAATATACCGGTTCTGTCATAACAGCCGTAGATGGATACCTGGTCTTATCCTTCTCTTTATATGCATACACCAGTGCTCGGTAGCTGTTTTGAGGATAAGTGCCGACCTCTCTGGTATCAAGGAGGATGATATCCCCGTCTTCATCTTCTCCATATTCCGGAACCTCATACACACCACCCATATAGATACTTGTATCAGTGGTAGTAACGCCTTCAAATCCTTCCAGAAGCTGTCCTTCTTCGTCCAGAAGCTGCACAAAATAACCATCTGCATCCAGGACTTCATCCCAGCTGATCTTATACTGACCGTCTCCGCCCGGTGCAAGGATCACATTCTGTACATTCTGCGGTGTATTTGGATTTGTATACTGGATGGTACCGTCGGATACATCAGAGCTGATTGCCCCCTCTTCCTCACTGATCACCAGACGAACTTCATAGGTTCCGCTCTGGATATTCTCCGGAATCTCCAGGACAATGGTACCGGATGCCGTTCCATCCTCCAGTTCTTCCAGCAGTATGGAGGATTCTGTGATCTTCATACCCGGCTCATCGCTCTCCTCGTCCGATTCTTTTTCCACCAGATACACATCCAGCATATTGCCCTCTTTAACCCCATGGACTTCATAGGAAACGGTAAGCTCTGCTTCATCCAGCATCGCATCCTGTACTTCCACGCTGGCGATCTCGTCTACCTTATACGGGGTAAGCTGGAGTTCCATATCAGAGACAATCTTCCATGTTCCATTCTTCGGTGCCGTCAACCCAATTCCAAGATTATATTCATCCGCACCGCTTTCTGAATGCTCTGCAGGAATATGCTGAATCAGACAATTGTCATTCTCTGTCAGCATGATCTCATTTCCATCTGGATCATACAGACTCACCTGATTCAGAACAGATTCTCCTTCTGCCAGATCAGACGGATTGTATGCTGCCTGAATCAGCGTATAGTCATTCTCCAGAATATCAAACTCATATTCAAAATTTGTCCTTCGTGTAAAAGCTGCTGATTCCAGTCTGGTCAGATTGTCTCCCAGAAGCATGACACCATCTACATTCGTATCACCGGAATCATAGATAACTGCAAGTGAGTTTTCAATATCCTCGACCGGTATCTCAAAGTTCTCAGAAATATATTCCCAGTCATCAAAGAATTTCACTTCTCCGTCTGCCCAGTAATATGCCACCGATATCGGAATTCCAATGATACGAACACCTGCGTAAGCACGGTAGGTGGAAAGCTCTACCATCGCAGCAAGCAATTCAATGCCTCCCAATACCGGAATCCAGTCCGGGATAAAAATACCGCAGTATGCCTTTCCGCCAATCGAAAGATATCCAAAGATCCCTTCCATATCCGGATCATAGATCAACCAGATCTTTGCTTCTCCCCGAACAATACCCGCAATATTGATTTTTGCACCAACTCCCATGTCAATACAATCGGTAATGACACCATTCTTGTCTTTCTTTCCATATAAAAGCAGATGCGCTTCTATTTCTTCCAGAAGTTTCAGACCGATAACCTTTCCTTCCTCACCGGAGATAGCAATTCCGGTTCCTCCTGCCTGCAGAGTGATCGTATCCATCTGAAAAGAATATATCGTAGGATCAGCGTATCCTGTTACAAATTTAATCGTGACAGGCGGAAAATGATTGAAATTCTGTTTGATCGTATTATATAATCCGCTGATTCCGCCTCCCATCTTGGTCAGGTAACCAATGGTTCCCAGCGGTATTTTCACTACATCCCCACCGACAGTAAAGTTGATCGAATCCGGGTAACATTTTCCGGTATTTTCCCGTACTAAGGAAAAACCAAATTCACATTCAAATGCATCTCCTACTTTCAGATTCGCATCAATCCCAATAAACCAGCCAGGATATTCGATCGAATCAATCTCAAAATTCGCTCCGGCTCCGCCTTTCGTAAACTTTGGAATAGAATCATCCGTCAGGTTGATACCGCCGCTGGCGGCAACTCCTACGAGTTCCGCGGTATTTTCCTCTGCATTCAGGCCATAGCGCATCTCCTTCATATTCAGATTGATAAAGCTGTCATTGTTCACGCCGCCTTCAATGGCTTCGGAGACCTCCTCGTTCTTGTCGAATTTGTCTTTCAGCTTATTTGCAGAGCTGTCACTGTTTTCTTTATTGTCATCATCTTTATCATCGCCTCCGCTCCACCACGGAAGCTCGACACTAAAGCTGCCGCCCAAAGATACAGTCTCTACTCCAATGACTGCATCAGAGACTTCCACACGAAAACCGGTCAGAACACCGATGAGATTCGAGAGATGATTGCCTACCACTCCCTCCGGAGTCTTGATCACGATCTCCTCCGTCTCATCCTCCTGTTCGATATCCGAGCTTTCATCGGATTCCGCTCCCCGAAGCTCGTACTCTGTACCATCTTCCAGGCAAATATAAAAGTCTCCTGTATGAAAGCTGTAATCTCCTACACTCAAAGTACCGTTTCCCGTCATTACAAGGGAGTCACTTACATGTCCCCACCACTCCCATCCGGAAAACTGATTCTTCAAGGATTCTTTCACGGAATCGGATGCCTGTTCTTCATAACGGGTAAGAGTAATGACTGATTCCTTATCCAACACATTGGAATATTTAATCGCATTATTCAACAATGCGCCGTTTCCTATTGTATAATAGGTCTTTCCGTTCAGTTCGTAGGTGTCCACTTCTCCACGGATCGTCAGAAGAATATGATCCCTTTCCTCCTCTGTCATGTCAGCCACTTCTTCTTCCGACTCAAGAAGCTTTACTCCATATACAACCTCTTCCTCGCTGTTTTCCTCAAAGCCGCCCACAAGCAGAACGCCATATTCCTTCCGGATAAAGCTCTTATCATTTGTAAATGCGATACCTATGGACAGATTTCCATAATTCTGTGTCTGTATCTGAATGGTATAATCATCTGCACGGTAATTTAAGACTTCGTCAGAAGGAAGCTTAACCGTCATGGTAGAGTCATCTGCAATGGCAATATCTGCCCTTGAGATCTCCGCCTCTTCTCCGGTTCTTTCATTCCTGCAGATCATCGACCATTGCAGATCTGCTTTCAAGACCTGAAAGCCGCTTCCCTTCAGCGTTACTTTTTTCACCGTATCCTCTGTATAAAGGATACCAGGTGCTGCTTCTGTCAGCTGTACACGCGGAACCTCTCCCTTTTTCCCGGAAAGGATCACATACTTCATAGACTGAGAACTGTTTTCTCCCTGACTGACCGTGATACCGATCTCCGATACGGCTGTGCTGCTCAATTCCTCGGATTCCAGTTCAAAAGTCACCCGATAGATATCCCCTGCATCAATCGTACCTACAGATACGACCGTGCTTTTGTTCCCGACCATCTTCAATTCGTCGGAAAATCCGATCTCAATGACCAGATCATGCATCGCTTCCTCTGTATTGTTGGTGATATCTGCCCGTACTTCAAACGAAGTCCCGGAGCTGGTCTTTTGCGGAGCCTGAATCTGAACGGTAAAATCTCCTCCCGTATACACGGCATCGGAGATACTTCCTATTCCATAGTAGGTCTCGACTGTTCTTGTTTCTCCCGTCTGCAGCAGGATCGGATCATAATACAATGCAACCGCACTGTCTGCCGATCCGTAACTGTTTTTTTCTGTTGTAAAATTCAATAATTCATTGGTCTTACAGTCCCATTTGGTATCTGCCAGTGTATTCCAGTGTGCGATTACCATCCGGTCCGGCTCTATATTCTCCCAGCCGGACAAATAACCGTACGATACAATGTTCGATGCAAATTTACGGTCTGATGACTGCCATACCTGCGGCAGCTTATCCCCTTCCAGGATCGTTTCATTTGTAATGTATTCACTGTTTGCCATCATAGCGGAGGCATCGTTGTTTCCCAACTGCGTATCCAGCAGGATACGGGAACCTATCTCAATATCCGCTCCCGATCCATTTGCCATCTCATAACTGACCTTGACATTTCCTGCATTGGGATTCGCCATGTCCGTCACAAGCTGCAGCTTCTGTGTAACTTCCACACCATTCACACGCCAGACTGTCGTTGCGATCTTGCCGATGACGATGGTTTCCTGCACCACACCGCCTCTTGCTCCATAATCATTTCCAAAGATATAATCTTTTCCGTCTATACGGATCGTTGTAAACGATGTATCCGGAATATCCTTGAAAAAAGTCAGTAAATGAAAATTGTCTGTTTTTTTTGTGGGCAATCCATCCTCTGTGGAAATCGTAAATCTTCCGTTCTTTCTCGCCACATCAAATTTGATGATACTGTTTTCCACCGTAAGATTTTTTGCCTGTGGCTGTTCATTGTATGCTGCAAGAATCTCTGTGCTGTCAGACAATGCCAGAATCAGACACAGGATCCCCGCCGCTATTTTTTTCCAAATCTTCATCCCACACCCCTATTTCATCACATAGATTGTGATCAGTTTCGTATTGCGCTCGCCGTCTCTTACCAGCAACGTATAATAGCCTCTGTCTTCAAATACATGGCTCTCTGAAATCTCCGCACCTTCCATCTTGAATTCACCAATCTTTGCTTTTCCCGGAAGCATCTGCAGAACGGCATTTCCTTCCTGATGAATGGTCTGCAGATCCATCACAGGTTCTTCCAGAATGATCTCCTGGCCAGCTGCCAGCTGATCATTTACAATGACCTGAAATTCATCCGGGTCGTATACGATAACGGTTCTTGTCTGCTCACTCTGATTTCCTATGACGTCTGCCGCCGTATAGCGAACCGTATACAATCCTGGCCGTTCGGTATCCACCGGATTCTCGATTACCAGCATATCATTCACCGGATGTTCCTCCAGCACCGTAACACCATCCAGTGCATCAAACCTCTGACCTAGCGGAACAGACATACAAAGCTCTTCCATCTGGATCTTCGGTGCCTGCCGGTCAATATTCGAGATATCGATCAGAACCGTTCCTTTATTACCCAAAAGATCACTTACCGTAAACAACACTTTTTGATTTTCATGGAACGTACAGGACGCACTGCCGTCTTCATTTCGGATCAAGCCATTCGGCCATCTCACTTCTTTATCTGCACAGACTGTCACTGTCACATCTGTATTCGTGAGTTCCTGTGTACTGTATGTAATGGTAAGCTGCGGTGCCTTCTTATCGATCCAGTCTACCTGAGCGGTCACTGTTGCTTTTTCCGTATGGGATGCATTGGCATATTCAAAGGTGAACTCTCCATTTTCCTCGAAGCGATGAAAGCTTTTGCGGTCATTATTCAAAACGGAAATCAGTTCTCCCTCATTTTTTGCTTTCAGTTCCACGATAACATCCTGATTTGTCAGCTCCGTTGTCGAATATACCAGCTCCACTTCCGGGATCGCTCTGTTGATCCAGTTTACAATTGCTTCCTTACTCGCCTGATTGCCAGCCCGGTCCACAGCCGTGAACGTATAGCTACCATTTGCATCAAATCGACAGCTTACGTTACTCTTCCATTGTACACTCTCATCTGCCGATACCTTTGCGTATACTGCAAATGGCGTCTTTTCCGTGATCGAATAATAGATATCCAGTTCTGGAGGAGTTTTATCAATACGATCCTGTATACAGGATATCTCCGCCTGGTTTCCTGCATGATCCTTCAGCACAAACGTATAAGTTCCATTCTCTGTAAAAGTATACGTCATATCCTCTGCACCGGAATCCTCATCCACCGCATGAAGCGTTGCAGTGATATCCTGATTCGTCCATGTATACCTGTCCATCGTGACATATCCAGAAGGCGGTGTCTTGTCAATTTTCTCCAGCCTCACCTCGGTCTGCCCTTCATTGCCGGCTTCATCTTTGTAAACAAAGGTCATACTTCCATTGGCTCCAAAGGTATATACAGCCTCTCCCTGATTCGATGTCACCCGAACTGTCGAAACATCTTCAAAAGAGATCTCTGCCGTCACATCCTGATTCGTCCAGTTGTTTGGGTCATAAGCATTTCCATCTGCAGTCCGGCAGGAAATATGCGCAATTGGAATATCACGGTCAATATTCGCTACGGTTACGGTTTTCTCACTGCGATTGCCGGCTTCATCTTCAAATATAAAGGTACAGCTTCCATTTTCCGTAAATACATAAGCATTTTCTCTGCCTGTTTCTTCCTCCACTTCATTTCCATCCGCATCAACATACCGAACATAACAGGTAATTCCAGACAGAAGATCCTGCGGTTCTGCAAAAGCAGTGACATTCTGGTTTGTCCAGCCGGTTTCGCTGTAACGGATATGATCATCTCCACAGACCGGTGCTTCCTTATCGATCCGAATCTCCACAGAGTTCATACTTTCGACCTCTGTTTCCGAATCCCTGAGCACATACTGCAGGATACCATACTCCTGGATGATATAGGTATCGAATAATTCTTCCTCTTCGATCTCTTCTCCATTAAAAATAACAGATTTTACATACGAATTCTGTTGCGGCAGAATCGTAACCTTCCAGTCCTGGCTGGTCCATTGTTCCCGATCCAGTTCATTGCCTTCCAGATCCTTTACCATAACATCTCCTGATGGAAGACTTCTGTCAATCCAGGTCACTTCTGCTTCTGCTGTTCCCTGATTGCCCGCAGCATCCTGATATGCAAACTGAAAAGTCCCATTTTCCGTAAATACATACGCATTTGTCTGACCTTCCGTATTGGAAACAGTCACGTTTTCCTCATCAAATGTAATCGAAGCGGTGACATTCTGTGCGGTTCTCTTATCCGGGCTGTAGGAAATAGATGCCGTTGGTACCGTATTGTCCATCCAGATCGTAATACCCGTTATCTCACTTTCATTCCCCAACGTATCCACACCGTACGCTTCAAACAGATAACTTCCATCCAAACCCTCCAGAATCACACCGTCATCTGTATAGGTCTGCCATTCCGGTGCAGCTTCTCCCTGCAAAGAATAACGATAATAAACCTTTTCCACACCATTCGATGCATCTGCTGCTGAAATATGAACCATGGCTGTCTGATGCGGTCTTTGGTCTGCCTCTTCGCACAGCAGAACAATATCCGGTCCCGTCTTATCGATCCAGGTCACCTCTGCCTGTTTGCCGGATACATTCCCCGCCCGATCCACTGCCGTAAATGTAAAGGTTCCATTGTCGGTAAATACATGAGAAGCTTCCCCCTGGAAGGTACTTCCCTCTTCATTGATCGATGCACTTACGGTAACATCCTGATTCGTTGGAGCTTCTGTACTGTATGTAACGGTGATCTCCGGCTTCGTAACATCATAGACCACCTCTTCTCCTGCCGCAAAAAGCTCAGATACATTTCCAGAAGGATCTTGAAACTGCACCGCAAACCTGTGATTACCTTCTGTCTTCTCGAATTCCACCGTCTGCTGTACGGAAAAATCCGTCCAGTCTGCCTCTGTCCCATCCACATAAAGCTTCATCATCAATTCATCAGATTCCACATCATTGTCTGCACCTGTCAGTTCCAGAACTGCTGTATTCTGATTGGTAAAAAGATCACTGACCACCTTTACGCTTCCTGTCGGCGCACACACATCCGCTGCAAACACATCAGAACAGAATACCGCCGCATTTCCCACCTGATCAACTGCACGTACATGAATATACATATCCTTCTGATCCAGGATCACACTCAATTCACAGGATTCTGTAAAGGACTGATATTCCAGATTCTCTGTATCTGTACCTTCTGACAAGGCATATTCTGCATGGATGTCTTCTTCCAGAGAAATACGGTCTGATACCGTAACCAGTACCGCATACTCCGTATATCCTTCGCTCCCCGCATTTCCATTGGGTTCTATCTGAATCACCGGTGCAATCTGGTCGATACAGCAGCCTTCACTGACTGCATATGCAATGTTTCCTGCCAGATCCTCGGATTTGACATGAAGATACCAGGTCCCATCCACATCTTCCGGTGAGCTGACCGTATCTGCTTCCAGTGCTGTCCAATCCATATCCTCTTCTTTCAATATGGGAGAGGTTGACCAGCCATAAGAATTCCAGGCAATCCCTGTGTCCGCATCCACTGTACTGACTGTCAGGGTATTGCTCTGCATATATTCAGAATTTTCTCCGCTGATAAAAATCTCCGGTGCGGTTCGGTCGATCAAAATATTCTCTGATTGTTTTTCACCCACATTGCCCGAATGATCCTCTGCGGTGACAGTCAGTGTATGAATGCCATGTTCTTCTGGAAGAGGAATGATCGTACTTTCCTCACTCAATGTACCACTTCCAACCACAAGCCCATCTGCATCTTTCCAGGTATATGTTCCTGTCTGAAAGCCGGATAAAGAATCTCTGCAGGTGACGCTGACGGATTGTGTAACACCTGTATTTTCGTAGCATTCATTTGTAATCGTAATATTCGGAACGGAGAGATCAAACACATACGTTCCTTCTGATTTGGCAATACCAATATTTCCAACCGCATCCTCTGCCTTCACCCACAGATACCAGGTTCCTTCGGTCTCCGGTTTTGATATGGTATATATTCCTGTCTCGGAATTCTGTACGTTCGGCACTGCAGAAAATCCCGGCTGAGAGGAACCGCTGTCCTGTGTCCACACACTCCACACCTCTGACACACCACTTCCGGTAACTCCCTCTACCGTATGATCATTCAGACGAACCGTCACCTGGGAATCCCGGTTCAGATACCCGATCTCCACCTGTTCAAAAGTGATCCCGGGTGACGTAGTATCCACACTGATCTGATAAGGATCAAGGTATGCCCGGTTGTCTTCGCAAAACTGTTCATAACGCAGTGACTCTGTAGATGCCTTTCCCACTTTATCGATAATTCCCGACAGATCACAGGACTGGATTGTCAGATGATTGACATCCGCACCATCTTCTACTGTATAGCGAAACGTTACCATACTGGAATCCGTGGAAGATTCCTGCGTACCTGACATCGTCGTTCCGTTTGACAAAGTAATGGTCGGTGCTCCGGAAATCGTTACATTTTCATGGAAATTCGCATTGATCTCAAGCACATCTCCCGCCTTCAAAAAAGTGCCGCTGCTTACACCCTCCGATGTAAAGGAAACCAGCTCCGGCGGACGGTTATCCATACGGATCACTCCGGAGGTTCCAAAATTCGTATTCTGATTAAAATTCGATTCAGACAGGGAAATATTGCTCACATTTCCGGCATCATCGGTCACCTTCAAACCGGTCAGAGAAGTCAATCCTACAACGGCATCATCACTGATCGTTCCGCTCTCCGGTATCGTATACGTATAGGTCACAGAAGTCAGCTCATTTGCAGTCGTATTGCCTGTATAAACCGCTGTTCCCAGACTGGTCTCCAACGTACCGCCGCTGTTCACTGTCACCTTTTCGGAAAAACGGATCGTATAGGTGATGACCGTCCCTGCTGCATGGGGTGCTTCGATATTCTTTCCATCTGAAGTAACCGCCTGATAAGCGGTAATGGATGGTGCCACTGCATCCTTTAGCTTCAGGCAGAACAGCTTCGCTGCAGACCAGAGTATGCTACAATGATGTGAAAGGCAGTAACGGATCTTCACTGTCCCGGCAGGAACAGTAATCCCATTCGTATAAGCATGCTCTGTCTTATCTTCCGTATAGGAATAACCACTCAGATTTCCGGAGGCACCCAGATACATAGAATACCATGCTGTAAATGATTCATATTTTCCCTTCGTGCCACCGATCGTGACGGAATATTTAGTCGCACCGGAAGCTCCATACATCGTATTATGGTCTGACAGACTCGGGGCACTGCCCCAGGCTTTGCTGTCCCCATTGTACACCTGTCCTGCGCTGTTATAGAACAACAGCGTCACTGCTCCATAATGCCAACCGGCTGCTGCTCCCCAGATATTGGCACTGGCATAGACCTGAAGCTGCCCGCCTTGCGCACGGACAATATCTGCCGCACTCAAAGAGACATCCTGATACCAGGTGCCAATAACACCGTCAACCTCATTCTGAAATTCCGAATTTTCATATATCATCTTTCCCTGATGTGATATACTATAGTTGTAACAGAAGTGGCTAATAAGATATAATAAACTCACAATGGAAAGAGGTACTTATCATGCCACAAAATTACACACCTGAATTTAAGAAAAAAATAGTTCGTCTCCATGAGGAGGAAGGTCG
>JAFYTM010000127.1 GCA_017558865.1 Lachnospiraceae bacterium
AAAAAATAAAATATATTCAATCGGCTTCGCCGCACATTTTTGGCGATTTGTCAAGCGTTTTTTGACAAAAAGTGGGGGATTTCAATAAAAAAGGAATCTGAAAGCCTTGATTTTACTGGCATAAAGATTCCGAGAGATTATACTTATGATAGGGAGGAGCAGAGAATGTCATCTGTGTCTTTCCAATCAGCGTATATCATCTCGTCATGCGAAAATAACATTTGAGAGCGGAAAGTACAAAATTGTTGATCTGGACAGTAAAAACCACACCTTTGTAAATGGCAGGAGAATAACATCGCATTGTCTTCAGGAGGGAGATGTTATCTCAATCGCTCATTATTCGATTGTTTTTGAAAATGGCACACTGGTGTTTCAGAATACAGGAGAGGATTTGAAGGTCAATCTGGAGGAAAAGAAGCTTGTGCGGCGATATCCCCTGTTTCGTCGTTCTCCACGTTTAGGATATGTGCAGGAGTATAACGGGATCGAGATTCAGCCGCCGCCCCAGACGGGAGAGAAACCTCAGATCAACTGGTTGGTGGTATTTCTTCCGCCATTGGTAATGACTGGCGTCTCTGTGGCATCCATGGTAATGACAGAAGGAGATTTAATGAATCTTGTGTTTGTTCTTCCGATGTCATTTGTTACCGTGCTGACAACGATTATTTCTTATTTTTCACAGGTTCGTAAACATAAAAGGGACTTGAAAAAGAAAATCAGGGCTTATGACCAGTATATTGAGAAAGTAATTACAGAAACGAAGGATTGTTATCAGCAGCAGCTTTCCTCTGTAAATCAGGCAAATCCAGATACTGTATATTGTTATGATATTGTATCAAACCGTATGCGTCGTCTATGGGAACGTTCTTTTGATGATAATGATTTTCTTGAAATACGGTTGGGGAAGGGCGTTCGTCCTCTGGATATAGAGGTTCATCTACCGAGGATTTCGGTCGGAGAGGAGGTTCCATCACAGCTTATACGGCTTCAGGATGAGTTGTCAAAGCTGAGCAGGGTCAGAGACATTGCCGTGACTCTTCCGTTAAAGAAAGCCTGTCTTACGGGAGTAGTTGGAAACAGACAGGTTGCAGTAAAGGTGATACAGAATGCAGTTGTCCAGCTGGCAACTCACCACAGTTATGTGGATATGAATTTGATCATTATAGGGGATGAGAAAGAAAGTCAACAATGGTCATGGACAAGATGGCTTCCTCATTGTCTTAGCAGTGACCGGCAGCTTCGTTATGTATCTTCTGACTTGGGACAGGCGTCAGAGCTGCTTGGCATATTTGAAGATGTGCTGAGAAAAAGAATTGAGATGATAAAGAATGGCAGGTCAGGAAGAGGTTTCGTGCTTCCCTGGCTGGTGTTTGTTATAACAGACTGTACATTACTGGAGGGTAGGGAACTGTTGCATCTGCTGGCAGCCGGTGGTATGGAAGCTGGTGCAAGTGCGATTCTTTTATTTGATAGCCTGAACAAACTTCCAAAGGAATGTTCGTGGTTTATTGAAGTGAATAATTCAGGAGGCTGTGTGTATGCAAAAGAAAACAGCACGAACAGAACCTCTTTTGTACTGGATGCATTTGCTGATTATGATCGTTTTGCCCGTGCTATGGCACCCATCAGGGATCGGAATGCAGTAAAAAGCAGTCAGCTTCCATCAAGTGTTACCTTTTATCAGGGATATGGAATTCAATCAGCAGAAGAAATTGATTTGCTGAAAAACTGGATGACGGCGAATCCACAAAAATCCTTGGCGGCACCTCTTGGAACAAAGGAGAATGGGAAGCCGTTCCTGTTTGATATTCACGAAAAGGCACATGGTCCTCATGGGCTGGTGGCAGGTACGACCGGTTCTGGAAAATCAGAGGTATTACAGACGTGGATATTGTCCATGTGCCTGAATTATTCGCCACAGGATGTGTCTTTCGTATTAATTGATTTTAAAGGAATGGGGCTGGCAGGAACATTAAAAGGCTTACCGCATATTGCAGGCACGATTTCTGATGTAGATGAAAACATTCAGAGGAATCTGTTCTCTCTGGAAAGTGAATTATCCAGAAGGAAAATGCTATTTGCCGATGCGTCTTCTGAAACTATGAAAATAGGTGATATTTATGATTATCAGGATGCATATAAAAAAGGAAAGCTTACCAGACCTCTTTCTCATTTAATCATTGTTGTGGATGAATTTGCTGAACTGAAATCAAAGTTCCCAGATTTTATGGCAGCACTTGACAGTGCGGCGAGAGTTGGTCGAAGTCTTGGTGTACATCTCGTTCTTGCCACACAGAAGCCGGATGGCGTAGTTACAGATGAGGTGCGTGCAAATTCCAAATTCAAATGGTGCTTGAAGGTTGCCAATGAAGGGGAGAGCAAAGCCGTGCTCAGCAGGCCGGAGGCAGCCTCGATTCCAATCTCAACACCTGGAAGAGCTTATATTCAGATTGGCAACAATGAAATATTTGAATTAGTACAGACCTATTACAGTGGGGCAAATGTTGTGACGAAGTCGGTTTGGGATGAACCGGTCAGAATATCCTTTGTGGATACAGTGGGCAGGAGAACACCTGTTGGAAGAAACATATCCAGTGATACAACAGAATCAGAAAAAGAGCTGCTTGCGATTGTGAGACGGATTAAGGATGTTCATAAAGCAAGCGGTCTGCCCGGTGCAGAAAAGATATGGGAAGAAGGTTTGCCAAAACGTCTGGTGCTTTCCGATGTGCCGGATACGGGGAAGACTTCTTCTTTGTCTGCGGTGATTGGCATTGTGGACGATCCTCGTCATCAAAAGCAGTATCCTTGCGAGATAGACCTTGCATCCGATGGACATATGATTATCTATGGGGCACCTGCCACTGGTAAAACGGTTCTTTTGCAGACCATGATCATGTCTCTAGCAGTACGTTATACGCCGGATGAGGTGAATATCTACATTATGGATTTTGGAAGCTGGAGCTTGAAAAATCTGCAGGCTTTGCCGCATATCGGCGGAGTGGCGAATGGCAATGAAACGGAGAAGCTTTTGAATTTATCCAAAATGTTGTCTGCAAATCTGGATAAAAGAAAGACCAGATTTGCACAGATTGGAGCAAGTAGTTTGGAGGCTTACCGTCAGGTGACAGGAGAATCCTATCCTGCTTTTGTGGTCATTGTGGATAATTTTGCACCGGTAAAGGAGCTGTATCCGGAAATAGAAGATATGTTTGTGCGTCTGTCACGGGAAGGAAGCAGTTATGGTATTTTTCTGGTGATTACGGCATCTTCCTTGAGCGGAAGCATAAGCTATCATTTGAGCCAGAATTTTAAACAGGCATTATCCCTGCGGATGATTGAAATGGCTGATTATCGGGATATTATGGGTGACACGGAAGGGCTGGAGCCGGCGAAGGTGGCTGGAAGGGGGCTAATCCAGGGGAAACCGCCGATGGAATTCCAGACAGCACTTGCGGTGAATGCGTCCGATGATGTGGAATATGTATCCCTGATCAGGCAGCGTTGTGCAGAGCTTGCATCAGACTGGTGTGGGAATTTACCGCAGGAGATTCCGGTTATGCCGGAGATTGTCCTTTGTCAGCATATCAAACATATTTCCGAAGACCGTATCGCAATCGGACTTTCAGAGGATGAGATTGCCCCGGTTGCTTTTTCTGTAGAAAACAGGCTTTTACTTATATCCGGAGTCGAGGAAAGCGGAAAAACGAATCTGTTGAAGGTAATCTCCAGACAGCTTTCTTCAAAAGGAAAAGTCATATTCTTGAATGCACAGGATGAAGGCGGGGAACAGATGATGGATGTATTGAGGAGAGCGGCAGACGGGGAAAAGCTTACACTCATCGTTGATAATCTGACCCAGTGGCTTGACCATGCAGGGTATGATGAGACAGATCTGCTAGAAGATTTGATTCGAGGTATAAAAAATAATGGTTTTTCTTTCTATGCGGCAGGAGATGCATCAGAACTGGTTTCATCAGGCGGAAGTGTAGTCAACAGGATGCTCCAACAGGGGTGTTCGATCTTGTTGGGCGGCAGCTTCCATGAACACAGCAGTCAATTTGAGGTGAATAATATCAGCTATACCCAGCAAAGCGAACAGCTTCCTCACGGCTATGGTTATTTTATTCAGAAGAAAAAGGCCGTGAAGTTCAAAGCATTATTTCATGGAGGTGGCAGCTATGGCGTATGAAAATGAAGTAAGACAACAAAGGCAGCTTCTTAGTCAGACCGTAGGAGATGTAAAACGAAAACGCCAGCAGATGCAGACAGTCATGAATGATGCCAGCAGATGGTGGAAAGGGAAAGGAGGAGAGACTTTCATCCATGCATATCGGGATATCGACCAGGATGCCGCACAGTTTGTGCGATATCTGGAAAGAGCAGTAGATGGCTTGGAACGATTACCATCGCTTATTGCAAGGGCGGAGCGTGAGCGCCGCGAAAAAGAAAAATAAAACATACAAAAAGGAGAAATAAAATATGGCAGACAGAATTAAACTTAGTACAAGTGAAGCGAATTCCGCAGTAAGCAAAATTAAAAGAAAAGCAAATGATGCACAGACTACAGTAAATAATCTTGAGAGAGATGTAAGAAATGTTAAATCCTGGTGGGAAGGCGACTCTTCTAATGCTTTTGTGGATGAGTTCACAAAATCCAAGAAAGAATTTGACAAGATGATTGATTGTATCAACCAGTATGCAGACCTTCTGAAAAAAGCGATTGAAATCCAGCAGAAAGCAGATGCGGATATCGCACGGCAGATGCGCAATAAATAGATGGGAACATGGATACATAGGGTTGCTGCATCTTTTTTTGCGGCAGCGATTGCGATGGGAGTGACAGGTTGTATGAGACGGGAATCTCTGGCAGATCAGATGGTTAATCATATGAATGAGAAATATGAGGATCATTTTACATATTCTGCTCCGTTTGGTGGAGGGACGGGAGGAACTGCCAGACAGATCCTCGTAACGTCTGAGAAATATCCGGATGCGGAGATCGTGGTTACGTATTCTCCGGAGGATGATAGTTATTCGGACAATTATGTGGAGCATAAATACGAACAGCAGACATATGAACTGCTGGAAGAAATATTGAGCAGTGCTGTGAAGACGGATATTTTATTGCATTATAAAGTGGGATATCACGGAACTACGGATTTTTTTTCAAATGAAACGACATTTGAGGAGTATGTGTCAAATGTGGAGTCGCGTATTCGTTTTGTAGCCATTGTCAAAGAAGATTACGTAATAGGAGACAGAGAAGAATTTCTTCAAATTCTGGAAAAAGAATTTTCCAAGCATCATATGCTTGCACATGGTCAGTTGTATTTTGCGGGGAATTCTTCTCAGTTTGTGAATTTTTCGCAGTTAGATGTAGATATACTTGAAACAATGCTCTGGTTGCGATTTCGGGTGTCGTCAGATGGAACATTTAGCATTATAGAGTGGAGAGAAAAGGTATGACGCAGACGGAAATGAATGATATTGATCTGCAGGCTATCTTAAATATATTTACATATACGGATATACAGTATATAGACTGGGAAGGTTGGCCTATATGGAAAATTATTTCAGATGACGATTTTAAAAATCATTTGGATAGAGCGATAAAGAATAAAGTGGTAACTGAACAGTATAGGGAAATATTAAACTCCATTACTAAGGATTCTGATATCGGACAGATAAAGCTCATAGATCAAAGCTCCTGGGATGAAGAGTATGGAAACTACGACATGAAGAAACTTATCGCCAACACCTTTGAAGATGCAGAAGGCAACCTGATCGTTGTCTATCGTGGAACCGGTGATGGAAAATGGGTGGATAACGGCGTAGGTCTTGTGGAGGACAGCGAAGCACAAAAGTATGCTTTGGAATATTTTGAATACATAGCCAACAAATATTCTGATAAAGAATTGTATGTTACAGGTCACTCCAAGGGAGGCAATCTGGCACAGTACGTAACGATGTTCTCGGAGAACTGGGAACGTATCCTGAAATGTTATTCTATTGATGGTCAGGGATTCTCAGTGGATGCTGTGGAACGCTTTATGGCTCAGCCGGATTATCAGGAGCAGCTTGAGAAGATGTATTCGATCAATGGCGAAAATGACTATGTGCATGACCTTGGAAAAGTGTTGATTGACAGCGGACAGACTTATTTCATCTCTACGCCTTATGCCCATGATGTTGTCGGCTACCACGACCTGCCATATTTTTTCTATGATGAAGCAGAAGATGGAAGTCCTTTGTTGAGGAATAGTATTTTTACTTCGGAGTTGACAGGGGAAAGTACGTTCTGCACACAGGGAAAGCTGGGAGAATATATTGCAGTGCTCTCAAAAGAAATGATGAAGCTGGATAAAGAAGAGCTGGAGGATTGTGCGGTTTCTATCATGTATCTGATGGAAGTAGGTCTGGACAGTCCGTATGGTTACATGGAAGGAACGGTAGGCAGAGAAAAGGCGAATGTGGAAGAATTCTGCGGACTCATTTCTGTTGGTATTCCTTTGATATTAAAAACTGCTGTGACCACAGAAGAAGGACGGGCTTTAATCGGAGAGCTTGCTATGGATGCGGTGAAAGGTATGGCAAAAAGTGAAAATAGTATAAGTATGCTTGTAGGACTGACAGCAGTGGCACTTGTATGTGCGCCAGCGGTCCTTGCAGTTGGAGGAACTGTATGGATGGGTGCAACAGTACTGGATAGTGTGATAGGGGTATTTGATGGTACTTTTGAAATGTCAGATATTTTTGGAGGAGCAGTCATTACAAAGTTGTTTGTAAAAGCAGCCGTAATTTTGGCAACACATCCACAGATTGTGATTGCAGTGATCGCATTGATCTCTGTGACGATACTTCTGAATTATATTATTCAGCACTGGAAAGAGATTACCTCTTTTATTGAATCCGTTGGAGATTTCCTGATGGGCATAGCAGCAATGATGTATGCCTGGGCAGAGAACCTTGCCGATATGTTCGGGGAGCTGATTCGGGATATTGTCCGGGAATTAGTGGAACGATGTCAGGAGGCGAAGCAGGCAATTATCGAATTTGCCGGTCGTGTCATGTCTGCAGTGTCTGATTTTATTGACCGGTTCAGTCGTTCTCTTGCTGACTTTTTTGGAGGAGTCAAAGGATGGCTTGATACCATATTTGGAGGTGGTTCTGCAGCGTTATCTTATGGAAGTGTGATCGCAGTGACAGTCTCCAGAGTGGATGCGATGCAAGAATCTATAGGAGAGCTTCGTTCCTGTTATCTGAATGCGGAACAGGCAGCCCAAAATGCAGACAAAATCATTGATCGGGTTTATAGCCATTATAGAGAAAGCTATGTACGAAACTGCTGCAGGGATATAGAAAACAACCTGAAATATGCCAGACAGTTTATTGATTGGACAGAACAGGAGTTAAAACGGAAAAAGACAGCATTGAGAAATGCGGCGGAGGCGTACCGAAAGGCAGATCAGAAGGGAGCCGGGCAGATCAGAAATACAGCAGTCCGATTTTCATAGGGAGAAAAAGATGGTGGATAAAGTAATCGTCAGCCTGGTCTGTGAAGAACAGGTATTTGATATGGAGATTCCAGCTGATGTGAAAGTAGAACGGCTTCTGCCAGTGATTGCAGAGGCTGTGAAGATGAAAGGAATCCAACTGGAGGAGACATCCCGGCTTATTGGAAATGGTCGTATGCTGGAAGACGCGGATACGTTGTTGGAAGCGGGAATCTGGGATGGAAGCTATTTAAAAGTTGTATAGGAGGGTGTGGCTATGGCATTTTCCTTTGAGTGTTTTGCCATAACACATATAGGCAGTTGCAGAAAGAACCATGAGGATAATTTTTTTATCGGCAGCTTCCTTACATTGGAAGAGCAGAACAGTTTGTCACAGACAGCAGTGAAAAGTATACAGAAGCATTTGGTAGTGGACAGTTCCACGAACCGGATCTTTGCGGTCAGTGACGGGATGGGCGGTCACAGGCATGGAGAAGTGGCAAGCAGCATGGTGACAGAGGCGTTGAGTATGTTCAGTGGGATGCATCAGGAAAGGGCAGCCCGCAGACATCAGGAGAAATATGCCTATATACAGGCGTTTCAGGAGATGATTCATGGCACGAACCAGAGTATGCTTTCCTGTTCGGAGAATGAAAATGAGATTTCCCGTATGGGTGCTACCCTCAGTGGAGCAGTTGTTTTTGCGGATGAGCTGGCTGTTTTCAATATTGGTGACAGTGCTGTCTTTCTTTTTGAAAATGGAACGCTTCATAAGCTTACAAAGGATGATAATGAAGCGCAGAGACTTGGGCAGTCAGAGAGGACAGTTGGAAATATCTATGGGAAAAGGCTTACCAAGTACGTTGGCATGGAGCGTTCTCATGGAAGGCTGACGGCGACATTTTCCAGACCGATTCCTCTTAGGAGAGGGCAGCTTGTTGTGATTGCGACCGATGGATTGACGGACAGCCTTTCCCAGGCACAAATGAGACGGGTTCTCGCACTATGGAAAGACAGCCCTGAGCTGGCAGCTGTAAAGTTGACAGAGGAGGCTTTGGGACAGGCGGACGGAGGACACGATAACATTACCGTTGTGGTGGTGAAAATACAAAAATCAATCAGATAAAGGAGTAAGAGTGAAAAAGAAAGTAGCTTTTGTGACGCACTTAAATAAGGGTACATAGTCCCCTTGATTTGAGATGTATTAAAGAACAGAATAATCATTAGTTATCGTTGCATTTAACCAACTGACTGATATCGTATCCTTGAGCTT
>JAFYTM010000128.1 GCA_017558865.1 Lachnospiraceae bacterium
AATACCAATGACCGTCATAAATTTAATTCCCTGCTTCACACGGTCATATTTTTTCGCACCATAATTAAATCCAATCACTGGCTGAGCACCATTGGTAATTCCAAGTACCGGCATAACTACCACTTCACGAACAGAATTTAAGATCGTCATAACACCTACATACAAGTCTCCGCCATAGATCTGAAGCTGACGATTACAGGTAACCTGTACCAGACTGTTTGTAAAATTCACAATAAAATTCGAAGTTCCAAGAATCGTGATCTCTTTTACCAGCTTCCAGTCCATCTGCGGCTTCTCAATGCGAAGCCTTAAAAGTGCTTTTTCTCCGGTCAGGAATCTTAAGACCCATGCACAGGAACACAACTGCGCAATAATCGTCGCCAAAGCAGCTCCCTGCACTCCCATTTTAAAAACAAAGATAAACAATGGATCCAGCGCAATATTGATAATCGCTCCAAGTGCCACGGTGGTCATACCAATCTTTCCAAATCCCTGCGAATTGATAAAAGGATTCATTCCAAGAGAAATCATGACAAACAGGCTTCCCAGAAGATAGATCGTCAGATAGCCACTGGCATACGGATAGGTTGCGTCACTGGCTCCAAACGTATACAAAAGCGGTTTCTGAAACAATAAAAATACAATGGTCAGCGCAATTCCTGAAAAACTCAGCATCCAGAAAGAATTCTGCATGATCTTTTCCGCCCGATCCATATTTTTTTCACCTCTGGCAATTGAACAAAGAGGTGCACCTCCCATACCAAACAGGCCACTGAACGCATTGATCATTGTCACGATCGGAAACGTCAGTCCAACACCGGTCAATGCCAATGATGACGCACCAGGTATTCTTCCCAGATACATACGATCGACCAGATTATACAGAATATTTAATAACTGAGCTACCGTCATCGGCACTGCCATGCTCATAATATTCCGCGCCATACTGCCCTGTCCAAAATCATTTTTCTGTACTGCCACTGCACTCATCCCCTATACTCTAATATCCATAGATGTCGTATATCTCGTCCATATATGTTCCCGGCTCTTTATAAATGATCAAAGGCTTTTCCACTGTAATACGAGGTTTCCCCCCTTTTAAAGCCTCAATCAGCACCATATTCGGTTCTCTGTCCACAAATGGATATACCAGCCGCATCCGTTTCGGTTCCAGCCCATGAGCACACAGACCAGTCATGATCTCTGCCAGACGAAACGGACGATGCACCATATAAAAACGTCCCCCCGGCATCAGCAGCCGTGATGCCTGCGTAATCACATCTTCCAGTGTACAAAGCACTTCATGCCGCGCGATTGCTTTTGGCTGATCCGGGTTTGGCAGTCCATGATCTGCAATCATATACGGAGGATTACACGTCACCACCTGAAAGGAAGCTGCACCAAATATCTGATCGGCCTCCCTGATATCACCCGTCACAATCCGAATCTTATGCTCCAGACCATTCAGCCTGACACTGCGCTCTGCCATGTGAGCACTTTCTGTCTGTACTTCCAGTCCAACAAAAGCTTCCCCTTTTGTCTTTGCCTCCAGAAGAATCGGAATAATCCCAGTACCTGTTCCCATATCCAAAACCTTTTCTCCTGACTTTACTTTGGCAAAACCAGACAACAGCACCGCATCCATTCCAAAACAGAATCTTCCCGTATCCTGAATGATCCGGTAACCATTCCGGTGCAGTTCATCAATCCTTTCTCCATTTTTTAATGTTATTTCCATCCTTACTCTACTCCCCTGCTTCCAGTAGTGCCTGATAGATTTCTCTTTTGCCAACCCCGCGGTCTTTTGCCACCTGCTTCATGGCTTCCTTCCGATCCATCCCCTGATCCTCATAGAGCTTCATATGCTCTGGTATCGACATTTCCTGAAAACTCTTCTGTTTCTCTTCCACGAGACTTTCGCGGGAACGTCCTTCCAACACAAGTACACATTCCCCTTTTGGCTCCTGCTGCCCATAAAATACAACCGCCTCTTCCAGCGTCGTTGCAAATGCTGTCTCATGCTTCTTGGTCAGTTCCCGGCAGACAGTAAGTCTGCGGTTGCCAAGCACATCCAAAAGCTCCTGCAGTGTCTTCTTCAGTCGATGAGGGGCCTCATAGATAATCGTTGTCCTGGTCTCATCCACCAGTTCTTCCAACACTGCTCTGCGTTCCTTCTTATCTTTCGGCAAGAATGCCTCGAAACAGAATCTTCTGGTGGAAAGTCCAGATATTGTAAGGGCCGTCACACAGGCACATGCTCCCGGAAGAGAAGTAACCGTGACACCAGCTTCCTGGCACATCCGCACCAGCTCTTCTCCCGGATCAGAGATTCCCGGAGTTCCCGCATCGGTGATCAATGCTATATTCTGTCCTTCCAGAAGCCGTTTTACCAGTGAACGGCCTTTTTCGATTTTATTATATTCGTGATAACTGGTCATCGGCGTATGGATATCAAAATGATTCAAAAGCTTAATACTGTTCCTCGTATCCTCCGCCGCAATCAAATCTACCTCCTGTAAGGTGCGCACCACCCGAAAGGTCATATCTTCCAGATTTCCAATCGGTGTGGCACACAAGTACAGTGTTCCTGTCTTAGTTGTCATTTAACTTTGATTTTCCTTCCCTGCGCTCCAGTGCTTCCAGTTCCTTTAACGCTTTCTCATCTGCTGCACTGCCTTTTGCCGCCTTTTTCCGACGCGGTTTAAAACGCAGTTCATCTACCCGATATTCCCGGATCTCTTTCTCTTCATTTTCCAGCGTTACAATTACCTTTACCAACTGACGAAGCACATTCACCGAACTGACTTCTCCTTTGCTGCCATCCTTTGCGGTTACATAATCACCAACACCCGGAAGACGGCTGTTCAGTTCTTCGTAAGTCTCCTCCTCATGCTTCAGACAGCACATCAGACGTCCGCATACGCCGGAAATCTTTGTCGGATTCAACGACAGATTCTGTTCTTTTGCCATCTTAATCGATACCGGAAGAAATTCCGACTGATGGGTATGACAACAAAGCGGTCTTCCACAGATACCAATGCCGCCCAGAATCTTTGTCTCATCTCTCACACCGATCTGACGCAGCTCAATACGTGTCTTAAATACAGCAGCCAAATCTTTTACAAGCTCACGGAAATCAATTCTTCCATCTGCAGTAAAATAGAACAGTACCTTATTGTTATCAAACGTATATTCCGCATCGATCAATTTCATCTCCAGACCATGTTTTTTAATCTTCTCAAGACAAATCTGAAAAGCCTCTTTTTCTTTTGCCTTATTCGCATCTGCCTGTTCATCATCCTGTACCGTAGCCAGACGAATCACCGGCTTTAACGGCTGCACCACCTTGTCATCCTCCACATCCTTTACTCCGATGACTACATGGCCATACTCTACTCCACGGGCAGTCTCCACAATGACATGGTCCCCCGCATGGATTTTTAATTTCCCAGGGGAAAAATAATAGATCTTTCCCGCATGACGAAAACGGACACCAATTACCTTTATCATAATCAATTCTCCTTCATGGTCAGAAGCAGAAGCTCCAGTGCCATATCAAAATTCACATTGGCATTCAAACGAAGCTTTGCTTTCTCCAATGCTTTTATAATAATCTCAAGTCCTTCATACGAACTTCTCTTCGCTTTCTCACTGACATTTTTCAATTCATCCGAAAAAATCAGACTGTCTGCATCCCGGGTCGCTTTAAATAAAAGTACATCCCGGTACCATACGGTCAAAAGATCCAGATAATCACTGATCTCCATCTTGTATGTATTGATCTTTTTCAGATCTTCGATCAGATCACTGACCTCCATCTCTGAAATATATTTTACCAAATGAAGCGCATGTTCCAGCATCTCACCAAAACTTTCCGACAGCGCAAGCCTTCTGGCTTTTCCTACATTTCCCTGTGCAAATGCCGTACAGATATCTGCTCTGTATTCTGGTATCTCCAACTGCTCCATCAGATAGGTCTTAATGTTTGCAGAAGAAACCGGTTTTAGATCCAGCTTTACACATCTGGACTGAATCGTCGGCAAAAGCATCCCTGCATTCGTTGTCAAAAGCAGAATCACCGCATACATCGGCGGCTCCTCTATCGTCTTCAGCAGAGCATTCTGCGCCTGTACAGTCAGCTTTTCCGCTTCATCTACAATATAAACCTTATAAGGACTGCTGTACGGCTTAATCATAATATCTCCGTTCAGCTGACCTCTGATATCCTCTACACTGATCGTATTGGGCTTTTCATGGGTCACATAAATAATATCCGGCTGATTCCGGTTCATTGCCTGCTTACAGGACGGACATTCCATACATGGTTCTGTCCCCTTTGTCTGACACTGCAAGGTCTGTGCATAGATATTCGCCAGCATCTTCTTTCCAGAACCTTTTTCTCCGTTAATAATATAGGCATGAGATACCTTTCTTAATTGTATCGCATTCTTCATATGTGCGATTGTCTGTTCATGTCCAAGTACGTCTGCAAATCCGGCCATGTGACTCACCTCCCCATTCGTTCATTATACCGCATTTCTTTTTGAATGAAAAGTTTTATCTCTTGAAAACAGACATCAAACTCTATATTCTCAAAACGCTTTGTAATACCCTCTTTTTCAAGGTTTTTCTCTGAAAAATCCTCCGCATCTGCCAGAAATCTCCTGCAAAGCTCCAGATACTTTGGATGACTCTGTGTACGTTCTCTAAAGAGCGCACGTTCCAGGCGAAGTCCATCCTCTACTTCAATATAAACCGGAACCATCACATCTCTTCCAAAATATGCACACATCGCATGCCAGGACTCCAACGTTCCAATGACTGCATAAGAATCTTCATTCAAATCCATCTCGTCTTCACATACCGTAAAATACTTCCATACCCCATGTACTGTATCATAAGCCCGAAGCTCCACGACTTTTCCTGCTGCCTGCAATCCCTGCAGCTGTTCCTCTGACACAAAATGATACTCTACACCATCCCGTTCTCCCTCTCGAATGGGACGTGTTGTATAGGGCACAATTCTTTTCAGCCCCAAAGAAGAATCCTTCATCAATTTTTCATAAATGGTATCTTTTCCAGAGGAACTCTTCCCCATCAGACAAAAAATTTTACCCATAATACTCCCTCTTTAACACCAGCAAAGAACCATTCCTGATTCCATGCACTTCAAACCCCTCTTCTGTATATCGCTTCAGTCTTTCCACAATTGCGACACTGACTTTTTCTCCAGGTGCCAGAATCGGTATCCCCGGAGGATAAAGCGTCACAAAATCACCGCTGATTTTTCCATCCGCATTTTCTAAAAGACATTGCTCTTTTTCTGCTTCCTCTGCCTGCTGAATCGTACATACGCTTTCCGTTCGTATGACACCATCCCCCCAAAAAATTGCTCCAGATACTCTTTGTAACGACTTATCTATTTCCTGCAATGCTTCTGTCAAACGATTCAGACTTTCTTTTGTATCTCCTATGGATGTAATCGCACAGACATACGAACTGCATGCCATCTCCAACTCAATGTGATATTTCTCCCGCAGAATCTGATCCAGTTCATGTCCGCTGATCTGCGCATTCATTACCGATATCAGAATCTTCGATTCATCCATTCCAGAAGCCTCTAAAAGCTTCAATATTTTCAATTCCCGAAGCTTCTCCCTGCATTGAATCAAGTCTTTATAAAACTGTTCAAATGCGCTCGTATGAGAAGCAATCCATTCCACACATTGATCAATGCTTGCCATTAATACATAAGACGGGCTGCTGCTCTGATAAATCGTCAGATATTTCCGTATACGCTCGCGATTGACCAGAGATCCATTCAGATGAAGTACTGCCGTCTGCGTCAGCGTCGGCAATGTCTTATGCAGACTATGAATCACTACATCTGCGCCACAGGATATGGAATCCTCAGGAAAATGTCTGGAAAAAGGAAAATGCGCTCCATGAGCCTCATCCACGATCAATGGCAGTCCATAGCCATGCACAATCTCAGCGATTGTTCTCACATCTGACACAATCCCATCGTAGGTAGGGGAAGTAATCATCACTGCCTGAATATCGGAATCCTTTTTTAGTATGTTTTCCACATCTTCAGGTGAAATTGGACCGTTTATCCCCATTTCATTAAGGGATTGTGGATAAAGATACTCTGCCTGAAGTCCCTTGAGCATAACTGCATGATATGCCGACTTATGACTGTTTCTTGCGAGAAGAATTTTCCCTCCAAAAGACACACATCCAGAGATTGCCGACAGGATTCCCGCTGTACTTCCATTGATCAGATAGTGCGTCTCTTCTGAATGATAGAGATCTGCCGCCCGCCTCTGCGCGTCCAAAAGAATCCCTTCAGCATGGTGAAGGTTATCAAAACCGCCAATCTCCGTTATATCAATAAAAAACGGATTTCCGAGATCACCCATCCGGCGCTTATGTCCCGGCATATGCATGGGCAGATAATCGGAATCCGCATATGTTTTTAACTGTTCAAATAATTTACTCATCTTTACAAAGAAAATACAATAATTCCAACGATGGTTACTAAAATGGATAATACCGAACGAAGAGTCGGCTTCTCGCCAAGAATCAACGCAGCCAAAAGTGTCACCCAGATGATCCCAGTAGATTCAATCATTGGTGTTACTTTTAATTCTACTCCCCGATAGGCAAATACATTGATCACCGTTGTTCCAAACAAAAGCGCATATCCTAAAATTACACGCCAGTTCAGAAATTTTAAAATTATATTTTTATGTTCCTGCTGTGCTGACTGTTTCAGCAGAATCTGAGATACCGATGCCACAAATACCGCCAAAAATGCCAGCACATAACTAATGTTCATCCATTCCATGTAGACTGATCCCCGCAATAATAATGATACTTCCAATGACATTGTTCAGTGTTACCTGTTCTTTGAATAAAATCACGGACCAGATCAATATGAGAATATATAAAATTCCCTTCCGAAGATAGGCTGTTGTCAAAGGAATCAGTTCCAGCAAAAGCTGCCACATAATTGCAAATACTCCCAGACATCCAACCGCCAGTACATAAAAGATAATAAATTCTTTGGAAAGTGTCTCATATTTTCCTGCCATCTTAATAAAGACTGAACTTAAGCTCTGAATAACCAGAGAAAGAGAAAGCAGGATCAAAATCTTTGATTTGTTTGATTTCTTTTCTTCTGTCACTCCAGTCCCTCGCTCTCCATATTATAGACTTCACGGATCACATACTGCGGCTCCTTGTTCATTCCAAGGAACATTCTTCCCAGATACTCCCCGATCATTCCAAGGAACAGGAAATTCAGACCAGAGAAAAACGAAATTGCACACATCATAGAAGGCCAGCCCATCGACATATCCGGACGAACAAATTTCATAATGACCACCACAATCGCCATGATAATTCCGACTGCCGCAAAGAAAAATCCTGTAAATGCAGAGATCCTAAGCGGAATCACTGAAAATCCAATGACACTGGACCACAGACGAATCAACTGTCCCAACGTATAACCGGATTCTCCTACCTCACGTTCAAAATGCTGTACCGGCACACTGGCAATATTCTGTGTACAACGCATAAACAAGCCTAACAGATAGGTATATGAACCCTGATACTGCACCGAATAATCTCTGACAAACTTTCTGACAATATAATAACTGGATGTATGCACACCCTTTGGCTTCTGAATCATGGAATCAATCGTCCAGTCATTGAATTTACTTCCAAGATTCCGGAACCAGCTGTGCTTCTTATCCGGATAATAACCATATACCAGATCATATCCCTGGTCAAACGCCTCAAACATCTTTCCAAGCTGCGATGGATGGGTCTGCCCATCATCATCCATACCGATGATCACATCACCCTCTGCATGACGCAGTGCAGCCATTAAAGCGTTATGCTGTCCTGCATTTTTCGCCAAATCAACCACTTTGACATCTTTATATTTTTTTGCCATTTCCACCAGTTTTGCAATGGTTTTCCCTCCATCAGGAGAACAGTCATTGACCAGTACAAATTCGACATTTCCACGTCCAAGTCTAACCATCTCTTCCCTGGTCATATCCACTACATGTTCAATCGTTTCTGAAGAACGATAACAGGGAATAATTACAGAATAAAGCATGACATCCTCTTTTCTACTGCAAATCTTTTACAATAATATAATATCCCAATCTCGTGGAGCTGTCAGACACCTGTCCCAGATTGGACAAATCGATCTCACTGATTCGATAAATCTCTTCTGGATGCGCTGCTTCATATGCACGCATCTGTTCCACATCCTCCATCGTAAACAAAAAACGAACTTCTGCAAACTTTGGCTCCCTCTTCGGTATCAAATTCGGTTGTTTTCCAGATGCTGTATCAATGACCATCTCCATAAAATCATACCCTGTAGACAAAAATACCAGATCAGAACCAATACAATCCCCACCCATCCGGGAACCGATCTCTATGATCCTCACATCCCCATCCGGCGTGATCTTAAACTCACCATGAGAAGCACCGTCTGTAATCTTCAGTGCATCCAAAGCCGCATACATCGTCTTCTGCACTTTCTGCAGCATCTCTTCCGAAAGCCCACATGGCTGACAATGTCCAGTCTCAATAAAATGAGGTGCTCCTGTCGTATATTTCTTGGTAACAGCCAGATTGGTATGCTGTCCCTTATAAGAAATACATTCGTAGCTATATTCCTCTCCCTCTATATACTCTTCGACAATCGCCTTCTTTTCAAAGGACTGATCGACTGCATTCTGAATCGCATCTTCCAACTGTGCAAAATCGGTAATCTTTGTGATCGCACGGCTTCCTGACCGATCCGTAGGCTTCACAATGATCGGTAAATGCATACGCAACAATTCGTCCGTCACCTGATCTACCCTGTAAAACTTCGGTGTCGGGATTCCCTGCTTCATAAAAGCTTCCCTCATGGCGTATTTATTGGTAGATATCTCAATACATTCCGAACTGTTTCCCGGAAGTCCTAAAGCTTCTGCTGTTTTACTGACTGTAATATTTGCAAGATCAGAAGCAATGCTGGCGATTGCATCCGGCTGAATCTCTCTACATTTTTCTACAATCTGATCGATCTCCACAATACTGACCGGATAAAAATAATCTGCCGTTCGCTCTCCAACAGAGCCATCCTTCCATGCAAATACATGGGTCTCAAATCCCATCTCTTTTGCTTTTAAAATCAATTGATTCTGAAAATCATTCGCTCCTATGATAACAATCTTTTTCATAATATGTCTTTCTGTTCCCTAAGCATAAAATTCAATCACTTTTTCAGCAATATAGCGGACCTGTTCTTCTTTCAAGCCGTAATACAGAGGAAGTCTTGCAAGCCGTTCACTCTCTTTTGTGGTATAGATATCCTCTCCGTGAAATCTTCCGTATTTCAGACCTGCCGGTGCGCTGTGAAGCGGAATATAATGAAATACCGCCTGAATATCATTCTGCTTTAAGAATTGAATCAACTCTGTACGTTCTTCCAGATCCTTTGCTTTCAAATAAAACATATGTGCATTATGCGTACAATGTTCAGGTACATACGAAAGCTCAATCTTGCCTGCTTCTTCCAATGGTTTCAGAAGTTCATAATACAGTTCCCAGCTTCTCATACGATCATCAAAAATCTCATCTGCTTTATCAAGCTGAGCCAACAAATAAGCTGCATTCATATCTCCCGGCAAATAAGAAGATCCAGCATCTACCCACGTATACTTATCAATCTGACCGCGGAAAAACTTCGCACGATTGGTTCCCTTCTCACGAATGATCTCTGCCTGCTCCACATGTTCTGCATCACGAATCAGAAGAGCACCGCCCTCTCCCATGCTATAATTCTTTGTCTCGTGGAAAGAAAAGCATCCATAATCTCCAAAGGTTCCAAGTGCTTTTCCTTTATAAGTACTCATAATTCCCTGTGCAGCATCTTCAATCACTGCAAGATGATACTTTTCTGCCAGTTCCATGATCTTATCCATCTCACAGGACACTCCTGCATAATGAACCGGAACAATTGCTTTCGTTTTTTCCGTAATGGCAGCTTCAATCTTTTCTTCATCAATATTCATCGTATCCGGACGGATATCCACGAATACAGGAACAGCTCCTCTTAATACAAATGCATCTGCCGTTGATACAAACGTATATGACGGCATAATGACCTCATCCCCCTCTTTGATCCCTGTCAACAGAGCTGCCATCTCTGTTGCATGCGTACAGGAAGTAGTCAAAAGAGCCTTGGTTGTCCCTGTCTTTTCCTTCAGCCATTCATTACAACGGTGTGTGAATGGACCATCCCCGCATATTTTGCGATTCACAGCGACAGCCTCTTCCACATATTTTAATTCGGTTCCCACATATGGCGGTACATTAAAATCAATCATCACTTATCTCTCCTTATCGACGCTCCAATACCATGCCGCGCCGCATCCTTCTGGGTTCATAACCCTTATTTATAAATTCATATGCAAATTCTGTGTCCAGAATGCTTTCTTCATATTCATAACAATAAATAACCGTCGGCAGCTTTTCCGGTCTGATCTCATAGTAGATCGGAATCAACGGATCCGTCTCCAATGTCTCCCATGTGGAGTACGCTCCGCATTCTGCTTCGGTATTCAAATACATCCACGGTGCAATACCCACAACAAATAATTTATCATCCTTCGTAAGCTGCAGTTCATTCATATCCTGCATGACTTCCATATAAAGATGCTTATTTTCTATAGATGTATGAATTCCTTTCATCGGTCCCATCGTCAATGCAGAGGTCAGATACTCCAGATGCTCATCTCCCCACACATAGACCACTCTTTGCCATACACAGGCTGAAAACTGCACTGCCAAAATAATACTAAAACACAAATATAACTGCTTTTTATCCACTTCCTTTACCGCCTGCCAAAGAAGCAATATGGAAGCCGCAGATGCAATCATATAAGAAGCAGATACCGTCAATATTCCTGTATTTGTTGCAAAATGCGCCAGTATCGTATACAGCAGTCCCGGAACATACCAGCCATAAAAAAGCTTTCGGTCTTTCTTCTCAGAAACCACATACGCGATGATACCCGGAAATGCCAGCGGAATCAGCATATAATTGATCCCTACCATCTCCCAGAAAAATCCGTAATATACAATGTAAGGAATCGCAGTAACTGCATCCACTGCAATATAAAACATAGATGGTAATTTTTTCTTCCTGTCCGCAATCTTTAATACGATCAGAATCCCTGTTACGTACACAAGAAATTTATAATACCGATGAATACGAATAAAATACTTTGCAAATTTTTCCCAGAAAGATTTCTGACGTTCCGAATCCATCACAATATAAGTAATGCTCTCAAAAATCTCTTCTAAACTTCCTCTGGAAAAAACAAACACAAAGAATAATACGCAGACCAAAAACGCACCGATACCCATCCAGAAAAAATGTCGAAAAGATAAAACCGCTTCTGTCTGTCCACCAGCATACTTACGATACAGAGTATGACCTGCACATAAAATTCCATATACAACAAATAACAATACCACATAAGGGTTCGCCAGTACAGCCCCAGCTGTAAAAATACCGCTTAGAATGCTGTCCCGAATATTCCAGTCTTCCATACTGGAAAGCGTCACCAAGGTCAAAAGGATAAATCCAAACGCCAGCGTATTATAGGACAAACTGTTAATATTATATGGCGTTGTCACAAAATAAAACAGTGCCGGAAGAATTCGCACCCATCCAAACCGTTTCATCCTCCAGTAACAATAACCACACACCGCTGCCTGATATACCAGATAGGCAATACGAAAAATTAATACGATTCCTTCATTGGAATCATGAAACAATCGAACCAGGCAGTATAACGGATACGTAATAAATGCAAATAGCTGCACATTATTCCACTCATCCACCAGCATGGCATCTCCCTGAAAAAAACGGTAAACCGTACTGATGTAAAAAATCTCATCATTTTTATTAAATCCGTAAAATTGTCTCCAGACAAATACAGCAAATAATAAAAACAAAACAGCAGGAAAAATTTTTTTATATTCTCTTATCATTTTGCCAGCTCTAATACATTTTTAATTATTTTTACACATCCCTCAACACCGAGTACGCCGCTGTTCAAGGCCAGATCGTAATTGGAGACCTGTCCCCACTCCTGATCGGTATAATATTTATAATGATTGGCACGGGCTTTATCCCTTTTTTTCAAAACAGCAGGAGCGTCTTTTTCTTCTATATCGAAATATGTGACCGCTCTCTGGATCTTTGTTTTGTGATCTGCATGAATAAATACATTCAGACAGTCCTGTCTTTCCCGAAGAATATAATCCGCGCATCTTCCAACAATCACGCATGGTCCCTTCTCTGCCAGATCCCTAATGATTCGATTCTGAATAAAATAAATCTCATCCTGAAGGGAAGTTCCACTTCCTGACAATACATTGGTCGCATAGGTCAGACTGCTGGCAATATTAAAAAGGAGACTTCCTGTAATACGCTCTCCCTTTTCCTCAATATAATCCGATGCAAACCCGCTTTCTTTTGCTACCATATCAATAATTTTCTGATCATAGCATGGTACTCCCAACTCTTTTGCAAGCTGCTGACCAATATATCTTCCGCCACTTCCATATTCTCTGCTGATGGTTACTATTTTTTTCTCCATTCTGCATCCTCCCAGTATCCAAAGATAATTCTATTTTACTCTATTTTTATCTGTTTGTCATCTTTAGATAAACAAAAAACCCCTTGAAAATCAAGGGGTTTTGTTATATTCAAATACTTTCGTACCACAACCGTATCACAACGGAGTTTTTATCACTTGCAAATGGAAGCGATATATTCTTGCATCCGGTCGGCTGATTGCTTCTTCATCTTGTCGGTAACATGACCATATACATCCAAGGTAAAAGCAACAGTAGCATGACCAAGGTTTTCGGATACCGTCTTGATATCATCGCCGTTTTCAATGCTTATTGTAGCGAATGAATGACGGAGATCATGGAAACGGAGATCAGGACATCCGATTGCGGTAACACGTCTTTTGAAGCTTCTCCAAACAGTAGGATGACAAAGATGTGATCCGTTCTCGTCAGTAAATACGAGATCGTCTTTGTTTTCATACGTATCTCCATGCTTCAAACGGTTTTC
>JAFYTM010000129.1 GCA_017558865.1 Lachnospiraceae bacterium
CATCGAGGAACGTGGCCGAATTGATCTGAAAATCTTTACCCATGATACGAAACTGATGATCGCCGTCAAAGACAACGGATGCGGGATTCCCAAGGAGCTGCAGAAAGATATCTTTCTTCCGTTTGTGACTCACAAGGAAAACGGCACCGGTCTTGGACTTTCCATTGTTCGCCGGATCATTACCGCACATCATGGTTCTATCCGCCTGAAATCCACCGTTGGCAAAGGTACGGAATTTCAGGTACATCTGCCTCTTACGCCTTCTTCTCAGATTTGTCTGTAGTTATCCCATATCCTCATCCAGATACATTTCAAGAGTGTACTCTGGATGGGGGACAAAAAAAATCCCCTCTTGTAAAAAATCCGACAGCTGATTCACCTTCTCCGGATGGGACAGCAATTCTTCCTTCTGGGGCTTTCTCAGCTGTTTAATCCTGAATTCCAGTTTTGCTGCATGAGACCAGTTTTCTGTCTCCCAGACCATCTCCAGTGATCTTACCTGTCGGCTCTTTGTATATTTCGCACCGTGTTTCTTCTTATAGTAATGTTCGCGCATCCGATGTCCCATGTTCTTCGTGATGCCGGTATAAAGGGACTCATCTGTGCACCGAACCATATAGGTATAAACCATCATACCTTCCTCTCAATTGCCATATGCTGGCGATTCCAGATCTCACCCTGATATTCATATGCGTGTTCTTCTATAAAGGTATCCTGAAAACCTGCTTTTTGATAGCAGATATGTGCTCCCGGATTGCAGTCAAAGACTCCCAGTGTCACTTTCTGCATCCCTAATATAGAAAAGGCATATTCAACGGTCTTTTTCACCATTTCCGTCCCAAGTCCCTGACCTCTTCTGGTCGGATCCATAACAATCATATTGAGATGTACCCGGTTCTCTTTATAATGGACCATACGCATATACAACTGTCCAATGAGCTCTCCCTGTTCATCGAGACATGCCAGAGCCCATTCATCTTCCGCCTCCTGCGCCTGTATCAGACGAGCCAAAATCTCTTCTCGATTTAATGGCCAGGAAAACACACCGGATGCCCACACGGCAGTCTGCCTCTCATCTTCCATCCAGGAAAGCATTTGATCAATATCCAGCTTCTTAAAAGGTCTTAAACGAACCATTCCTATGCCTCCCCAACATGATAAGCTCATATGAAATCATATTAGTATATGAAATGCTCGATTGTCAATTGTAAAATAGGACTTTCTGATTCTTTTGCTTTTTATTTCTACATTTTTTGTATTGTTCATTTTAACTTTTCGTTGTATCTCGTGTATTTCCATGCTATGATGATCTTGCTGTCGACTCTTTCCAGCAGGAAGGAGGTGACTTATGCAATACATAACATCTTTTATTATCTCTGTATTGGCAAGTGTAGCTGGCTATTACATTTGCAAGTGGTTGGATGGAGATCATTAGACAGCACCAACCCAAAAGAAAGGAAAACCCCAGAGCTGACACCTCTGGGGTTTTCTTGTAACTTATGCCACATAACATCTTTTAGCTGTTTTTATATTAACAGTATATTCTGAAAATGTCAAATCATTCTTCTGTCCAAACAACAAAAAACACCGTCCCCGACCTCTAGTGTGTCAAAAACAGTGCTCTTCAATGCGCCTTCAGGGGCTCGAACCCTGGACACCCTGATTAAGAGTCAGGTGCTCTACCAACTGAGCTAAAGGCGCATGTCCTATTTCCTTAACGAACAAGACATATTATAACCACTTTACAAATAAAATGCAAGTGTTTTTTTATATTTTTTCAAGATTTTTTAATTTTTTTGATCATTTTTCCTGCGATTTCGAAGTTCGCGGAAAAAATCTGAAAGCATCACAGAACATTCTTCTTCCAGAACACCCTCTGTCAGTTCTACCTGATGATTAAACTGCGGTACATCCAACAGATTCAGAATGGATCCGGCACAGCCTGCCTTTGGATTACGGCTGCCGATCACCACTCGCGGAATCCTCGCCTGAACAATTGCACCTGCACACATCTGACATGGTTCCAGTGTAATGTACATCGTACACTCTTCCAGTCTCCAGTCTCCCACTGCTTTACTGGCTTTTCGAATCGCCAGAAGTTCCGCGTGTGCCAGTGTATTCTTATCCGTATTCCTTCGGTTATAGCCTCGTGCTATAATCTTATCCTCTTTTACGATCACACAGCCAATCGGCACTTCCTGCAGTTTCCATGCTTTTCGTGCCTGCCGAATGGCCTCTTTCATATACTTTTCATCTTCTGTCAGATGCATGTCTACTGTTCCTCTCACATTCTTCCAGTCTGGGACAACGAATACATTTGATCCCTCCTGCAGGATATAATAAAAAACGCTGTACATCTACAGATGCATCATCCCATTCCGCAATATACTCCCGCTGTCCAGTCCTTCGTACCCATATCCCTTTTGTATCGATCATTCGGATTCCTTTGCCAAGAATATTTTCCGGATCAAAACTTCCCTTCCATTCCAGTACATGATTCCGTCTTTTGAAATCTCCAATTGCAATTCCAATCATTCGATTCTCATAACTAAAATAGATATATCCTTTCGCTGGTTCATCATCCAAACCATCATCACTTTTCAAACAGATATCCATTCTGCACTCGGTTCCGCGTATTTCATATTTTACAAAACCGACACTTCTCTTCTTTATTCCATATTCATAAGCATAAAGATACGCAATCTGTCGTGTATACGCCTGCATAGTATCCCCTCCTGTTCTGTCAGGTAATTCTATGCCGCGAACTTATCCTTTATGCGCGAAGCGCAAGCACACGGTCTGTAAACTCTGCAAACTGTGCCAAAGTCATCGCTTCTCCGCGAATCGTCTCTGAAAGTCCCATCTCTTTTAACACCTGAACTGTCATCTCTTTATTTATAGCCAACTCCGGTACATGAGAAAGACCATTCTGAAGCGTCTTGCGTCTCTGATTAAAAGATGCTCGTATTATAGAAAACATCAGCTTTTCATCCTGAACAGTTACCGGAGACTCTTCATGTGTGGTCAACCGAATCACAGCAGATCCCACATTTGGTCTTGGCATAAAACAGTTCGGAGGAACATTCGCTACAATATACGGCTTTGCATAATATTGTACTGCAAGAGAAAGGGCACCATAATCTTTTGTACCCGGACCAACCTGCATACGATCTGCAACTTCCTTTTGTACCATAACGGTAATACTTTCTACCGGTACATGATTTTCAAACAAACCCATAATAATCGGCGTTGTAATATAGTATGGAAGATTCGCCACTACTTTAACTGGTTTTCCTCCATTCATCTCTTCTGCCAATGCTCTCAGATCAACCTTCAGTACATCCTGATTGATGATCGTTACATTATCGTAAGCACTTAATGTATCCTCCAGAATCGGAATCAACGCTTTGTCAATCTCTATGGCAGCTACTCCACGCGCTGCACATGCCAGATACTGTGTCATCGTCCCAATGCCAGGTCCAATCTCTACTACAAAATCATCTTTTGTAATATTCGCCGCCTGAATAATTTTATCCAGTACATGGGTATCGATTAAAAAGTTCTGTCCAAATTTCTTCTGAAATACAAATTTATATTTATTTAAAACCTCAATCGTATTCTGGGGATTTCCCAAAGTCGGAACTTTATTCATTCTCACTCTCTCCTACAGTCGATAAAATCTTCTGGCATTTTCTTCTGTCACCCGAATGACTTCTTCTGCTGACACACCTTTTAATTCTCCGATTGTCTCCGCAATATAAGCCAAATATCCGGAATCATTGCGTTTTCCCCGAAAAGGGGTTGGTGCCAGATAGGGCGCATCTGTCTCCAGCAAAATCCGCTCCAACGGTGCAGCTTGTACCGTTTCTTTTATTTTTTTTGCATTTTTAAAAGTAACGACACCGCCGATACCAAGATAATATCCCATATCCAAATACTCTCTCGCCATCTCGGGTGAATAAGAATAACAATGTATCACCAACGGAACGGAAGCATCGTGATGATCCTTTAGGATCTCCATCGTATCCGCAGCCGCTTCGCGGCTATGCACAATGACCGGCAGCCCAAGCTCCTTTGCCATATCATACTGACGTACAAACCATTCTTTTTGTACTTCATGGGAAGCTTTGTCCCAGTAATAATCAAGTCCAATCTCACCAACCGCTACCACTTTTTCCTGTCGACACTGTTCCTTCAGCCACAAAAACCGTTCTTCATTCAGGTCTCCCACAAAATCCGGGTGGATACCAACAGCACCGTAGACAAACGGATATTTTTGTGCCAGTTCTATTGTTCTTTGAACCCCTTTCAGGCTGGCTCCTATATTTACTACCTTCCCGACACCTCTTGTGTTCAGTGACTCCAAAATCTGTTCTCTATCTTCATCAAACGCATGATCATCATAATGTGCATGACTGTCAAATATCATGAGTTTCACTCCTATCCTGCCATTTTTATAACAGTATAGTCGTTTTGAATCCGTAATGCAACGATTATAATTGAACTTCGTATTCCACACTGGCAAAGGTAACCCGCATTCCATCCTTTAGCATAAATAATTCATAAGGATTTAACTGAATATGATCCACCCATGTTCCATTGGTAGAATTTAGATCCTCCAGAAAATAACAGGAACCCTGAAAAGTAATTCGGGCATGAATCCGACTGATGGTTGACACTGGCAGACATCCATCTACACTGTCCTTCTTTTTCCCAATCAGAAAATTTTCATGCAGTACTTCAAAATCTGGATAATCCGTATCCCGACACTTCAATAATAATCCTTCTCTTTTCTTTTTCTGCAAACATGATGTTCCTTCATTTATATCATAACACTCTTTAGGTGGTTCCTGTTCCTTTAAAAACAGAATCGAACCACTTTCTATCTGATCTGCTTCTGCCACATAATCCTCCAGCTGAGGTTTTCTGGATTTCTTTTTAAAAAAGCTTTTCCAGCTTCCGGTCTTTTCCAGCATATCCTGCTGTACCGATATCTCCTCTGATTCAACAACCATAGGAACAATCTTCTTTTGCTTGTCCGTATGTTCATGAAGTATCTCCAAAAGACTGAAATTAGGTTCCAGGGCCTTCTGATATAAATCATAGCCAAATTCAATCCCTTCTGTGTCGTTTTTATCCAGCTTGCCAAGAAGATATTCTGCCAGATCGAGAAAGGATTCCCGAATATTTTTGTCATATCCAGGATAATAACACAAATAGACTCTGTCCGAATGTGACTGTATATAAACAGACTCCGGAGTCAACAGAAAATGGTCTGGATTCAGCAAGTATTCTTTTGACGCTTCCAGAATCCTTTCAAGCTCTCTTAAAAATGTTTTCAGACTTTTATAATCTAATTTCTTACGTTCAAAAAGAAGCTGCATACTTTGACGACCTGTTATTTCATAATAATATTCTGATTTTTCTTCATATTTTTGACAGACACAGGGTAATACACCATAGATACGGTTTTCTGTAATCATCCGTACTTCATAATGATCATTTACACTTCCTTCTTCACTTAGAATCATGTAATTGCTGTTCAAATCTCTTTTGTATCGAATCTCCATATTGCCCTCCATCATTTTCCAATCCATCGACTTCTCCGAATCGTTTCACAGGGATGTATCCTATATATCTTCTGCTCTATCACTATCTCTTTCACCGACAAAAAAGTACCTGTACCATCTATTTGAATCTGTATCCATGCAGGATTCACCTGAACATTTATTTCTTTATGCTTTATCCACAAAAGCCTCTCATTCAGTTTCTTTTTTAAATCTTCTTCTACATCAGACTTTCTCTGCTGATTGCCTCTTCCGTCTGTATAGATTCCCTTTACACCGCTTTCCAAAAGCGTATGTGCACAGACTGTATAGTCATGTACATACAAAGTAAAATGAATCATATATACCAGCATAAGACTTAAAAATGGAACAAGAACTGCTGCCTCCACCACAAATCTTCCTTTTTGTTTCAACATAATTCCCCAATTACATATGATATCGTTAAAAATGGAACCAATGGAACTACTTTTCGGTGCTGACAGACTGCCCATACAATACTCAAAAGCAGCCCCCTCAACAAAAGCTCTGCAAGTTTTATGGAAGATATCCACATTCCAAGAGCCAGGAAAAGCCATCCATCCCCATATCCTATCTGTTCTTTTGTAAAATAACTGAACAGTAAAAGCATTATCCCGGGAAACAGCGAAACTCCCCGACCTGTATATAATGAATACCCCGCACCTGTTATCCCCAGGATAAAAATAATTGCCATGGAAATCTGTCCATCCAGAACATCTTCCACAGACAGCCATAATAAACATAAAATTATCCACAACCTGCTCATGTTCTTCCACATTTAGAACACATTCTCATACCCTTCACCTGTGACCAGGGTACTGCCATAACCGTTCGTTTCAATCCCTGACAATCCCTTCTTGTATGATAACTCGTTCCATAATCGGTAATATAAACGACAGTTCCTGACCATGTTCGACTGACACAATACTCACAGGAAGCATATTTACCGCCTGACTGATTACGCATTTCATCCAACGCCTCATACGGCAGACTTCTGATGCTCAATCGAAGATAGGTACAATCACAGCTTTTATGATAGACTGTCCCTTCTGGTGTCATATACACCAAAGTGTCAGACGCATTTGCCTGAAAGCTTTCACCTGTATATCCTGTCCATGACCTTACAATCACTCTTTGCGAAGACCAGTTTCTGACCGGGAAAAAATCAACAAAAGGGAGAGTGACCAGTGAAGTATCATAAAGACGTATATAAGGATCTTCCTGATCTGTCCGTCCTGTTGTCACTGCCAATACTTCCGCTTTCTCCATCAGCCTCCGATAGTCCCATGCCTTTATAGCCGTAAACGAATATAAATAAAGCAGTGCGGTTACCGTACAAAGAAAAAATGGCAGCAAAAAAGACGCTTCCACCGTCAGGCTTCCTTTCTGAAAGATATACAAAGAAACCCTCCTGCATGGATTCTGTATATTGGGTATCTGGAGAGATTTTTTCATTTGAGAGCAGAAGGGCATCTTTCTGTACCTTGTTTCCTTTTTACTCATATCCCGCACTCCTTTCCAGATAAATACCATTCATCCAGAGCTGTGCTGTGAGCGCTTCCACACAATGATCCAGGTGTATGTTTTCACATCCTTTTTTACACTGCAATTCACCTTCAATGATATCCAGTGCACGCATGGCCAGTTCCTGTTCCGACTGCAGCATCAAAAAAATTCTCATACAATCTTCATAATCCATACCCTCCTGCTTTTTTACCTGAACATCATATTTCCCAGGATTGCCAATCATAGTTAAAAGTCCTGATAAAGATACCTGCCAGTGATCTTCTGTCTTTATCATAGCCAAGTCATAACCGCCCAGAAGCTGACGAATCTCTGCCAGACTTTCGCCATATGCCCAGCCAAGCAGAATCAGATGCTTGACACTTTTTATCAATACTTTATTTCCTGTAAGCCCTGCAAGCAGATATGCCAGCACTTCTGCTTTATCTTCATAGTCTGGATGGGAAAGTAAAAAAGTATAATTGATTCCTTCTCTCATAAGCAAAAGCTTCCGAATCACTTTTTCCAGATTTCCACTGTCCGAATTTTCTCCGCTGATAATATACTCCAACTGATAATCCAGATAACCCGTCTCTCTTTCCTGCTCAAGCATCTCCTGTGCATGCGTCAGATATTCGCACAGGTAAGAAATAAACCACTGCCGATCCAGCATACCGACTGTTTTTGTACTTCCGCTGCCTATAGATAAGGTTCGATGAGAAGGTGCCGTATCAAGAAAAACTTCTTTTTTCGATAGGATTCTGTCATAAGGAATTGCCATTGAAAAGGTAAAATTCTCCCATAATCCATCCCATGTAAACGCTTCTTCTTCCGGTTCCTCTTCCTCCTCCTCTGCTTCATAATTCACTACACTTCCCTTATACCGCTCACAATGTCTTTCATATTTTTCTGCCTTTTCATCGGCATCCTTTCTCCAGGATTCCAAGGAAAGCCAGTCCTCTGCCAAAGATACTCCCCTCTTCTCCTTCATAATCCGCACAGCCTGCTGATAGAACGCCATACCATTCCCATCGGTTGCCCGCACCAGATCCGTTACATTCACACCCTCCAACTGCAGTCCATACATTGGCTGTTCCAGACTATTCTTTAAATTCATATCTATAAACTTCCACAGATGACTGCACAGCTCATCCTGCTTTTCTATCCCGCTCCGAAATGAAGTGTCCACATAAAACAGATCATAGTCCTCCAGCAGATGTGGTTCATACTCAGAGAGCAGGGAAAAGATCCCTGCCTCTGCAGCCTGTTCTGCCTGCTGTCGCTGACTTTGTTTCCACACAGACTGCAGGCAAACCTGATACAATCCCAAAAAGACCAGAAAACTCAATGCCAGCCATACGGTAATCCCTCCGTTTTGCTTTTTATATCTTACTGCTCTGAGATACAATCTTTTCAAAAATATCATTAACAACCTCAGTAATCTGATTCTTGAAAATAATGACCAGACCAATCAGAACTACGATAATTAGAATCACTTCCACAACTCCCATTCCGCTCTGATCATCCCAAAAATTTTTCCAAAACTTTCTCAAAATCTTTCCTCCTTACATCTGAAACGATACAACAGCCGGATACATGACCATGATCAACACAGTCAAAAGCATTAAAAACATCGGAAGAAGCAATTTACTTTCACATTCTTCCCCCAGTTTTTTTGCCAGTGCTTTCCGATCCTGAAACGCTTCTTTAGACTCCTCCTGCAGCATGAATGCCAATCCTTTCGTTCCTTTTCTTAGATTCTGACTTAAAAGCGTCCCCAACTTTAGATAACATGGTATCCTGCATCTTGTACCAAATCTTTCATATGCCAATGCTTCTGGAATTCCACTTTGCATCTCATACAATGTTGTACGCATTTCTTCATATGCCGGTCTGCATTTGGTATTCTGTCTTTTTGTTTTCTGATAATTTTCCAGAATACGCTCCCATGCCTTTCTGGTACTGATTCCAGCTCCCATATACAGACTTAATCGGCTGACAATCTCTGCATAATCCAGTTCCATCCCGCGTTCCCATCGTTTTCTTTCTTTTTCCTCATCCTGACGATTTCCTATGGCAACCGCACACAATGTCAATACCGTAAGTCCTGCAAGCCAGATCCATCTTCGCTCCTGCTCTCCATGCCATGAGATCACTTCTCCATTTACTGATGTCGGAAGAACAATCTGAGAATTATCTGACTCTGCCTGATGCATCCGTATATCATATTCCAAAAGCTGCAGCTTCTGTTCCACACTAAAATTCTCAAGAGGACACACCTTCAGTTCCCTCTCCCATGTAACTGTTTGATTTTCCATCGACAATACTGCCTGTATATTTACAGATTCCGTATTCTCCAGAGTTTCATTACGGACAGTTCCATCCGGTTCTATCAACTCCCAGGAATCCAGATACCACTGAATATCGACCTGTGTATTCGGGTAAACCGACGGCATAGACACATTCGTAAGAATATGCGAAAGATCTGTATTATTCATTAAAAACAATTCTTCCAATCCTTCAGATGCCAAACTCAACAATTCCTGAACCTCTTCCTCTCGATAAGGCATTGCTTGCAACATTACAGTAAAAGGATATCTCCTGCCTCCCAGTTCCAACTGCAGCGACTTTTCCACAGAATCCGTTCCTCTTTCTGGTCTTTCGAGAATTCGTATTTCTTCTCCTGAATTCTGATCTAAAATCATACAGCCAATACTCAAACCGCTTCCTATGAAAGCAATTAAACACAGCTTCTTCCTATAATTCAAACTGCACCATCCTCTTTCCCAGCAAATAGGCACTGACATAGATTGCCAGACAGATACTCATCATCAGTACTCCCGCTGCATTATGATAAAGTTCTTCAAGAAACTCTCCAGAGCATATCCTGATATACAAAATGACTCCTGCCGGCATAACCGTCATAATCTTCTGCTCATAGACCTTTGCCGCAAGCATCGTCGTAATCTCACGTTTCGTATCCATAACTTCCGCCATCTGAGAAGCGGTATTACGAATTACCATGTTCAGACTTCCGCCGCTTTCCCTCGCAGTTCGAAATACCTCTGTAAAACTCACGACTTCCTCCAACGGATATTTTTCTGCCAATTCATCAAACAAAATCTCCGGTCTTTGATTATTCCCTGCTTTTGTAATCATTTCCCGTAATTCCTCCAGCATGATTCCTCCTTTCGGAAACATCATCAGAAGTTCTTTATAAGATTGCCCCAATGCATTTTCCACGGAATAACCCGCCGACAGAGAAGATGCCAATAAAAGAATCCACTCTCTGAACATTTTCTGAAATTGTTCAATTTCTTTTCTTTTTCGATCTGACACACATTCTTTGTGCCAAAACCAAATCATAGGGGATAAAATAAGAACGGCATACCCAGAATCATAGAATAGCCATGCCAGAATCAGAACAAGAAAAACGCCCTGCAGACCATCTGTAATCTTAAACTTGAATTTCTGCCAGAATTCCGGCACGCTGAAATTTTTCAATCTGCTTCATTACGCCTACTTTCTCCTGTATCCCGCAGATTCTGCCGGATACTTCACCGGTTTCCCGGAAGAGAAACAGAGGATTCAACGCCACCTGCTCCCCCTCCATACCGGTCACTTCTGTAATCTCAAGAAGTCTGCGGCTTCTGTCCCGCAGTCTTCCCAGATAAATGATCAAATCAATGCCGGAAGCCATCTGCTTTCGAATGGCTTCCAATGGCATCTCAAGGTTACTCATAAGGGACATTGTTTCAAAACGACTGATCGTGTCACGCGTACTGTTTGCATGACAGGTACTGATGCTTCCATCATGTCCGGTATTCAGACATGTCAAAAGTTCAAAAGCCTCGGCGCCCCTCACCTCTCCCACAATAATCCGGGACGGTCTCATCCGCAGTGATGCCCGAATCAGATCCCTGATGGTAATTTCCCGACAGTCCTCCATTCCAGAAGCCCGGGTTTCCAGACGTACCAGATTCTCTACATTCTGAATCTGCAGTTCTGCGGTGTCTTCAATCACCACTACCCGTTCATCTTTTGGAATATATTCCGAAAGTGCATTTAAAAAGGTGGTCTTACCGGAGCCGGTTCCTCCTGCAACCAGAATGGAATAGCCTGCCTGTACTGCACGTTTGAGAAAAACTGCCTCTTCCTTTGACAAGCTGTCCAGCTCCAGAAGCTTCTGCATCGTAATCGGTGTTTCGGGGAATCTTCGTATTGTAAGAATCGGACCATCCACTGCAATCGGAGGCAAGACTACATGCAGCCTGTCACCGCCAGGCAGTCTGGCATCCACGATTGGCTGGGATTCGTTTACAATTCGATTACATGCACTTACCATCTGCTGGACGATATCCAGTATTCTTTCCTGAGAATAAAAATTTTTATCCCAGCGTCTGAGTTTTCCTTCCTTCTCCAGAAAGATCCCGTTCATTCCATTGACCATAATCTCTGTCACTCCTGGCTCCTCCAAAAGTTCCTGAAGTACATCCATCTTCCGAAGTGCATAAAACAATGCTTTCTTCAAGGAACACTTTTCATCCAGAGAAAGATATTTTTCTTTTCCATAAGAAAGTACGATATCATCGATCAATTCCTGCATCTCTTCATCAGGAACCTCCCGGCTTAAATCCACCCTGTCAAGTACCTGTCTTTTCAGCTCCGCAAACTGCTCCGGAGCATATGAAACATGTCCCATGTTTCCTCCTATTCCCGCAGAAGCTTCCGGACAAATTGTCCGATCTCCTGCTGCGGCAGCATAAACAATCCGTCTTCACTGTCAAGTTCTGTTTCTGATCTTGGCAGTTCCAGCTTCTGCAGCTTTTCCAATACATCCATTCCGTCTAAAATCTGTAAATGACGCTCCCACTGGCTGATTTTGGACTGAGAGATTATATCACGACAGACAGGCACATAGATTCCATCGCATTGACGCAGGATTTCCAACTCATGACCTGTTATTCCTCCCAAATCCAGGATAACCGTATCATACGTCGTCTGTGTACGAATGAGATGAATCAGCTTTCGCCATTCTTCTACTGTAATCTGTCGAAAATCAATATAAGAATCACAGGGAGGAACATAATCCATGCGATCCAGCTTCTGAACCACACTGTTCAGACGATACAAAAAGGGCTTTTTACTTTCTCTCAGATAATAGATCAAGTCAGATAAACACCAATGATTTCCTCCAAGAATTCCGGAAAGTCCCGAACATTCTTCAAGGTTGAGATATAAAACATTCTGTTCCTCTGCCAAAATCTGCCCCAGGGCAAGGGCAAACGTATTCTTGTCCACAATCGTCACCGGTGAAAAGACTCCTATTACATGGTTCTCCCTCTGCACTCCAGTTACATATTCCTCTTCCATATCCTGTTCGGTATAGAAATACAGAATCTCCCGGAGAATGTTTTCTACAGACTGATATTTATATACAGCAGAATACATACTCAGCTCCGCCGGAAGACTTCCCTCTGACAGAAAGATCACGCATTCCTGGCGTATCCAGTCTTTGCATACCAGATACCACTCTGCTGTTATCAGCAATATTTCGATCTCTTTTTGGGCAAATGCCTTCGCAAGCGTCTCCTTTTCTGTACAGGTTCTTACCTGAAATAAATGGCTTTTTTTCAGATTGACATACTCCTGAAAGGCCTCCGCATAGGACACCTCTGTATCTGCAATCCATATTTTTGTGCTTTTCAAAATAACCTCCAGCAACACAAAATCCGGTTTATTTATGCTGCAATTTTTTCATGGAATTTGGCTCAGAAATCATTACGAGCCGTCGGCGAATGCCTTTTAGATAAACGTTTATCATGTACACATTATAATTTATACAACTTAGAGTGTAAATAGAGTTTACAATTTGTTCATATTTTTCGGAATTTCTCACAAAAGAGGAAATGCCGCAATTGCATAAAGCAGAGAAACCCCGCCAAAACCAAGGGTTCCAGATGTCAAAAGACTAAGAAGATTCAGCCCTACCCTGCAGGAAATCCCGTTGCTTTCCAGCAGAATATTGATACCAAAGATAGCGATTCCACCCATCACTGCACGAATACAAAAATTCAAAATAAATTCCAGTTTATTTTTTACCATTACCATAAACAGTACCAGCACGCAGGCTCCTGCTATCACTAAAATGCCCATGGATTTTTCCATTTTTTCACCTTCTCTCTGCTTCACTATATGAAAATCTCTGAAAAATATTCCCGTTTTCGTATAAATTTTCCTGTATAAGACTATACTGATAATAACTCTATTCCCAAAACAGGAAGGAAAATGCCGATGAAACGCAGAACTACCAACCAGGAAACGGATCTTCGCAGACAACAGCTTCTGGATGATCTTCGAAAAACAAAATATGCACTGGACTGTGCCTATTCCAACTTTGAAAATGTTGTCGATCCGGATCTCATCGACTGTTCGATCTACGAACTGAAGGCCGTTCAGATGCGTTATCGTTTTCTTCTGAAACAGGCGGAACTTCTGGATTCCGCAACATGACAAAAGGCAGCCGCACCCGCGACTGCCTTTATCTTTACAGCTTCTTTAAAAAAATCTCCATATCAGCATCACTGCCAAGCACCAGCAGATGTTCTTCTTCACAGAACACATAATCTGCTCCCGGCAGGACCATAGTATCCTGTCCATTCTTCACACCCAGAATACTGATTCCATACTTTGCACGTACGTTTACATCTCGAATAGTTCTGCCGATCCACTCCTTATAAGGCGGAATCTCATAGATTCCAAAGTTACCCGGCAGATCCAGAAAATCAAACACATGATTCGCACTGCATTTTTTCGCAACCTTTTCCGCAATATCGCGCTCCGGATAAACCACCTCATCCGCACCGTTACGAAGCAGAAATTTCGCCTGTACATCTGTACTGGCACGACTCACTACCCATTTTGCTCCCATCTCTTTTAACAGACTGGTAATCTCCAGACTGCTCTGAAAATTCCTGCCCATGCAAACAAAACAGGTATCAAAATTCCTGACCCCTAATGCTTTGAGTACTTCCGGCTTTGTACAATCTCCAATCTTTGCACTTGTCACCAGTGACATACAGGATTCCAGTCTTTCCTCCACATCATCTACAATCATAATCTCATTGCCAAGCTTTGAAAGCTCCCGACACAGATATTGTCCAAAACGTCCCATTCCAATAACCAAAAATGATTTCATCTTTTATTCCCCTTTAACCTATATTGATTCGTTCCATCGGCTGACGCAGACTGGCTTTCTGCCGTTTGTCCGTAAACGCCATGGCAAATGATAAGCTTCCAATTCTTCCGCAGTACATCAATAAAATAATAATAATCCTTGATACCGTACTTAACTCTCTCGTAATGCCGGATGTCATACCTACCGTATCCACCGCCGAAAATGTCTCCAAAAACACATCCGTAAGCGGCAGCCCATCTACCGCACAGATCACAAAGCTGGCTGTCAATGCAAGTGTCATCGTCAAAGTAAATACAATCGCCGCCTTTTCAATGATCCGATCCTCCAGTCGCCTGCCATAGATATTCACTCCGTCTGAATGTCGGATCATAGCCGCAATATATAAAAGCAGTACCATAATCGTGGTAGTCTTCACTCCGCCCGCTGTAGACCCCGGATTACCGCCAATCAGCATCAACGCAAGCGTCAAAAGCTTTCCTGCATCACTTAAACCTTCCACATCTGTGGTGTTAAACCCTGCCGTCCTTGGTGTCACCGCTGCAAATAAAGAACCAAGAAACTGACCGGAACCATTGAGTCCTGCCAGCACACCATCCCGTTCCAAAAGCCAGAACAGCAATGTAGGCACTGCCACCAGTACAATCAAAGCGGTAAATACCATTTTAGAATGAAGCGAATATTTCTTAAAGTTCCATTTCTTCTGACAGACATCGTGCCATACCACAAATCCCAGTCCTCCGATCAATATCAGACTCACTGTTGTCAGATTGATCAGCCAGTCATCTGCATATCGAACCAAAGAAGAAAATCTCTCATAACATCCCATCAGATCAAAGCCTGCATTGCAAAATGCCGAAATTGAATGAAAGATACTGTAATAAATGCCCCGTACAACTCCGAATTCCGGAATGAATCTGATGGAATACAATACGGCACCAATTCCTTCTACCAACAGCGTTCCCTTTACGATCAGCTTTGTCAGCCGGACAATTCCGCCGATCTCCAACGTATTCACACTATCTTTTAAAAGACCTCTGTCTGCCAGTCCTATCTTTTTTCCCATCATCATCATAATGGTGACACCCAGGGTTACAAATCCTAACCCGCCAATCTGGATCATGGTGATAATGACAAGTTGTCCAAACAAACTCCAATGCTGATACGTATCTACAACCACCAGGCCTGTCACGCAGGTAGCACTGGTCGCCGTAAAAAGTGCCGATAAAAAATCTGTCCCCCCGGACGCTCTGCTGGCTGCAGGCAGCATCAGCAAAAAAGTTCCACATAAAATAATCAGAAAAAAACCAACCGCAATCCATTGCGTTCCTGTCAGTTTATTACGAAGTTTTGCAAACATCCCGTACCTCCGTTATCATAAGATACCTATTTCCAATCTGTTATTCAGTATACCATGTTTCCATAAAAACAAAAAGCCCGTTACATTTTTTGTTCAATCTATCCAAATTTTTCTCGATTTTTTGTCATTCCAGAAACGTTGCAGAATGAAATATTCTGTGCTACGATTTTCCAAATTCTTTTATATCCGCTTTCTATCCTGCATTTCCCCATCAACTTATTAACAAAGGAGAATGTACCAATATGTTAAATAAACATAAAAAAATACTGCTGTTTCTGTCTGCAGTCTGCTTTATATTTCTGAATATACCTGCAATATGCTCTGCAGCAGAATCCACCGTACTATCAGCAAATCCTGCGGAAGACAAAAAACATCTTTTTATCCAAAGTGTCATTGCCGAATCAGATAACCAATCAGAGGATATCACCAGCCAAGTCACCATATCTCCTTCTGTCCTTTATGAAGGTACGGAAGTTATATTATCCGGACTGCCGGATACATTCAGTAAAATTATGATCTACCCCTATGGCAGTACAGAACCATATATAGAACTGATGAATAAAGAAAACAATCTCGTATTCACTATGCCTGGATATGATGTGGAAATTATCTGCGAAGAGACAGTTCCTCCCCTGCATATGAATCCTGCGGATGTCTATACTCCAAACACGGATGTTCCATTGCATCAGCAATCCAGGATTGCCAACGAGCCATCTATGGAAGTCCAAAAAAGTGCATCCTGGACAAATATACAGGCAGGGGAAGCAATGGTCACCATTGAGGAATATGATCTCAATCAATATACGAATGTTCCCTGTGATTATATTATTATGGTAGACTGCAGTGCTACCATGGAAACCATTGATCCCGGAGCTTCCAAATCCAGATATGCACTTGCAAATGAAGCGATTACAAAACTCCTGGATCAGATACAAATAGATAATACAACCTTAAGCAATGATCAAAAATCCAGAGTTGCTTTTATGACTTACTCTGGTTCCGGAGATAACGGCAAGCATCCTACTTTTGCACAATATCAATCCAGCTACTATAATGCAAGCGCCGAATTAAGTTCGAACGATTATGACTATTTCCTATCTGGGGTCTATGAATATTCTGGTTTTACTACAGACCTTACTTCCATCAAAAATCAGTTAAACCTTCACATTCGCCGGGGATCCAAAATCAATATGGCTCTGGACAAAGTCATTCAACTATTACAGGAAAAAGGCTCCTCTATTCGCAAAACCAAAATCATCAATGTTTCTGACTGCGGAAACGGCTGGTACGGCCCTATGAGAGAAGGATATTTTTCCGGGAACATAATTACCGACTGGCTTGGTGTACACAACGATCAAGGTGTAACTGCACAGGATAAAGTTGATGCAGTCAAAAACACTTATGGTGCTTATTTTATGCAGATCTGTATTGGTCCAACTGATGACCAGAGAAACATTACTCGAACCAGCGTCAGTGATGCCACAGGAGATCACCTCTTCTGGACTTATGATGGAACAGAAACTCGCTTCCTGGAAATCTTCAATCAGATACATGATATCCCCTACGAAATAACTGCATCTCAAAAACAGATTACCGATCTGTTTGATACAACCTATTGGGATATCATGGGTATCCAATCCTGTTCCACCGGTATGAACACGGTATCTCTGAGTAATAACAAACTGATCTGGAATATTCCGGATGGAACAGCCGGACAAAAACAGACCTGTACAGTTAAACTCAAACTAAAAGATCATTATCGCTATCTCGCTGCCTCGGATACCTCTTATCGTACCAATGCAGATAGCAGCACACCAGGACTTACTTACCGTTATGTGATTAAAAACGGAATTCTTGATGGAGCGATACGAAACGGAGCTGTGACAACGCCCTCCTTGAAATATGGTACCGTTGAATTCCGTGGAAACAAGGTCTGGACCGTATCCGGTTCCCACACATCAAATATTACAATCACCCTGTACCAGAAACTTCCTGGCTATTCGGAATCTGCTATTGAAACCATCTCTCTTTCTGATCCTGTCTGGTCTTATTCCTATACCAATGCAGCCAGACAAGCTTCCGGAAAACACCCCTATGTCAAATATAACAATACTGGTCAAATCATTGACTACCGTATTGCAGAAACAACACCCTCATGGTATACACAGCTTCCGTCTATATCATCGGGCAATACAATCTATCTGTATAATGAACCATTGAAAATAAAAGCATCCATCATAAAAACAGATTTCCAAACAGGCAACGTTCTTTCCGGAGCGGTATTTGAAGTATACCAGTGGAGTACCCGTGCCGGAAAATACATCGCATATAAAGGCAATACATCCGGATTGGTAAACGGAACTACTTATGAGTCAGGAACAATCAATGGTCGAGATTCCATCATGCAAATGACGGAATCAGAAAAAGGAACCTACATAACTCCTTCCTGGCTGTATTACACACCGGATAACGAAGGAAAATTTGCAGTCATCGAAGCAAAAGCTCCTTATGGCTATTATGGCGACTGGCGCAGCGATCATCCGGTAAAAGATACTTCCAGCGATGACGATAAAGTTCTTCATACCTTTTCTATCCTTGCAGATGGCTCCAATCACCAGCAAACCGTAATCCTGTCTGATTCTCATAACAATGAACGGGTACTTGGCGAAATATCTTTTACCAAAAAAGATAAGGAATCCGGACTCTCCATTCCTCAGGGCAATGCCTCCCTGGAAAATGCCTCCTATCATCTGTATGCCGCTGCTGATATCATACATGCAGATGGGGGAACCGGTATACTCTATACCAAGGGAGAGATCATCCATATCAACCTGATCAGACAGTCCGAAAAAGAAGCCATCTATGCATTTGCAGACAAAAGCAGCGGAACAACCGATCCTATGATCGTCCCTGCAGGCGGAAAAGTAACGATTACAGGAATGGAGCTGGGAAACTATTATCTCCTGGAAAGTCACGCAAGCGAAGGTTATCTTCTCAATAGCAATCCCTATCATTTTTCTCTGACTTATCAAAATGAAAAAACAAAATTCATCAAACAGGAACTTACAGATGGTGCCTACGAACAGGTAAAAAAACAAAGCTTGTCTTTCTGTAAAGTCACCTACGACAATCCTGACATCATTGTTCCACTGGAAGATGCCGGATTCAGTGTCTATCTGGTATCTTCTTTAAACGAGGGAATATACGCTTCTTATACAAATGAACAGATTGAACAGGCCATTATCGATGATTACCGCGATCCCTACACACTGTTGTACGACTCTATTAAAAAAGAGACTCCTGCCATTGTCTATGAGGAACCTGAATCAGACGATGTACACAGCCAACGGCTTGTAAAAACAGTCACCTATTCGTCAGGAGAAACTCATCATTTTACTGGAAATAACGGCTATCTTGTCTCGGAGCTTGTCAGCAGTGACAATGGTATTGTCACACTCCCATCCATGCCCTATGGACGATATGTCGTCGTTGAAACAACGACTCCCAAAAACAAAATTTCCACACGTCCATTTGTATTTTGTGTCACTGCCGATGAGATTCATGGTGATACTGACAGTGATACGGATATAAACGGAACCAAACTGGAAAGTAAAAAGCTTCTGGTCGACCGCCCGATCTCATCTCTTATCCGAATCGAAAAAACAGATGCAAAAAGTAATCAGGTCATCTTAAAACCTGGTGCCAAATATATCATTCACGATCTCGATGGAGTCTGGTTTGATACATACATGAGCGGAAAAACGAGTTCTGAAAAAAAAGCCTATCAAGAAGCATACGGCGATCTTGTCGTTCAATATGCACAGGGATGTTATCTTGGCTCCAGAGAAGAACCATTTATAACGAAACGAAATCTGTCTGCCAAACTCCCAGTCAAATCAACCTATATTGATACCGTCCTCCCACTTCCTTCAGGTACTTATGAATTGGAAGAAATTCTTGCACCAGATGGATATGTTCTGTCAGGATATGAAGCTGCCATTCCAAAACCCAACATCCGATTCTCTGTTTCATCGGAATATGCCGTTTATGATCCCAATATTGGACAGTTTATAACCATTGTTCGTCAGCCAAATGAACCGGCAATTGGAAAAATCTCTGTCTATGCTGAAGGTGAAATGCTCGAAGATGCAATGCCAGAAGGCAATACGATCATGGAGCATTTTCTTCATACCATAAAAAACATTTGGAATTTTGACACTAAATCAAACAAGCCTCTTTCCAAAACAAAAATCTCTGAATATAAGAACTACCAGTTCAATTATACCGTCTGTCCTATTGAAGGTGCCGAATTTACTATCTATGCGGCAGAAGATATCTATTCTCCAGAATATGATGCACATGCAATTGCAATGCTGAAAAGCAGCGGAATATCCGTTGAACCACTATTTACTGCCGGTGATATGGTTGCAGCTCTCATTACTGATCAGAACGGACAAGCATGGACCGGAGGAACAAAAGGACTTCCCCTTGGCAAATATCACATTGTGCAGACCAAAGCCGGCGATGGATTTGCACTGACAGAGGAAAACCGAACTCCAAGAAACGTAACTATTGCATATGCCGGTCAGACCGTTCCTGTTATTTACAGAGATGAGATCTATCAGACACCTCGACAAAAAGTTTGTATCGAAGTCAAAAAAACAGATCAGGATACTGGTATCAGCCTGTCCGGAGCAGTATTTGGTCTGTATGCAGCTGAGGATATTATCAATCGCAATGGAAAAACAGCAGTAAAATCTGATACCTTAGTTGCCGTTTCACAAACTTCTATAGATAATATCGGTAACGTGGCAAATGCCGTCTTTGACACAGATCTTCCACTTGCAAAATACTATATCAGAGAACTCAATGCCCCAGATGGATATGTATCCAGCCCCCGGATTATTGATATTGATGCATCCTATCAGTTTTCCAATGAAAACATTCCAGTACTCACATTTAAAACAGAATATAAAAATGTCATGACACAGGTACAGATCAATCTGATGGATTATAATACGGAAATTGAGCTGGATGATGCACAGTTGCAGGTTTTGGATTCGGATGGCATTCCCATTACAACTATCCTCACCAGACACAACGATAACATGATTCTTCGCGGTCTTTCTCCAAAAAAGAATTATACCTTAAAAATCCTGAGTGCAAGAGAAGGCTACCTGTACACTCCTTATCTGAAAAATAATTATATCTCTCAAAAAGAAAACTCACAGGAGTGCAAAAAACAACCTTTGATCGCATACTCTGACTCTATCTCTTTTTCTGTAGAAGATACTGAAAAACTTCAGACGGTAAGTGTTTTTCAAAAACCTCTGACTGCTCAGCTGATCATCCAAAAAAAGGGTCCTGTACCCATACGTTTTCTTTCTTCTGAAAATGGTTTTGAATATCGGGAGACCGGACTGCCCGGCGCAGAATATACCATAAAAGCTGCAGCAAATATTGTTCATCCGGATGGCTATACCGGTATCCTTTATCAAAAAGGCGACCTTCTATTTGATCAGCCAGATTACACAGGATACACCGATACCAATGGTCTTCTTACGATATCGGATCTTCCTCTGGGAATATATGAAGTAACTGAAGTAAAAGCCCCTGAAGGCTACTATCGGACCAGCGAAACCAGCACCCAACTCGTTCATCTGACCGTTCCTGAACATATTTCCGAAAGACCAGACGGACCTGTGACCCAGACGCTGCTATATTCCAATCAACGTCAGCAACCGGGGATTCCTTCTCCTGATTCCCCAAACGCAGGACTGACCGTCATAAAATATGGAATAAATGAGAATGATCGTTATGGTGTAGAAGGAGCTGAATTTATACTTTATGCCAAAGAGGATATTAAAAATATATTTGGAAACGTCATTGCCTCTGCCGGAACTATGATTGAACAAGCCGTCAGTGATGTCAACGGTATTGCCCGATTCTCTTCCAACATTCCTATCGGAGTATATGAAGTAAAAGAAACAAAAGCTCCTGACGGATACTACCGCTCTGATCAGACATTGATCTTTCATCTGGATAAATGGAAACAGGATGACTCCAAACTATATATAAATGATACAGGCTGTATCGAGAACTCCGTCATTGATATTCGTGTAAAATTAGTAGATGATATCTCTGGAGCAAAGCTGGCAAATGCCTGCCTTCAGGTTCTGGATAAAAATGATAATGTTGTAGATGCATGGATAACCAACGCAGATGACGAACATAAAATCAATGATCTGATACCAGGACAGACCTACCGTATCCGTGAAATTCTTCCGAGAGATCATTATTTACTCTCTATTACAGATGCACAGATTACTGCAGAGTACGGAGAACTGAGAAAAATCTCAGATACAGAAATCACCTTCACGGTTCCTGAAAATCCTCTTCCATTATATGGTGAAATCGTAATCAAAAATCCATTTAAAACAGAGAATCTGATCATTACCAAAAGTGGAGAACAGCTTTCCTCCTGGAGTCTCATAGAAAGAGCTGTATCTTATCTGCAGTCTTTATTCCACTACACCCACACACCATTAAAGAATGTGGAATTTTCTATCTTTGCAGCTCAAGATATTATACATCCAGATGGAATCACCGGTGTTCTTTATCATTCCGGCGATCTCGTAGAGACTCACGTAAGGAATGTCCCTGTACCGGCTATACAAATCACTGACACCTTTGGTATTGCTTCCTTCCATGAAATGTATCCCGGGAACTATATCATCAAAGAAACTCTGACGCCAGAAGGCTTTCTAAATGGAGAAGAACAAGTGATTACCCTTCCTTCTTCCGAAGATTCATCTGCTGTCCATTGGATCAATCTACGACAGCCCGTATCCATCACAATCACCAAACGGGATATCTTACATCCGGAACAAGTATTAGAAGGAGCTGTATTCGGACTTTATAACAAGAACGATATTCAAGATTGTCATGATCGTGTTATCGTATCCAAAGATACGCTTCTGGAAATCACAGCTTCTGATAAAAACGGAATCGCAGCTTTTCAATCCAATCTGCCGCACGGCATGTACTATATCAAAGAACTTCATGCCCCTGCCGGCTATACCACAAATAGTGAACTGATAGAACTTGATGCATCCTATTGTTCTGACAAAAAAGAAATTGTTGTGCAGGAAGATTTCTTCAATGAACGTGAAAAAGAACAACCAACACCGAAAAAACACAGCAAATCTAAATCACTCATCACAACCACATTTGCTGTCCCTACTGGTGATCATAATTCTCTTCTGTTTTATGTATGTCTCCTTATGGTCGCTGTCATTGGGATTTACTTTTTTATTCTCTGATTATATACTATAGACAGTACCTGTTTTTATTGATATGCCCCTCATAAAAAGGAGCTCCTATGAATCTTTTTTCCGTTTTATTCCGTATGTTTCTTGCTGTTATATGCAGCGGAATTCTTGGTCTGGACAGAGAAAATAAAAATCGGCCGGCCGGATTCCGAACCTATATGCTGGTATCCTTAGGTGCATGTCTTACCATGCTTCTGGGACAGTATGAATATTATTACATAGACAGCATGACAACTCCGGATGTATCAAGATTTGGGGCACAGGTCATCAGCGGTATCGGTTTTCTGGGTGCCGGAACCATTATTGTCACCACTCAGCAGGCCGTGAAAGGACTGACAACTGCTGCCGGTCTGTGGGCTTCCGCCTGTATGGGACTGGCAGTCGGTGCCGGAAATTATCGCTGTGCACTTCTCGGTTTTGTACTGATCATTGCCAGTTTTGAGCTGTTTCCCGGCATTGATAAATACTTTCTGAATAATTCCAGACATATGAATCTGTATATTGAGTTTGACGAATTGATACATATTCATCACATACTGACTGAAATTCGACAGCTGAACATTCAGGTACGGGAAGTCGATATTATTGATGAAAAAAAGATATTCTCCAACCGTCCTGCCGGCATCTTTTATCTTCGCCTGTTAAAACGCCAAAACCATGAACAGATTGTTGTCACTTTGGCGGATCTGGAATATATTTTGCAAATTGAGGAGATTTAGTAAGATGATGCTGCAAATTCTGGATATGATAAGAGGAACCGATACCCTGTCGACATTCTGCAAACTCCTTACTGCAGTGATCTGCGGAGGTCTGATCGGTATTGAAAGAGAATATAAAAGACGTCCCGCTGGATTTCGAACGCACATCCTGATCAGCCTGGGAGCCGCCATGACCACACTCACCAGTCAGTTTATTGTAAGCGATTTATCCATGCCTTCTGATCCCGGAAGACTTGGGGCACAGGTGATTGCAGGCATCGGTTTTATTGGTGCCGGAACCATCATTGTATCCAAACGCAACCGGGTAAAGGGACTTACCACTGCCGCAGGTCTGTGGACAACAGCCATCACAGGTCTTGCCTCCGGTATGGGCTTTTATGAATGCAGTATTGTTGCCACCTTATTGGTTTTATTTGCAGAAATTGTATTAAGCCAATTGGAAAACAGACTTCATTCTCGACATCAAGAAGTCCATCTCTATATCGAATATACCGGTTCCGGATATTTAAATTACGTCGTTGAATATTTCCGAAAAGAAAATATTCCTATGTTGGATGTAGAAATTATTAAAAAAACAAAAAAAGATGACAAAAATAATATTGCCATTATTACCATACAGCTGCATCGACATCAAGACCGGACAAATATAGTAAAAGATATTACGAATTTTTCACAGACAATTGCCGTTGAGATTTTATAACAAGAATACAGTAACTGGAAAAGGAGTCATTTGTTGACTTCTTTTTCTTCGTATGCTAATCTGTAAATACTGGTTTTTTATGCAAATTTTTAAGGAAACAGAGGTAATATTATGGACAAGAAAAAATATTATATGACCACTGCCATTGCCTATACATCCGGAAAACCACACATTGGCAATACCTATGAGATCGTACTGGCGGACAGTATCGCCCGCTATAAAAGATTTCAGGGATATGATGTATTTTTCCAGACGGGAACCGATGAGCATGGTCAGAAAATCGAATTAAAAGCACAGGATGCCGGCGTAACTCCTCAGGAGTTTGTAGACGGTGTTGCTGGACAGATCAAAGATATCTGGGATCTGATGAACACCTCCTATGATAAGTTTATCCGTACCACTGACAAGGATCACGAAGCACAGATCCAGAAAATCTTCAAATATATGTATGACAAAGGAGATATCTACAAAGGACATTACGAAGGTATGTACTGTACCCCATGTGAATCCTTCTTTACCGAATCTCAGCTTGTAGATGGAAAATGTCCGGACTGTGGACGTGAAGTGCAGCCTGCAAAAGAAGAAGCTTATTTCTTCAAAATGAGCAAATATGCAGATCGTCTGATCGAGCATATCAACACCCATCCGGAGTTTATTCAGCCGGTATCCCGTAAAAACGAGATGATGAACAACTTCCTGCTTCCGGGTCTTCAGGATCTGTGTGTATCCAGAACCTCCTTTACCTGGGGAATTCCGGTATCTTTCGATCCAAAACACGTAACCTATGTATGGCTGGATGCTCTGAGCAACTACATCACCGGTATTGGCTATGACTGTGACGGCAACAGCAGTGAACTGTTCCACAAGAACTGGCCGGCAGATCTTCATCTGATCGGTAAGGATATCATTCGTTTCCATACCCTTTACTGGCCGATCTTCCTGATGTCACTGGATCTTCCGCTTCCAAAGCAGATCTTCGGACATCCGTGGCTGCTGCAGGGTGACGGCAAGATGAGTAAATCAAAAGGAAATGTACTTTATGCAGATGAACTGGCTGATTTCTTCGGTGTAGATGCAGTCCGTTACTTTGTACTGCATGAGATGCCATTTGAAAACGACGGTGTCATTACCTGGGAACTGATGGTGGAGCGTCTGAACTCCGAACTTGCAAATACCCTGGGAAATCTGGTCAACCGTACAATTTCGATGTCTAATAAATATTTCGGTGGTATCGTAACCAATACCGGTATTGTCGAAGAAGTAGATGAAGATCTCAAAGCAACTGTTCTTGGAACTTTACAGAAAACAAGTGACAAGATGGATCAGCTTCGCGTTGCCGATGCACTGACCGAGATTTTTGCATTGTTCAAACGCTGCAATAAATATATTGACGAGACGATGCCATGGGCACTGGCAAAAGATGAAGCCAAAAAAGACCGTCTGGCTACCGTTCTCTACAATCTGGTAGAAGGTATCAGCTATGGTGCAGCTCTTCTGGAGCCATTTATGCCGGAGACCTCTCAGAAAATTCTGGCTCAGTTAAATGCCAAGACCCGTACTATGGAAGAGATGAATGTCTTTGGTCTGTATGAGTCCGGTACCAAGGTTACTGAAAAACCAGAGATTCTTTTTGCTCGTCTGGATGTAAATGAAGTTCTGGCAAAAGTGGAAGAGAAGAAAGCTGCAGAAGAAGCAGCAAAAGCTCCAAAGGAACCTGTCATTGATATTGAACCAAAAGCAAATATTTCATATGATGACTTTGCCAAACTGCAGTTTCAGGTAGGCGAGATCCTTTCCTGTGAGGCTGTTCCAAAGGCAGACAAGCTTCTGTGTTCCCAGGTAAAGATTGGAAGCCAGGTGCGTCAGATCGTATCCGGTATTCGCAGCAGCTACACACCGGAAGAAATGGTTGGTAAAAAAGTCATGGTTCTGGTAAACCTGGAACCGAGAAAAATTCGTGGTCTTGTATCTGAAGGCATGCTTCTTTGTGCAGAGGATGAGAACGGTGTTCTCTCTCTGATGGCACCAGAAAAAACTATGCCTGCAGGTGCAGAGATTGGATAACGAAATCACTGAAGAAGAGCGGAATATCCGCTCTTCTTTTTTCATATACTTTCCTGACATCAACGAGCAGGAAGGTATTTATATGCGTAAGTTTTACATCCCCTGTTTTATTTTTCTCTCAGGAATTCTTTGTTTTCTATACTGCACATTTTCCAGACAACCCTTTCAACATTTTACACAGGAACTTTTCTGTCACGAATTATCCCTTGATATCCTTGGACTGCACTATACTCTGACCGATCCTTCTTCCTATGGAATAAAAGAAATCACTCCTTCTCTTGGTAACATGAACCGTACATTCCTGACGGAAGAACTCTCTTATTTTCAAAATTGTCTAAAAAAAACAGAACACTACCTGAACGGCAGTCTGAATGAAAAAGATTATCTGACTGCAAACATCTTGAAATGGTGGCTGGAAGGACAAATCTACGCAGGAGAACTCTATTATTATCAGGAACCCCTTGGTCCAACCCTTGGTATTCAGGCACAGCTCCCAGTTTTATTAGCAGAATTTTCTTTTCGTAACGAAGATGATGTAAAAATCTATCTTGCATTACTGGAATCTATACCTGAATATTTTGAACAGCTTGGAAATTTTGAGAAAGAAAAATCTCAACAAGGATTATTTATGAATGACGAAATTCTGGACAAAACACTGGAACAATGTAATTCTCTGTTTCCCTTAAAGAATTCGCATTTTCTGATAACTTCCTTTCAGGAACGACTGGACACCTGTGATTTCCTGACAAATGATCAAAAAATATCCTACTGTGCACAGAATCTGCGTATATTAAAAGACCACGTTCAGCCTGCTTACAAACAACTTTGCTCTACACTGGAAACACTGAGAGGTACCGGGCTGAATCCAGACGGACTCTATCATGTACCAGACGGTATTGATTATTACGAATACCTGCTTAAATATTGTATTGGGACAGACCTTGGTATGGCAGAGATTCATCGTCTGCTTGATCTTCAAATGGAAGAGGACTACGAAACGATTCTTCATGCACTGCATGAAGATATAGAAATCAATAAACTGATTTCCGATGCACCTTTTCAGAAAACACCTTCAGAGATCCTCACAAATCTTCAGCAACAGATCAAAACAGATTTTCCGACACCTCAGAATATTATATGGGAGATCAAAGAAGTCCCCTCCTCCTTACAGGAATTCCTAAGTCCGGCATTTTATATGACTCCTGCCATCGATGCAAAAGAACCAAACCATATTTATATCAATCCAGCTTATACACCTGATTATACAAATTTGGTAACAACACTGGCTCATGAAGGCTATCCTGGTCATATGTATCAAAATTCATTTGAAAATGATAAAGATTATCATCCCGTCCGAAATTTAATCTATGTAGGTGGTTATACCGAAGGATGGGGACTGTACAGCGAATTATATGCCTATCAATTTCTTGGACTCTCTGATACAGAAACAGCGTTTCTCCGGGCTTTATCCTCTCTCAACTATGCAATCTGTGCCTCTTTGGATCTGTCCATTCATGGAGAAGGGTGGACAGAAGAACACTGTTCTCAGTATTTATCCAGTTTTGGGATTACCGATCAACAACAAATTCACGAATTATACCTGAACATATTGGCAGAACCAGCTAACTATCTGAAATATTATCTTGGATATCTGGAAATCTGTAAATTAAAAGAGAGTGCTTTTTCACACTCTCCCGAACTGACATTATATGATTTTCATAAGTGGTTTCTGGAAACAGGACCTGCTCCATTCTTTCTCATGCAGGAACGCTTACAGTTCCTTAAAGTATCTGCGAAGCTTTTCCAGGGCACTTGCAAGGACTTCCAACTCCTCGCCATCCAGCCCTTCCATGATCGCCTGAACCATTCTCTTATGAAAAGCAGCATGTTTTTTATAGGCGATCACGCCTTTTTCCGACAGCGAAAGAAGCACAACCCTCTTATCGTCTGCACTGCGAACGCGGGAAACATATCCCTTTTTCACCAGACTGTTAATGGCGGTGGTTAAAGTCCCCACCGTCACAGACATAGCCTTCGCAACTGTAGACATGTTCTTAGGCTCCTGTATGCCAATCGCATCAAGGATATGAATGTCATTGATGGAAATCTCTTTCAGGCTTCCTGTAATCAACACATTTTCTTCCATATCCATAATTTCATTAAAAAGCATGACCAAAAGGTCATTAAAGAGTTCTTCCTTCTTCACATTCTCACCTCCAGCTAAAACTGCAATGTATTTGCCTAGTATAGCATATATCCGACAGATTCGCAACGGCGGTATTGGTTCCGCCATTGCAGATCTGTCACATAAATTATATAATAAATTTATCATAAAAGAAAGCGGGAGAGATTCCATGAAAATCGCAGATCTTCATATTCAGAATTTCAAATCCATTCATAACATGCATATCCGTGATATTGAAAACGCACTGATTCTGGTCGGTCAGAACAACACCGGTAAAACGACCGTTCTGGATGCTATTCGTGCAGTTGGTGGGGATTATACCATCAGCCCAGATGATTTCAATGAGAATGGAGCAAATATTGAAATTACCGTATCTTTAAAATTTTCTGAAACAGACTTAAACCAGCTTCAGAAAAACGGAATTATCAGTAAATATCGGCGCAGGGAAAGCTGGCTGCAGGATTTTCAGAAAAAACTCCCCTCCTTCCAGAACGGCATTCTGACATTTACGATGATTGCCAATCGGGACGGACATATCCGTTATACCGACCGGATCAAGAAACATAATCCATATCTTCTGGAAGTATTTCCAAAGATTTATCATGTGGATACCGAGCGAAAACTGGAGCATCTCCAAAGGGACATCCTTCTTTTACAGGAAGAAGACATTCTCCAGAGAATGCGCTCGGACTGTTGTATGTTCAATCAGGCAAAAACCTGTGACCACTGCTTTAGCTGTATCGGATTGATCGAAAAAAAGAAACCGACCGAATTGAATGTATTTGAGACAGCCAAGCTTTTGGACTACAAGCTCTACCATCTCAATCTCGATTCCTTTGCCCAGAAAGTCAACGCAAACTTCCGTAAGAACGGAGGCAAAGAAGAGATTCGTTACTCCATGAACCGGAATATGGAACAAATGCTCCATGTAACCACCGAAATCTGGCATCCAGCACAGAAGCTGACACGTCCCATTGCCAGGATGGGAAAAGGCATGCGTTCGATCTATCTGTTCTCCCTTCTGGAAGCATATACAGAAATGGAAGAAAACCTGCCCTGTATCATCATGATTGAAGATCCGGAAATTTTTCTGCATCCAAGTCTGCAAAAAATATCCGGTGAGATTTTATACCGTCTGTCACGCAAAAATCAGGTGATCTTCTCTACGCATTCGCCAAATCTGCTGCCAAACTTCAACAGCAGACAAATTCGCCAGATATATCTTCGTGAAGATGGCTCATCCAACATTCGTAAGAAAACAAACATCAGTGCTATCCTGGATGATTTGGGATATACCGCTGTTGATTTGATGAATGTAAACTTTGTATTTATTGTAGAAGGCAAACAGGATAAAAGCCGACTTCCTCTTTTGCTTCAAAAATACTATTCCGAGACCTACGATGAGCAGGGAAATCTTTCCCGCATTGCGATTATTACAACCAACAGCTGTACCAATATCAAGACCTATGCCAATCTCAAATACATGAATCAGATCTATATCAAAGACCAATTTCTTATGATCCGGGACGGTGACGGAAAAGATCCGGACGAACTGGGACGACAGCTCTGCAAATATTATGAGGAACGCAATTTGCAGGACGTAGATCAGCTGCCCCGCGTCCGCCCGGAAAATGTCCTGATCCTGAAATATTATTCCTTTGAAAACTATTTTCTTAATCCAAAGATCATGGCAGCTTTGGGAATTGTCAGATCAGAAGAAGATTTCTACCATATTTTTCTCAAAAAATGGAAGGATTATCTGCATCGGATCTCAAGTGGCAGACATCTGAAAGAAGTAATAGGTAAAGATTTAAAGACGATCCAGGACGTAAAGGACCATATGGAAGAAATTAGAATCTATATGCGCGGACATAATCTGTTTGACATCTTTTATGGACGATACAAAGGAAATGAAACAGAGATTCTAAAACGTTATCTTGATATGGCACCAAGAGAAGACTTTCAGGATATTCTGAATGCCATGGAACGATTTGCATACTTTGAAAGTCGAAGAATGTAACTATCTCTGTCTTTGCGGTCTTAAGCAGGTTTACATCATTCCTGCCAGAACCACACTTGCCACAATACCTGCCGCTGTACTGATCAGAGCTCCTGTTAAAGTCCAGCGGCTTTTGCTTACTTTAGCGGTTAAAAAATAAACACTCATGGTATAAAACACCGTCTCCGTACACCCCATCATAATAGATGTAATCAGACCAATATAAGAATCTGTACCATACGATTTATAGATATCCAATGCTAAAGAGGTCGCCGCAGAAGACGAAAACAGGCGTACTAATGTAAGCGGAATCAATTGAACCGGAAAATGCAGAAGTGATGCCGCACCAATTAAGTACTGAGCCACTAAATCCAGAAAACCAGATGCACGCAGCATTCCAACCGCTGCCATCAATCCGATCAGTGTCGGCATAATCTGAAGCACCGTCTTCAGACCATCTGCTGCCCCCGTAACAAATGCATCATACACATCCACTTTTTCCGTCAATGCATAGGCTATCATATAGAAAATCAATACAGGTATCATAAAATCCGATAAATAATAAAAAAAATGCACAGGCTGCCTTCATTTCCATATATTTATTCTAAATATATGCAAACAGACAGCCTGTTATCATCTTAATTATCCTTGAAGAATATATTTTTCCCTCTCTGCTTTCAACTTTTGTGTATGATCTATCAGTGTACTGTGTAAAGCTTCCATCCGGGCAAGTACCAGCTGTATCTGTCCCCTTGTGTCCTCTGCCTGCTTTTGTGACAATAAAATCTGTTCCCGGACAGCCAGATCTGCAAAAAGTCCATCAAAGAAATAATCTGCAAAATGCATAAAACTGTCAATATTCACTTCTATATCTGATGGAATCTCTACATCTGCCAGTTCTGATTTCAGGCGATGAAGCTTCTTTTGCAGTTTTTCTGCCAACTCCTGTACTTTATCCAGATCCTCATACTTTGCCATATCGGTAAAAAGTCCGCCGCCCAGCATATCCAGTGTACTCCAGCCCTCTGCACTGTCCAGTGTCTTTATAATTTCATCCACCGTACGAAGTGCTTTTTTACCCGCTGCAACAGCCTCCTGAATCTCCTTTTCCTGCTGCTCTTCATAACAGATACTCTGCTCCAGCTTCCACAATCCGTCTGCAAGTTCTCCTCCTGCCCGTTTTAAAAAATCTTCCTTTTCCTTCAGACAAATTTCATATTGCTCCTCACATCCAGTCAAACCTGCAATCTCCATATTACATTCTTTTATATAGTGTTCAATAGATTCCAACTCACGAACCGCAGAATCATAACGAATGGCCGCTTCATAGGCTTCCCTTCGTTCCTTTTCCAGTTTTTCCTCTTTTTTCCCAATTACTTTATAATAAAATGCGGACAGACTATTTTTTTCCAGACGTTCCACATCTTTAAGTTCATCCTGTCTAATCTGTGCAAGTTCTGACATTCTGACACGAAGAACTTCACACTGTTCCTGAAGATCCTTCCTCTGTGCTTCCAGATGTGATTTATGTACGACTTTTTGCTGTAACTCATATAACTGCCGATCCAAATATCTCATCCTGTATACCTCCATCATTCCCTTCTATTCTCTTTTCAGTATACTGCTTTCTGTTCTGTATCACAAGAACGAATCCAGCATTGACCAACAAGTCTCACAATGCTAAAATAGCTTTTAATAACTAACAAGGGGATTACATAAAATGTTATATTTTGAAAGCGACTATATGGAAGGCGCACATGAAACCGTCTTACAACGTTTAATCGAAACAAATCTGGAACAGGTATCCGGTTATGGAAAAGACCATTACTGCGACAGCGCCAAGGAAAAAATAAAAGCAGCCTGTAATTGTCCAGACGCCGACATTTATTTTCTGGTAGGCGGCACCCAGACCAATCAGTTAATTATTGATACCATGCTGACTCCTTATGAAGGTGTGATCGCTGCCGATACGGGTCATGTCAGTCTCCACGAAGCAGGAGCAATTGAATATACCGGTCATAAGGTATTAACGCTTCCTCAGCATAACGGAAAGATCCGTGCCGATGAACTGGATGCATTCATCCGTACTTTCTGGCAGGATGACAATCATGAACATATGACCTTCCCAGGAATGGTCTACATTTCTCATCCAACCGAATACGGTACACTCTACACAAGTGCTGAGCTGGAACACATCTCTGCCATCTGTCGGGCTTATCAGATTCCTCTTTACCTGGATGGTGCTCGCCTTGGCTATGGTCTTATGAGCTATCAGACCGATGTGACACTTCAGCAGATTGCCCGTTGTTGTGATGCTTTCTATATCGGAGGAACAAAAGTCGGTGCACTGTGCGGAGAAGCTGTTGTATTTACTCACCACAATGCTCCAAAATATTTTATTACCCGCATGAAACAGCACGGTGCACTGCTTGCCAAGGGACGTCTTCTTGGTATTCAGTTCGATACCCTGTTTACAGATGATCTGTATTTTAAAATCAGCCGTCATGCCATTGATATGGCCGAGCTTCTGAAAAAAGGTTTTCAGGAAAAAGGCTATGAATTTTATCTCGATTCTCCGACCAATCAGCAGTTTATTATCCTGAAAGATGAAGATCTGATACGTCTGAAAAAACAGGTCGTATGCAGCTTCTGGGAAAAACCGGACGAGGATCATACCGTTGTACGATTTGCAACCAGTTGGGCAACCCAAAAAGAAGATATTGAGAAACTGATGGAGGTGCTTTGATGACAAGGATGATGGAATCCTCTGTTGCTGTCATTGGTGGTGCCGATGGACCAACCAGTATCTTTATTGCCGGACGAATAGGTCCAAGTACTATCCTGCTGCCTCTGGCTGGCATTGCAGTAATAGTGACCATTCTATATTTTCTGATCAAAAAATTTAAAAAATAAAATTTATTTCCTGCACAACACCTTACACACGATCACTCCAACCAGAGTATTGATCAGTGTCGCAGCAATGACCGGACCAACGATTGCTGTCGGGTCTACACTTCCATATTGACTGCGATAAGCAATCACATTAACCGGTATCAACTGCAGGGAAGAAATATTGATAACGAGAAATGTACACATCTCATCACTGGCAGTCCCTTCTGGGACTGCCAGTCTGTCTTTTTGCTTTCTTCGATTCTCTTCCAATGACTTCAATTCTTCCATCGCTTTTAAACCTGCCGGAGTAGCAGCCCACCCAAGCCCCAGCATATTGGCAATACAATTCAACGCAATCTGTTCTAATGCTGGATGTTCTTTCGGTATTCGAGGAAACAGCCAACAAAGAAATGGCTTTACTCCCCTGGTAAGTTTTTCAATCAACCCTGACACTGTCCCAATCTGCATTAGCCCCATCCAAAATGAAAGAATACCGAGCATGGTAATACAAAGAGAGACTGCCTCCTTAGAAGAATCCAGTGCTGCCTGTGTAACCTCTGGAATTGTTCCATTCAGTGCACCATATACAATGGCAATCAACATCATACCTGCCCATAAACAATTCATACAAAAACTCCCATCATACATATCACTATATATTACGGAAGTTTTTATTTTTTATGCTGTTCATTCAAATGTCAGTGTTTCCTTAACACATAAGGCAGTTGCTGCAAATCCATATTGATAATCAATTTTTCTGGAAATTTTATTTCTTCCAGTAATTTATAAGTATCTCTGAATCTTCCTACTTCATCGCAGTAATGACTATCCGTCCCCATAATAATCTTCGTTTTATGATCCACACATTTCTCAAGAAGTTTACGGATATTCTTTTCTCCACCTTTTCTTGCACACAAAGGATTCAAGGAAGAATCATTCAACTCCAATGCAACTTTCTCAGCTTTTGCCGCCTGCACGATTTCCTCATAATCAAGAGGAAATTGATCATCATCCGGATGTCCAATGATTTTCACATATGGATTTCGCATGGCTCCAATGACTGCTGCTGTATTTTGTGCTACACTGCCACTTTCTATACATACCGTATGCAGACTTGCAATGATGTAATCTAATTTCAGGCAAAGTTCTTCCGATACATCAATATTACCATGAAAATCATAAATATTTGCCTCAATGCCGTTAAGAACCCTGAGTTCTCCTACGTATTCAGGTAATACTTTAAAATTACTAAAATAAATTTCTTTACAGGTTCCCGGCATCATGGGTGCATGCTCACTGATTCCCAGAACCTTCAAGCCTTTTTTCTGTGCAGCCTTTACATTTTCATTCCATGTACTATATGCATGTCCGCTGGCAACCGTATGCGTATGCAAATCTACTAACGCCTTCATGTAACTTATACCCCTTTTGCCAAAAGTTCTTTGATATCATCCTCAATTCCCTGAATATCCGTCCTTACATCAGCAGCATATTCTATAACCATTTCTGCATCCGGTGTATATTTTTTATATAATTCAAAAAAGCCATCAAAATCCATGGTTCCATTGTGTATTCTCTGATGGGAATCCCCTTTACCATGATTGTTATGAACGTGATACGCAATAATCTTATCTTTCAGGGATGCAATCACATTCTCCAGATTCCAGCCATTGCACCATGCATGTCCAATATCAATTAAAACATGATTAGGCTGCATTCTACATTCATCAATAAATTCCTGTTCACTCAGTAACACATTATGACGAGAAAGAACACCAACATTTTCAATGACAAACTGTACCCCATTCTCCTTTGCAAGTTCGTTTGCCCTTTTAAGATTCTTTCTTGCGTTTTCCAGCATCCTGGTACGGTTTTCCTCTGTTACTTCACAATTATTATAGTGATATACAATGTAATGACTGTTTAATTTCTTCGCAAGAGCTACCGTCTTTTTTGTCGCATCCTCGGTAAATTCATACATGGCATGACCTTCCGATGCTGAATGCTCACTTCCAAAATACTGCTCATGAAAAGAATTTGGAATCTTCTTTAACTTATCTTCATATTGTTCCATGAGCCGTCCATATTCTTCTGTATTCCACAGTGGAAATAATTCCAGTCCAATCTGCGGATATTTTTCCACAAAATAGAATGCCTGCTCAAATTCTTCATTGGTATACATATTTGTACTTAGTAAAATCATTTTATTCCTCCTTTGGATATCCAAGGTTTTCTGTACTTTCCCCATCAAAAAAATGTACCTTATCAAAATTCGGTTCAAAATATACAGACTCTCCAGGCATGGGTACCTCCCCCTCGCACACAGCCAGCATCTCTGTACTGTTAATCTGGAAGTACACTCCGTATTTATCTCCATAATCCTCTACATAACGTATTACTGCTTTTAAAGAATACTCTTTCGCGTTCTCTTTTTTACGCAGACGCACATCTTCAGGCCTGATACCAAAATATACTTTTCCCTGTTTTCTGATTACCTTGCGCCATGCAGATGGCACCCTCATCTTTTTCCCATCTATAAACAATTTTTCATCATCATAAGTTGCTTCAATTACATTCATCGGCGGTGAACCAATAAACTTTGCAGTAAATACATTGGCAGGTTTATGATAAATATTTTTCGGTGTATCAAATGCCTGCAGCTTTCCTTTATCCATCAGGGCAATCTTTTGGCCCACCGTCATTGCTTCTGTCTGGTCATGTGTAACATAAATCATGGTCTGATGGTACTGCTCATGAATCCTGACCAGTTCTTTCCTTGCATGGGCACGAAGCTGTGCATCCAGATTCGACAGAGGCTCGTCTAACAGGAAATAATCTGCCCGCTTTACAATCGCTCTTGCCAACGCAACTCTCTGTCTTTGTCCGCCTGATAATTCCCTTGGCTTTCTGTCTTCCAGACCAACTAAATCCAGCATCCTGACTGCTTCATTGATTCTTTCTACAATTTCCTTTTCCGGATATTTATTTACTTTTAATGCATATTCTATGTTCTGACGCACGGTCATATGTGGGTACAAAGCATAATTCTGAAATACCATGGAAACATTTCGATTACCGCTTTCCACATCATTGACTCTGCGTCCGCCCATATATAAATCACCGGATGTAATATCCTCCAGTCCTGCAATCATACGGAGCGTTGTAGATTTTCCGCACCCGGAAGGTCCAAGAAGGATCAGCCTCTCTCCAGCCTTTATTTTCATATTAAGATCTTTTACAACCTGTTTTTTTTCATAGGATTTACAAACCTGATCAAATACAATTTTTTTCATAAAATCTCTCCTGTCCCCTGAAATCAGCCTTTGATTCCAGAAAGAGCAAATGTATTAATGATATATCTCTGGAAAATCAGATATAAAACAAGCGGCACAATCATGGTGATTACGGATACCGCCATCGCAACCGTAAAATCCGTACCTCCTTCTGCACTGATAAACATCTGCAGAGCCAAAGATAATGTATAGTTTTCTTTTGATTTTAAGATAAGTACCGGCCATACATATTCATTCCATGAGTTGATAAAGAAAATAATTCCCGTTGAAATAATCGCCGGTTTTACAAGCGGGACTAAAATATCGCTCAGAATTCTCAGATGTCCTACTTTCTCTATCTTTGCCACTTCAATGAATGATTTTGGAATTGTTCTCATGGACTGCCTTAATAAAAAAATTCCCAAAGCATCTGCCAACTGCGGCAAAGCAACACCCCAGATGCTGTCATTCAGCCCAAGAGCGGATACCGTAATATAGTTAGGAATCATTGTAACTGTAAAGGGGATAAACATTGTACTGATCAATGTAAAATACAGAAGCCTTTTCCCTTTAAAATCAAAAAATACAAATGCATACGCTGCGATAATACTTGTAAGACTTTTAAAAATCGTAACGGTAAATGCAATTAAAAAAGTATTCCATGTAATTCTTCCAAAAGGAAGTGTTTCAAACACATGTATATAATTTTTTATTGTTGGATTTAAGGGAATAAAACGCCAAATATGATTTGTCGCTTCCTCCAGTGTTTTAAAAGAATTTGCAATCGCAAATATAATGGGGAAAAGTAAAACAATGGTTAGCACTCCCAGAAAAATATGTGCTATCATCTGCTTCACATTAATTTTCATAATACACTCCCTTTTCTACAAATTTAAATTCCAAAACAAGCAGAAGAATAAAAAGCGCCATCGTCATTACAGAAAACGCACTGGCCTCACCAGTTTTATACAGTGTAAATGCCTCATGGTAGCTCTGATAGATAAGATTGGAGCTTGCATAATTGGGCCCGCCCTGCGTTACTACCTTGATCGGCGTAAACACATATTGAAGACCCTGCACAATGGTTGTAATCAACACATATACCCCGGTGGATGAGCTCATCGGCAATACAATCTGCATGAAAATTTTATAATTGGGTATATGGTCAAGTTTTGCAGCTTCAATAACCTCCTGCGATACTCCCATCACACCGCCTAATACGATAATAAAGTTGTACCCAAATACTTTCCATGAAGTGATCAGGCTCAGGATCCAGATTACCAGTCCTTCACTTTTTGACCATATCGGAAGCTGCATATCAAAAAATCTCAGAATCATCGCAACTGGCCCTGTAACGGGATTCAGAATCCATACATATAAAATTGAACCAACCACAAGGGAAATGACACTGGGGAGGAAAAAAGCTGTTTTATAAAAACTCTTTCCTTTCCTGATGACAAAAGACAATAGAAAAGAAACGATATAAGGCAGCACAAAGTTAACCACTAATAATATCAATATGTATAAAATTGTATTTCCTAACACCTTATAGGTTACATCATCCTGTAATAATGTAATATAATTCTGAAGTCCAACAAATTTTTTGACCGGCTTAATCATGTTCCAATCAAAAAAACTAAGATACACGGTTCGGATCAATGGCCAGAACATAAAAAAGCAAAATGCCGTCAATGAAGGTAAAATAAATAATAATGCAAATAAATCCTCTTTTATTTTCTTCATTTGTCCTTCTCTCTATACTTTCTCATTTTTATTCCAGAGAAAAACTTTCCTCTGGAATAAAAAGTCTTTATTTTTTCATTTACTGTGCTTCTAATAATGCATTGATCTCTTCCTGTGCTTTTGTAAGACCATCTCTTGCACTCACATCTCCATTCAGGATTTCATCACGTACATCAATCATGATCTGCTCAGCTTCAAGACCAGCATCTCCCGGGAAAGAGGTCCACTTTACAACTGCATCCATCTGTGTTGTAGCAGCTTTCATCATCTGATTCTCTTCCAGGAAGCTTTTTAAGCCTTCCGGACTGTCTGCCACATCCTTACGTGGAGGAACATAACCGGTTCCAATCGTCCATGCTGCCATGCTTTCAATACTGTATAGGAATTTTTCAAATTCCCATGCTGCCGCCTGCTGTTCTTCTGTCTGCGCCGTGATTGCAAGGAAACATCCACCCGCTGGGATCACGCGTTCTTTTCCTTCCCATACCGGAGAATTCACTGCTGCAGCTTCAAACTGTGCACTTGACTGAATATTAGATCTTCTTGCAATCGTCGTATATAACATTGCCACTTCACCGGAATTAAATGCCTGCACACCTTCTTCCCATGAAATATGAAGTGCTGTACCGTCTGCAATCATGTCTGCCCATGTCTGATAAGCATAAATACCTTCTTCTGAAGCAAAGGTTGCTTTTACATTACCTTCTGCATCCGCTGTCATAAACTTACCGCCATTGCTTTCAATCAATGCCTGTGTTGCCCAGTTGTCACTTGGTTCCTGAATATACAGACCGTATTTTCCTGTTTTCTCCTTAATGATTTCTGAATATTCCATCACCTGTTCCCAGGTTTTTGGTCCTTCTTCCGGAAGTCCGGCTTCTCTGAACAAATCTACATTATAATAGAAAACAGGGCTGCTCAAAGAATATGGAATGCCAACCTGACCTCCATCGGAATTTTCTGCCAGTTCCAGAATATTTGGAAGAAAATGATCTGTTAAAAAAGTACTGTCTTCTGCATCATATTGATCAATTGCAGCCTGTGGTTCTAAATAAGCAAAGTTATTGGAGAAATATTCAAGAAATGACCAGCCAATCTGTACGAGTGCCGGTGTATTCCCCACTGCCGCTTCTGCCTGAAGATTCTGCATCAATCCCTTGTACATATCTGGATTATATTTTGCAACCACCTCAATGTGGTCATTGCTTTCATTAAACTTTGCAACCAATTCTTCTACGGTTGCACCGCCCTGACCTTCTCCATTGCAATGCCAATATTCAATTTTAATCTTTTCTCCATCACCGGCTGATGCACTCTTGTTCACTGTATCCTGTGCTGTTCCTGCGTCTGAAGCTCCACATCCTGTAAGAGCCATTGCTGCCGCCATAATAAATGCAGCTACTCTTGTTACTGTTCTTTTTTTCATAATTTTCTCTCTCTGCCATATGATTGGCGTTATAAATTTGACTTGCGCTTGTCTACTACAATATAACACGCCAATTTTGTAAAAAACTATCAGATACCAGTAAAATGTAAATAAAAAATACCGGAATAGTTGTAAAAAAAAAGTAAATTCCTTTTACAACTATTCCGGCAAAATGCACTCATAGCACACAGACATCACACACCGTCAGAACATCCCCATCTACCTGAAACTTCACATCATACCCTGCAAAGGACACTCCGTAGACCCGTTCCGGATCCTGAAAATAGGTGGGACGCGGATCCTGCTCCAATACTCCAAGGATTGCTGAACGTTTCTCTTCCGGATACATACAAAGAAGCTCCTCTGGGAATTTCACGCTCAGCCTGTGCTCTTTTGTCTCTTTTGTATACCCCTCTGTCGCATCCGGGTGACAGTCTGCAATCGGAATATATGGCTTGATATCGTAGATTGGTGTCCCATCCATCAAGTCAATGCCGGACACATGAAGTACAGCTCCTTCTGTTTCCGTGATCTCCACTTTTTCCAGTCTTACAGATGACAGCCCAATATCATTCGGACGAAATGGTGAACGGGTTGCAAAGACACCCATACGTTTCTTACCGCCAAGTCGAGGTGGTTTGACCGTTGCGGACCAGTGTTCCTTTCTGGACTCTGAAAATTTCCACAAAAGCCAAATATGAGAAAACGCATCCAGTCCCCGTACCGCTTCCGGGTTACGGAATTCCGGTTCAAATACAATCCTTCCCTTCAATGCCTGCACCAGCCCGCTCTGTCTTGGAATCCCAAACTTATCCGGGAAATCTGTCTGAATATGTGCAATAATCTTCATTTGTTTGTCACCTCTATACAAGCTGCATGCTTCTCAATATTGTAATTCCTATCGTAAATGTCACGACACTCAACAATGTTGAAACAAACACACAGTCTGCTGCCACATGCTCATCACAGCCCATGTTGCTGGCCATAGAATACGTTGTAATTGCAGAAGGCGAGGCAAACAGAATATACAATGCCATCAATGTTTCTCCTCGAAGTCCCAGCATCACTGCAATCGGCACAAAGATCAATGGTTCTACCAGAAGCTTCAAGACTGCAGATGTAACGGAATACACATTGATACAATTCTGTGCTTTAATTTTGGAACCAGCCGTTAACAGTGCTACGGGTGTTGCCATATTAGAAATATGTCCTAATGTCGTCATGGCAAATTCCGGAACCGGCAATTTTATCAAATTGCAAAGCAGACCAAGCAGAATCCCTATAATAATCGGATTTTGGAAAGTCTTTTTTATAATATTTAAAAAATTCACCTTTCCGCCGCTGCCGCAGGTAGTCAGCACCAGTGTCGCAATCACGGTATAAACAGGAATAATGATTGCCAGCATCAACGTTGCCATTCCGCTTCCGCCATCGTACATGATATCCATAAGAGCAGTTCCCATAATTACATAGTTGCTTCGAAAGCTTGCCTGTACGTAAGAACCTCTTTTTCTTTTATCTTTAATGACAAAGGTACACACCAACCAGACCAACATGGAAAACACAACCACAACCGATACTCCATAGAGAAGCATTACCGGATCAAAATCTGCTTTAAAATCCGATGTATACACACTTCGAAACATCATCACCGGAAGTATAACCTTAAAACAGAACCAGTTCAATTCACCAAATCCCTGTTCTGATATAAAATCTCTGTTTCTGAGAAAATATCCCAGATAGGCTAAAATAAAAATTGGCAGAATCGCATTCAAACCAAATAAAATATTTTCTAACATGAACTTCCCCCCACTTCCTTTGGACTTAATTTCCTAAACCAAATCACGGCAAGCATGGTGAAAAAACTCGCACAGCCTCCAATCAGGTTAGAGATCGGTTCTGCCCAAAACACACCATTTAACCCCATCGCCGGAATCAACGGAAGCAGAATGGTAAGCGGAACTACAATGACTACTTTTCGGAACAGAGAAAAGGTGATCGAATACTTTGCCTCGCCAAGTGCCTGGAAGGTCGCCTGTCCTGCAAACTGAAGAGCCATAAAACAGAATCCAAAGAAATAGATATGTAACGATTCCACACCCGCTTTCAGAATCTCCGGTTCTGAATTGAAGATCCGGATAAATACCTCCGGGAACAACAGAATCACCGCCCAGATGACACAGGTATATACAATACCAATGACCGTCATAAATTTAATTCCCTGCTTCACACGGTCATATTTTTTCGCACCATAATTAAATCCAATCACTGGCTGAGCACCATTGGTAATTCCAAGTACCGGCATAACTACCACTTCACGAACAGAATTTAA
>JAFYTM010000130.1 GCA_017558865.1 Lachnospiraceae bacterium
ACCTCAGTATGACAACTTGAAAGGAGTTTTAAACAAATGATTTATTCACATGAAGTTGAAAAAATGTGTACTGTAGCACAGGGCGTAAATCATGGCGCTGCTCCGATTCCGGAGGAAGCAAAATGGGTACAGGCAAAAGAAGTTAAAGATATTTCCGGTCTGACACACGGTGTAGGCTGGTGTGCACCACAGCAGGGTGCATGTAAGCTGACCCTGAACGTGAAGGAAGGTATCATTCAGGAGGCACTGATTGAGACTCTGGGATGTTCCGGTATGACCCATTCCGCAGCTATGGCATCTGAGATTCTTCCAGGAAGAACTGTTCTGGAAGCTCTGAACACTGACCTTGTATGTGATGCTATCAATACCGCTATGAGAGAGCTGTTCCTTCAGATCGTATATGGAAGAACTCAGTCTGCATTCTCTGAGGATGGACTTCCGATCGGTGCTGGTCTTGAGGATCTTGGTAAAGGTCTTCGTTCTCAGGTTGGTACCATGTATGGTACTCTGAAAAAAGGACCTCGTTATCTTGAGATGGCTGAGGGTTATGTAACCGGTATCGCACTGGATGCTGATGATCAGATCATCGGATATCAGTTCGTTAACCTTGGAAAGATGACTGATTTCATCAAAAAAGGTGATGACCCGAACACCGCTTGGGAAAAATCCAAAGGACAGTATGGTCGTGTTGCTGATGCAGTGAAGATCATCGATCCGAGACACGAATAATCGAGGAGGTAGACGAAAATGGCATTATTTGAATCATATGAGAGACGTATTGATAAAATTAACGCTGTATTAAACAGCTATGGTATTGCTTCCATCGAAGAAGCTGAGAAAATTACCAAAGACGCAGGTCTGGATGTATACAATCAGATCAAAGGCATTCAACCAATCTGTTTCGAGAACGCTTGCTGGGCTTACGTTGTAGGTGCTGCAATCGCAATCAAAAAAGGCTGCAAAAGAGCTGCTGACGCTGCTGCAGCAATCGGTGAGGGACTTCAGGCATTCTGTATTCCAGGTTCCGTAGCTGATACCCGTAAAGTAGGTCTTGGACATGGTAACCTTGGCAAGATGCTGCTTGAGGAAGAGACCGAGTGTTTCGCATTCCTGGCTGGTCATGAGTCTTTCGCAGCTGCAGAGGGTGCAATCGGTATCGCAGAGAAAGCAAACAAAGTTCGTCAGAAACCACTTCGCGTTATCCTGAACGGTCTTGGAAAAGACGCTGCTCAGATCATCGCTAGAATCAATGGATTTACATACATCGAGACCGAGTATGATCCATATACCAACGAAGTTAAAGAAGTATTCCGCAAAGCTTACTCTGAGGGACTTCGTGCAAAAGTTAACTGCTACGGCGCTAACAGCGTTCCGGAAGGTGTTGCAATCATGTGGAAAGAGAATGTAGACGTTTCCATTACCGGTAACTCTACCAACCCAACCCGTTTCCAGCATCCAGTAGCAGGTACCTACAAGAAAGAAAGAATCGAAGCTGGAAAGAAATACTTCTCCGTAGCTTCCGGTGGTGGTACTGGACGTACCCTGCATCCAGATAACATGGCAGCAGGACCAGCTTCCTACGGTATGACTGATACTCTTGGACGTATGCACTCTGATGCACAGTTCGCAGGTTCCTCTTCTGTACCGGCTCACGTTGAGATGATGGGTCTTATGGGAGCAGGTAACAACCCAATGGTTGGTATGACTGTAGCAGTAGCTGTATCTATCCAGGAAGCAGCAGAGGCTGGCAAGTTCTAAAAAATCCTTTAAAATCAACGTTTTCGGAATGCGGATTTATCCACCGAAAATATAGAAATAGGTGCCTGAAAGGGCACCTATTTCATATGGTTCTCGAGTAAGACAAAAGAGGCACAGCATGAAAGAAAAGACAAAATATGACCTGATCCTGGATGCACTGCAGGAGCTGCTCGAAAGTAATACCATTCAAAATATTTCTGTAAATGATATTGCGCAGACTGCAGGGATTGGAAAAGGCAGTATCTATTATTATTTTCCATCAAAAGAAGCCATCCTGGATGCGCTGGTAGAACGAAGCTATCAAAGGCCACTTGAGATCGCCGGCACACTTGCACAGCAGACAGATATTGACCCATATACACGCATGGCGATGCTTTTTCAGGCATGCCGCACGTCTTCCATTGAATTTCTTCGTCATGATTCATTGATTGCGAATACTGATCGGAAGGTTTATACGTTTATTCATCATAAATATGTAAACTATCTGATCACCAGTCTGAAGCCTACATTGACTGCGCTGATTCAGCAAAGTATTGACAATGGAGACAGTCGTTCCTCTTCTCCAGCAGCTTTGGCTGAGATCGTTCTGATTATTCTTGTGGTAAAACTGGACAACACCCTCGTTCCCTCTACACCAGAAGAGATCCGGGATACATTCCGTGTATTGATTGAATTACTGGGAGATGGTGCCGGGAATCCTGAAGGAGTTTTCAATTATCTGATGATTTAATGAATGAAAAAGCTCAAATACAGCCGAATCACCGGCAGTATCTGAGCATTTTTTTATATCAATCCATGCTGCAGGCAATAATAATAGATGCCATCTTCTGCAACGTGTCCGCAGACATCATTTGCTATATTTTTTAAATCATCAGATGCATTTGCCATAGCCACGCCAAGACCAACCGTCTGCAGCATCTCGATATCGTTATTACCATCGCCGAAGGCAATCGCCTCTTCTTGTTTCAGGTGATAATACTTCAAAACTTCTTCGATTCCCTTTCCCTTTCCTCCTTCGGAAGGAATGATATCCACAGCCCGATCCCACCATGCAGCGATCTTCGCATGCTGTACGCCGTCCATGATTTGGGCATATTCTTCTTTTCTGCATGAAAGCATGATCTGATAGATATCTTCTTTGGCGGTTTCTTCAAAATCCTCCGATACTTCCAGTTCCAGTTTTGCAAAACGATAATATTCTGCCAGGTCATCATCTCGTCCGTTTGCTGCCAGGCGATCAATGGTTGCAATTGAAACGGCTCTTCGCATCTTTTTGGCATTGGCGAGAATTTGTTCTACATCTGCTTTTGGTATGCAATGACCGTAAATGGATTCCTGTTTATTAAAACAATAAGACCCATTAAAAGTCAAAAATGCATCAAACTCTATTCCTGGAATATTTGGCAGACATGTGGTTGTTCTGCCTGTGGCCATACAGATAAGGATATTGTTCTCTTTTAGTCGTCTTAAGGTCTCTAACATTTTTTCTGATATTTCTTTCCGATTCATATCAATCATGGTACCGTCTATATCAAAAAACGCAATTTTTATATTTTTCATCGTGTGTACTCCTTGTTATAAAAATACTTTTCCTCTTCATTATACATAGAAATGTTATACAAACAAGTATCTGTTTGAAGATTCTTTTTGATGCTAACCTGTCAGGATATGGAATTTTATAACAACAATTTTCACAGAAAACAGAAAATGAAAATCTGTTTTTTGTGAAAAACAGAAGTTGACCATTGGTCGAAAAGGTGCTATTCTAATGATGCAATAAGTCGACCGGTGGTCGAAAATATAAAAATTGTAAGAGGAGGATAAGTTCGATGACTTATGCAGAATTTTTTTCAGAGATAAAGACCGCTTTTATGGGAACGGATGTAAGTGATATCAAAGAGCATCTGGCATATCAGTTTAATATAACTGGAGAAGGTGAAGGCGCATTTTATGTAGAGGTGAAGGATGGACAGTTGTTCATCGAACCATATGAATATTATGACAGAGATGTACTGTTCACCTGCAGTGCGAAGACGCTCAGAAATATGGCAAGCGGTAAGCTGGATCCGGTATTGGCTTTTACGATTCAAAAGCTGAAAGTAGAAGGAGATTTTGACAAGGCACTGCGTTTTAAAGAAGTGATTGACCGTAACAAAGCATAATAATAGCAAGGAGATGGTGCAAATATGAAAAAAGCAGTGAAGACGGCTGGCGTATTGATTGGTCTGCTGACGATTGCAGAGATGGGAAGTTCTGCGTATTTCTATCGTCGAACTATGAAGCGTGGACATGCAAATGTGGAACGCACCACGAAGATGGCAGGTACGGACTGGAATCAGTATATGGATCTGATTCAGACCAGAAAGGAATATCTGTTGGCGCAGCCTCATGAGGATGTGTATGTACATTCAGAGGATGGTCTGAAACTGCATGCAACCTGGTTCCCTGTGGAAGACAGAAAAAAAGTGGTGATCTGTTTTCATGGATATACCAGCAAGGGCATGAGTGATTATATTGGTCTGTCAGATTATTATCTGAAACAGGGATACAGTATGCTGCTGGTTGATGAGCGCGCACATGGAGAGAGCGAAGGTACATATATTGGATTTGGATGTCTGGACAGACATGATGCCATGAAATGGATCGGATGGGTTCTTGATACCTGTGGAGAGGATATACAGATGCTGCTGCATGGCACATCCATGGGAGGCGCGACGGTACTGATGACCAGTGGTCTGGCACTTCCGGAACAGGTGAAGGGCATCATTTCTGATTGTGCATTTACATCGGCAAAAGAAGTGTTCAGTCATGTGCTGAACAGCATGTATCATATCCCGGCATTTCCGATGATTCAGATATCCAGTCTGGTTAACAAGAAAAAAGCAGGCTATGGACTGGATGACTGCAATTCTGCAAGAGAGGTACAAAAAGCAAAAGTACCGATTCTGTTGATTCATGGGGAAGCAGATACGTTTGTACCGTGTCATATGTGTGACACGATTTATGAAAATATTGCATCGGAGAAGAAAAAGGTGATTATCAAAGGTGCTGCCCATGCAGAAGCCTATTACAAAGATATGGAAACTTATGAGAATGCTTTGAATGAGTTTATCGGAGGAATTGTGAAATGAAAACAAGAAAAGGATATAAAGTGTACCCGTTAACCAATGCGCAGAAGTTTCATTTCTTTTATCAGAGTTTCTGTCCAAAGAAGGAAGTTGTGAATATTGGTACCAGTCTGACGATCCAGATTGATCTGGACTGGGATGTGCTGAAGCAGACGATCTATAAAGCGTATGAGCGTTGCGAATGTATGAGAGTGCGTTTTGCGCAGGATAAAGATGGGACCTGGTATCAGTATGTTGTAGAGAAAGAAGAAAGAGATATTGCGTTTGTAGATTTTTCTGATAAGACCGTAGAGGAAGCAGATCAGATCATGACAGAGTGGACAAGAGTTCCATTCGATCCGATTGATTCCCCGATGAACCGTATCGTTATGATTAAGATGCCGGATGGATTTTGCGGAACGTATCTTCTGGTGGATCACAGGATCATGGATGCACAGTCACTGATCTGTTTCCAGAGAGATGTCATTGAGCTTTACTGTAATACCATGTATGAGGGGGTACCATATCCGAAAGAGATGGCATCCTATCTTGAACAGCTGGAAAAAGATCTGGCATATGAGGCAGGCTGCAAAGCTAAAGATCGTGATGAGGCATATTTCCAGAAATTGATGGACGAGATGCCGGAGCCAATCTACAATGGTATCGATGGAACGAAGAAGCTGGAGGAAGAGCGCGCAAGAAGCGGCAACTCGGATGCCAGGGCAGCGATCAATGTATCGGATTCTGTAGACTCTGCATTGGATATTTTCCATCTGGAGGCAGAACCGACTCAGAGACTTCTGGATTTCTGTGAGGAACACCATGTACCGCTGGTATGTCTGTTTTTGATGGGACTTCGTACCTATTACCAGAAGATGAATGGACATGATGATGTATCCATCAATACTGCAATTGCAAGAAGGGCGACGTTGAAGGAGAAGAGATCTGGAGGAACCAGGATTCATTCATTCCCGTTCCGTACGATTATTTCCGAGGATAAGACCTTTATGGAAGGTCTTTGGATGATCCGTGATTTGCAGAACGAGTATTTCCGCCATGCGAATTACAATCCAGTATCTTATTTTGCATACCGCGGACGCAAATATCCGCAGCCAAATGGACAGACCTATGAACCAATGTCTCTTACCTATCAGCCTCTGACTATGAAAAAGAATGGTTTGAATGATCTGGGAGATATCAAATACAGAACCAAGTGGTATCCAAATGGTGCAACAACTCAGGCAATGTATCTGACAGTTATGCACCGTACTGATGATAATGGACTGGATTTTAATTTTGAGCATCAGGTGAAGGCAGTGTCCAGAGAACAGCTTGAATATCTGTATTATTATCTTTGCAAGATTATGTTCAAGGGAATTGAAAATCCGAATATGAGTATAGGCGAGATCATGAAGTTGATTTAATAGAAAAAGACTGTAAGAAAGAAGGAGATTGAAATGTTTGAGAGATTAGCAGAGATTATTTGTAACTATGTAGATGTTGAGCAGGAAAATATCAAACCGGAGTCCCGTTTCATGGAAGACCTTGGTTTTACCTCTTTTGACTTTATGAGTATGCTCGGTGAGCTGGAAGATGAGTTTGATGTAGAGATTGATCAGCAGGAAGTGGCTGATGTCCGCACCGTACAGGAAGCAGTGGAGTATCTGGAGAGATTGTCAGCAGAATAAGGAGAAAAAGATGAACAATACCATTCGTGAGATCCTCGTAGATGTAGAACAGAGACTTGGTGCGGAGGATGCGATCCGTTACAAAGTAAAAAAAGATACGATAGGGGCAAAATCCTATACCGATCTGAAACAGGACAGTGAAAGTTTTTCCTGTGTCCTGAAAGCATTGGGAGAGCAGGGACACCATATCGCATTGACGGGTATGACTTCGTATGCATGGATCGTTACCTATTTTGGTATCGTAGACTGCGGAAGTGTAGCGGTACCGTTGGATGTATCTCTTCCGGCAGAGGAAATGTGCGAGCTGATCGACCGTGCAGATGCGACCGTATTTGTGGTAGACGAGATTCGCAAGGATGTGGCTGCGATAGTAAAAGAGCGTTGCCCGAAGCTGAAATACCTCATTTCCATGCAGAAAGAAGTGAGTGATGAAGACAGTCTGTCCTTCTGGCAGATTCTGAAAGAGCATGCTGGAAGCTGTGATATCGAACCGGATGCGGATGCACTGGCAACGATCATGTTCACTTCCGGAACGACCGGCAAGAGCAAGGGGGTTATGCTGACTCATCGGAATCTGGCGAACAATGCGACCTGCCTGGATATGAAGTTTCCGCCGAGAAGTGTGCTTCTCAGTGTTCTCCCGATCCATCATGCATACTGTCTGACCATGGACATTATCAAAGGACTTGCCTACGGAAGCATCATCTGTATCAACGATTCTCTGATCCGTATGGTGAAGAATATCAAATTGTTCCAGCCAACGATTATCCTGATGGTTCCGTTGATGCTGGAAACGATGGCAAAGAAACTGGAAGATCTGTCAGAACTTTCGCCGGAAGCAGTGAAAAAAGAAGTGTTTGGTGAGCAGTTACAGTTCATCTGCAGCGGCGGTGCCTATATGCCTCCGGCAATGATCGACCTGTTTGGCAAATACGGCATTCAGATTTTGCAGGGTTACGGAATGACCGAATGTGCACCGGTGATCAGCAGTACAGTAAGTTGGAATGTCCGTGTCGGCTCTGTGGGACAGCTCGTTCCGAACTGTGAAGCCAAGACGGTTGATGAAGAGCTTTGGGTACGCGGAAGCAGCGTGATGCAGGGATATTATCAGATGCCAAAAGAAACCGAGGAGACGCTGGTAGACGGATGGCTCCGTACCGGTGACCTTGGTTATGTAGACGAAGAAGGCTTCGTGTATTTGACCGGACGTAAGAAAAACCTGATCATCACCAAGAACGGTGAGAACGTATCTCCGGAGGAACTGGAGAACAAGATCGGTGAGCATCGTCTGGTGCAGGAGATCCTGGTTCGTGAGAGTGAAGGAGTGATCGAAGCAGAGATCTTCCCGGATCTGGAATATGCAGAGAAGAAGGGTATCATCGATATGCAGAAGGAACTGCAGGATATTATCGACACATATAATCAGGGAGCACCGGCATATAAGAAGGTCTATCGTCTGAAGGTTCGTGAGACTGAGTTTGAGAAAACTCCATCCAAGAAGATTAAAAGATATTAAGAATTATGACAGGTCAGGGAGATTTCTCTGACCTGTTGCAGTTTTTGTATGAAACGTACATTTTTGGTAATGAACGGTCGTTGAAAAACTCTCACTGAAATATTATAATAGGTAAGAATGAGATAATATCCTCTCAGAATCCTTGGAGAGGGATATTTGTGTTTGGAAACGAGTGAGAACATGAGTGAAAATATGGACATCAGAGAAGATATCTATATTGAGAATCAGCGTCTGAGACAGAGAGTACAGAATGACCTGAAGGTATATGATATTCTTTATCTATATGCCCCTGCCGGATGGGGGAAATATACGTTCCTGAAATATTATAAAGAACATACAGAGAGATCTGTGGTCTGGATTGAGACTGCAGATGATATAGCGCAGCTGGAATCGTTTCCGGAAGATTGTATTGTGATTGTTCCAAGAATGGAATTATTGATCAGTCAGAATATTCAACAGTGGCTTTGGGAAAGAATTTCAGCAAAAAAGAGACATCAGAAATTTTTGATTGCTTCAACGGTTCCGTTGCCGGAATATCTGCTTTATTATGCGGCTTCACGCAGATTGATTGTTTATGGTGTAAAGGATCTCAAACCATCGGTGGAGGATGTGGATTTTTATTTTCAGAAAAGAGGGTTTTTGCTTAGTACAGAGGAACTCCTGAAAATTGAAAAAGATTTTGAAAATATGCCGCTCTGCCTGTATTTGCTGGAGAATTCGCTTCGCAATTCGTCAAGAGGATATTCCAGAACCGTGAAAGAACAGTGTATGGAAGATGTGTGTTCTTATCTGGATATGACATTTTTCCGCAGGTTCAGTATTAGCGTACAGGATTCCCTTTTGCATCTTTTTTGCTTTGAGGTTCTTACCAGAGAATTGGTTCGAGAAATACTTGCTGTATCAGAAGCGGAAGTGCAGCAGTTTTTGGATATAGTTATTCTGAAAGGAAGTATTCTGGAATCCGCAGGTCCTGGAAGATGGAGGTTCTGTCCATTGTTTGCCAGATTTTTACATCGTGCAGTACATAAATATCTGGATATTGATGAACGGATGGAATTGTATCGAAGAGGAATGCGCTATTTTCAGAAGAAAGAAGATTATTATTCCGCATTAAGATTTGCAGCACTTTTGTCAGATGAAGATCGGATGGCAGATTTTCTGAACCGTTACCTGGGCGGACAGGTTGGATATGAAATCTTTATTGCGATGGAAGATTATTATCATCAGATTCCCACGGGATATCTGTTCCAGTATCCAAGGCTTCTGGCAGCAGGAGTGATGATGGAAGCGATCGGCGGCAATTATCCGAAAGCAGAACACTATAAGAAGATTCTGATTGATTATTTGGAAGATTGTCTGGATCCGGAATTGCGCAAAGAGATTGAAGAGAATCTGATCTATCTTCAGCTTGCGATGCCGGGAGCTGCATCATGGGAGGAATTAAAATATACACTGGAAAAAGCATTTCACTACCGGAATGGCAGCATTCGTCAGTGGAAGCAGGGATTTCGGCCGAATCAGGTATCAGTACTGCATGGAGATAAAGATTATTGCCTGTTTAGAAGGAAGATCAAATCTGCAGTTTCTGATGGATGAGATGGAAAGTTCTGTCGGAGATGCGTTCGGTAATTATTTTCAGGGATTGTTTTATTTTATCTATGCTGAGATCTGTTATGAATATAATCAGCTTGATCATGCGTTGGATCTGCTTTCCAGAAGTCATCAGGAGGCGAAGAGGCGTCAGGATTCTGTGCTGGCTATGCTTTGTAATCTTAAGATCGGAGATATCCGGATTGCAAAAAATGAAGCAAAGAATAACGAAGCATTTTTGAAGCGTATGTTGGATGATTCATTGGAAAATAATGAATTATTCATGAACAATCTTCGGGCACATCAGATGGATTATGAGCTTCTGGCTGCCAATCAGGAACAGATCCAGAAGTGGATGAAAGAAGAAGCACCGGATGAGAATGACCGGTTCTATACCACGCAGTACTATCAGTATCTGATGAAGGCGAAGATCTATATCTGGCAGGAAAATTATATTCTGGCAAGAATGATCTTGTTTTCGCTGAAAGAATTTTCAGAAAGCTTCGGTATGTATTATCTGGGAATACAGGTGAGACTTTTTGAAGCAGTCGTATATTATCGTGAAAAGAATGAAAAGTGGAAAGAAGTGCTTGAAGAGGCACTGGAGAAAAGCCGCAGAGTTGGATTTATTCGAGTAATTGCGGATGAGGGTGCAGCTGTATATGAACTTCTGCTGAATTACGGGACGGAACAGGAAGAACTGATGCAGGATCTATGGTTCAAAGCAGTTCTGCAGGCGACACGCACACAGATGCTTTTGTTTCCGCATTATCTGAAACAGCAGAAGAAGCTGGAGATGGCGACATTTTCCAGCCACGAGATGGATATTCTTCGTCTGCTGGCACAGGGAGAGAAGAATGCAGAGATTGCCCAAAAGCTTTGTGTATCGGAGAATACGGTCAAGTATCATTTGAAAAATATCTATCAAAAGCTGGATGTAAAAAATCGCAGTCAGGCAATTCATCGTATCAGGGAAGAGCAGCTTTTATAGGAGGACAGGAAGGAAGATTCTTGTCCTTCTTTATGAATCTTAGGAAACCCCTGATCCAAATGTTTCCTTAAACTTAAATAAAAAACTTTCGTTGATTAAAATGGAGAACTTGACAAACATATGTTTTGTATGTATTATTTGATTAATGAAGTTGGAAATATTAGTAACTGGGAAGGGGAGGGCGACTTTATGATAAATTCAAATACTCGAAAATTATGTCTGAGTGGTTGGTTAAAGCATAATAATGAACAGGAATATAATACGCCATTGAAATTACAAAAATTCCTACTTTTATATGAAGCCTTTTCTAAGGTCGCTGGAGAAGTTGCAGATTTTGTTCATTTAAAAGGATATAAAAGAGGACCTGTATTTAGTAATGTATGGGGTGATTATACAAAAGAGCGTGAGTTATTCGATTTTGCAGCAGAGCAGAGCTATAGTCGCAGAGAAGTAGATATTAATGAGATAAGAGCGAAAAAGTGTGCGTTTATTGTTTCCACCTTATCTGAGAAAGAATTATCTGATTTTACTCATAAAATGAATATTTGGAAATCCAAGGAAAGTAGAATAATCAGTGGTGAATATCAAGTTGCATTATCTGAAAATGATTTTAATCAAGAAGATGAGGAGTTAATTTCTTTGTTGGAAAGTATGTATCCGATAGAAATGATTAATTCGTCAAGAATTATTAGTATAGACAATCATCATTTTATATTCAATCAAGAAGATATTTCAAGGTTGACAGAAGAACATTTCGATACATTATCAATACTGGTAGAAAATGAAGAACTTTATAATCCAATATATGTTGAGATAGATGAAGAGGGGAGATTACTAATTGATTAATGAAAAAGATGTTATACGAATGAAAATACCATATCCGTCAGTGAGCGATAAGTTAGCATTAAGTTCTCATATGTATATTTGTAAAACTGTGAATACTACATTACGGGAATTTGTAAAATGTCAGAGATTAAAGCCATATATGCTGATTAATGGAACCATGAGGCATTATTGTGATGAACAGCCAGATATAACAAGAAATCCGTTTAAATCTACTACAAGAATTGATTGTGATAAGTTATTTAGTACAAATAGTGTTAAATATGATTTGGGATTGAGGACAGATTTAAGAACGGATATATGCCAATTGTTGTATAATGAAGTGCTAAGAGAGTTGGAAGCAGATGGTTATGAGACTATAAATATTAATGAAACGGAGTTAAGGAATTTGAATCCGTTAATTACAAGTTTTGTGGTTAATGGAAATTGAATTTGTGACGATGTTTGATGATGAAACTTTATTATTAGAGGAGCTGCAGGAACTGGAGGCTGAGGTTCTGCAGCTGGTATAATTGACAAGAATTTAACAGGGATCTTTTTATAAGAAGACAGGAAAGAACTGCCCGTTTGGGTAGTGCATTTCCTGTCTTTTTGTGTAACAATGTACAGTAGAATAGTGTAATTATGTCCGGGAGGTGAACAGATGGCATCGGAGCATATGACTGAAAAAGAGAAGATGGAACACTTTCGTGAGACGATGGACCGTCTGACGGCAGCCTCCCATGTAAAGGTAGAGTATTTTGCAAAGCATCAGAAGATTGAAGGGTATTACGAGGAAGTATTAAGCGGTAAATTTTTCAAATGTGACCGTCTTATGTTACAGGAGAATATGTTCAGCCGCGTTCAGTTGGGATATAACCCGAACAGAGAGCGTATATTTCTCTTTGCTAATATGAAGACTTCCAGGTACGACACGGTAGCCAGCAAATATCAGAAGGAGATGAAGGACTATCAGAAGAGATCACTCCTGAAAGGAGACAATGAGAACCGGGCTTATGTATCCAAGAGAAGAGAGAAGGCATCGGTATTGATCGAGAAAAAAGAACCGAAGCCGTGGACGGAGCGTTCCGTAAAAGCCTATCTTGGAAGGACGAATATGGAAGCTGCTGCAAAGTCTCTTCCGTTTTTCTCAAGAGAAGAAGAACTGGAAGAGCTTCGGAAAGTAAAGATAGAGATGAAGGAGATTCAGAAAGATATCCGGGATCGGCGTGTGCAGAAGATTATGGCAGAAGATCAGGCACAACAGGAATCAGAAGAGAAAAAGCGTGAAGCAGAGATTCGTGGATTGCGGCAAATGGCGTTGGAGGATCTGCAAAAGGAGAATCTTCTGGAGGCAATTCTTACCAGAAAATATACGGCAGCAAAAGCATTTGTAAGAAAGATAAATTATGCTTACGATTTCCAGAAAAAGGATATCGAAAGTTATTATAGAGAAAAGAGAAAAACACTGGAAGATGTAGCAGAAAGTGCAGATGCTGCGGATGACAGACCAGAGGATGAAGAAAGATGAGTAAACCGATAACAGATGTTTTTCACAGTGAGCGTGAATATTACGAGGCGTTGCTTTCCTGTGTAAAGCAGATTCTGGAAGCGTACGTGGAGGAAGTTGTAGAGTCAGACATCAATGGGGTACTAAAGCAGGTTGGCGGAAGAGTCTTATATAAGTCTGACCTTAAGGGGCTTCTTCATACATATGAAAAAGAAAATGCGAACAGTGTAAGACATGAACTTTTTGAAGAGTTAAAACAAATCCGCAGAAAAGGTCAGCTTACCATGCGGCATGGAGTGGTAATTTCTATGGAGTATCTGCTGCGCGCATTTGGTTTGTCAGATTTTGAAGCATATATGTTCATTCTGACATGGGCGTGTGAAGTGGATCATAATCTCGGACTTTTGCTTTCCTTTTTGAATGAGAAAAATGGTCTTTGTATTCCGACTATTCGTATATGCATACGTACTTATGCATTGGATTGGCGGGAGGAAATGGAACTTCAGCAGAGCTGTATTGATCGATGGAGTCTTTTGTCCTGGCTCTTTGTAGGGATGTATGATCGGTGCAGAAGTCTGGAACAGGGAAATACAGAAGGTGTTCTGGAGATGGGGCTGAAGCTGGATCATCGTATGGTGACATATCTTCAGGATTATAATTCCTATGATCCACTTCTGGAAGATTTCGTACAATATGATTATAGTGAAGATACAGAAATCTGGATCCATCAGGCAGTGGCAGGGGGTCTGAAACGACTTCATGATGAGGAAGAGGAGCCTACTGTTTATTACCTGCAGGGAGAATATGGTTCTGGTAAGAAGCATCAGATCATAAGTTTTTGTCAAAGCAGAAGACAGGATGTTTTGCTGGTAGACTCTGGAAAATTATTTAACAGCTCACACAAACTGGAACTTTTGATCTTCCGTCTGATGAGAGAATCTATCCTTCGTGGAAGTGCAGCAATCTGTTTTGTAGATGTGGCAGCGGAGTCCGGGGATGATGATGTCAGCAAGGAAGCTATGGAACAGATTCTCTGGAATATGCGTGCATGGAACAGGAGCTTTTACGTTACGTCCATTCATCCGTGGAATGGTATGATTCGGAATATGGGAAGAACCGTTTGCAAGATTACGATTCCGCAGACAACTACGGATGAGCGCATTATTCTATGGAGGAAATTTCTGGAAGGAGTGGCAGTTCCGGAAGATATGAATCTGGAATTCCTGGCAGATAAATACATTCTATCCGCAGGAGCGATCCGACATAGTGTGGAAGATTACCTGGGACAGATGCGTATGGAGAACTCCGAACCGAAGATGACGTGGCTTCTGGAAGCGTGCCGTCATCAGCTCGATCATAGACTGGGGAATGACGCTATCTACATTCCGGCCAAATATGAATGGGATGATCTGATTCTTCCAGGTCCGCAGAAGAAGATGCTCAGAGATGCATGTGATCAGGTTATGTATCATCATCTGGTGTATCACAAGTGGGGGTTTGATAAAAAGCTGGCTTACGGCAAAGGTGTGTCCATGATTTTCTATGGTCCGCCGGGAACAGGTAAGACTATGGGAGCACAGGTTATTGCCAACGAGCTGGACATGGAACTCTATAAAGTGGATATGGCAGGTGTCATGTCCAAATATGTAGGAGAATCCGAAAAGAAACTGGGAAATATTTTTGAACAGGCAAGAAAAAGTCAGAGTATTCTGTTTTTTGATGAGGCGGATGTTCTGTTCGGTAAGAGAACTGATCAGAAAGATTCCAATGATAAATACGCTAACGCAAGTACGGCGTATCTGCTTCAGAAGATTGAAGAATATGAAGGGATCATCATTTTGGCGACAAACCTCCTGCAGAATTTTGACAATGCCTTTTTAAGAAGATTCAAATTTATTATAGAATTTCCGTTCACAGACAAAGACAGACGACTGGAAATCTGGCAGAATGTCTTCCCAGACAATACGCCGAAAGAAGAGCTGGATCTGGAATATCTGGCAGAAGAATTTCACTTCTCTGGAAGTCAGATTAAGAATGTGGCGGTGGCAGCAGCCTTTTTGGCTGCAGGCGAACATGTACCTGTAAATATGAGACATATCCTGATCGCAGTGAAGAGGGAGATGTCCAAGATTGGCAAGACACTGATCGCAAGTGATTTTGGCCCTTATTATTATCTGATGGAAGGAGGATGCTGAGAATGAGTTGGCTTAGTAGAAAAAAAGACAAAAATAAAGGAAAAAAGAATGAAGATGGTGCTTCCCGTGATTCTGTAGTCGTAGATCCGGGAAAACCGGAAAAGAAGGAACCGGAGAAAACACCTGAGCAGATTCGACAGGAGAATGAGGCACGTAGAAACCAGCTCACGAGTCAGGTGAAAGCACTCACTTCAAAAGTGAATGATCTAAAGCGTGCAGACCAGGAACCATATGTGGAGGCCTTTAAAGATGTAAGTGCTCGTCTGAAAGCTTCTTTTGACAGCACTCTTGGCGGCGGCGTGTATGCAAAGTATTCTGACGAAAGAGATGACTTTGATGAAGCACACAAAGAGTTGGAGAATGCGATTGCTGAGGCGGGCTATCGAGTAAAAGCTGCGAAAGTGCAGGAAGATCTTACGGCACTTGTAGTAGAGACTGCAAGTATTGTGCATTTAGATCAGAGAGATGAATTGATTTCTCTTGAAAAACGACTTCAAAGTGCAGAGGCACAGATGAAAGGAATGCCGAAAAATCATCAGGATGAAGTTAAGAAACTCTATGATGAAGTGAAAGATCAAATTGGTAGAAAGCGTTCATCGATGATGAATGACAGGCTGAATATTTATCTGTCTCAATACAGTAATCTAGGGAATCAAGCAAGAGCACTTGGCTCAAAGGATGATGCAGATAAGATCAAGATGCTGGAGGAATCTATCAATGCACTTATCTCTGCAAGTGGAAAGTTCTATGGGTCCAGTGCAGAGGCAATCAATACTGCGATAGAGAATCTTCGGAATGAACTTCAGGCAGCTAAAAACAGACAGACTGCAGCCCACAATCAGCACTATCTATCTCAATATACGAATGCAGGCGAACTGTTGAAGAAGATGGGAGGTAAAAACGAACAGTCGGAAGTTGATGCCATCGAAAAACAAATTCAGGAACTGCATAAGAATCGAGGGGAGGTCAACAAGGAAACCAGTGATGCCGGTAAAGAAGCAGAGCGGTTGGTTGGTGAGGCGCGAAATAATATAGAGAACGGTAAAAAAGAAAATGTAATAAAAGAATTCAAAGGTCTGACGAATCAGGTTAAGCAGATAGTGACAGCCGATCAGGAAATCTTTTTGATGATACACTATAAAACGTACCATTTGCTTGCTCAAAAAAGAGGGGCTCTCAAAGATGGAAATTCCGAGGAACTTATGCAGCTGCAGTTTGGACTCAATAAGGAATTTGATGAAGCGGCAAAACGCGTTGCGGCGGATAAAGAAAAACTTCGCAAAGAAGGTGTCTGCGGTGAGATGGCGACGAGTATTGCAGGGCAGAAAGGCACACCTGTTGAGACGCTGATCAATAAAGTAAAGACGCTTAATGGATCGGCGAATGCAGCACAGGATAAGATCAGACCGGGTGCAGCCAATGGATATGTGGCTTCTACGGTAAAAAATGAGGATATCAAAGAAATACCGAAGTCCAAAACGGCAGTTGCATCTGAAAAAATAAAAGAAAAATTTTCTTTGGCTGCAGTCGGAGCATGGTTTAAAGAGAAAGTAGATGAGTGGGAAGATACCATCGACAGTCTTGCCGGCATTGCCGGAGATATTACAGGTCTTGTTGGAGACAGTGGTGACTTTAAAGGTATTGGTGATACGGTAAAAGAACTACAGGATAAAAAACTTGGGGAAAATGGGGCTCTTGCTGATCAGGAAGCGGAAGCGACCGGTATCATCGGTAATGTGTTAGGTCTCGTCAATGCTATTCTTCATGTAGTTAGTCTTGTGAAGCAGATCAGCAAATACGGTAAGAGTCGGATGGCAACAGATGGTGTGCAGCTTGATGCTCAGGGAAAATGGCAGGCAATACGGGGAATTCTCCATACGATTGTAGATTTGTTTGGCGATGCGATTGATATGTTCTCTGTATTCATTGATCTGGTACCGATTTTGGGACCGTGTCTTGCGATCTGTAAAGGTGGATTATCGTTGGCACTGAATGTGGCTGATGCAGCAACGGATTGTGTGCATGTTGAGATGGCACGCAGAGATCGGAAAGCCATCTGGGAGCGTATTCAGGAGAAGAAAGCAAAATACAGCAAAGAGGGTGACGATAAAGATACAACGGCGGCAAATGCGTATACAGTCAAGACCAGTGCTTTACGTAAGCAGTCTACCAGTGTAGATGAACAGCGTAAGAAAATGTTGAAGACGGTTGCAGAGGCTAACCGTGACCGAACGGATGCGGCAAGAGTAAATATCATTACATCAGCGGATCTACGTTCCAGGAATGACTCGGTCTATCGTGAAGCACAATATGGTATGGCAGACCGAATGGATGCTCTGAGACAGGAGATCAAGATTAAGGAGCGCTCTAATGATAAAGAGGGTGCAGCGGCGACAAGGTCGAAGCTTCGTCAGGTCGAAGCACTGGAGATGATGGAAGAGTACAATGAAATCGATAAAGCGCATCATAAGATGTCAGTGGCATTACTGCATAAGTTCGAAGACGTTGGAAAAGATGCGATTGATATTACCAAAGCAAGTCTTTCTCTGGCAGGCGAACTTACAGCTATGACGGTTGTTGGTGCACCGGCCGCAGCAGTTCTTCTGGGGGTTGCGGGCGGTATGGCGATCGGAAAAGGTGCCTATGAGTTAACCCGTAAGGTAGGAGCCAAGGCATATGACTTTATTCAGGATATAACCGGAGCGAAGGATAATAAAGCTACTACCAGAGAAGATATGGCAATCTCATTGATCGAAAAGATGGAAGAGGTTGGAAAGTCAAAGGTGTGGGAAGGCACCGGATTCAAAACCAGAGATACACTTCTGGATCGGACGAAGGTTCCGGAAGGAGTTCTTTTGCGTCAGGGTAAGAATGTAAGACATTTGCATAATGTATTTCGAAGAGGTCTGGATGCAGACATGCCTGCATTGATAGGTGCCGGATCGAAAAAAGATATGAAAGAAAAGATAGCGAAGTCATTTGGTCAGGATGATTAAGGAGGAGTTATGGGATACAGTGATCAGGAAAAATTACAGGAATTTGAACATTTAAAAGCAGAATTCGATGATATGAATCTGATTTGTGAGGTTTTACCAAAAGGACATCTCTTTGATGATATCACACTTCTTGTGTGTCTGCCGAGCACTTCCTGGCAGGAAGAAGATACAGGTGAAGAATTAACAGAAGAAGATGTTCATATGGCAAGCGGTGTGTTGCTGGATATGGATGATTCTGACAATCGTCTGGCGAAATATCTGGTGTTCTACACTCAGATCCGCATGGATATGACGGGGTTGGATGAATTGACAGTTCTTCGTATTGTAAATGCACTGAACCGTACCAGTCGTGTGGGTCACTATTTTTACAGTGTAGTGGAAGGACAGGATGGTGCTTTGGTACAGTACCGTGCAACCGTGACCGGTGAAGATGGAGTACCACTGGATGCAGGTGTCGTTGCAGATACCATCATCGAGATGGGCGTGGGATATGAGCTGATGAAACAGGCATTGAGCGAAGCTCAAAATGGAACTTTCCGCGTAGGATAATTGATAGGAGAAAACTATGAACTACACAGAAGTATGGAACAGAATCGTAAAAAAACTTCAGATAGAAAGACAGATAAACAGTTATCATCCATATGATGAAGCGGTGGTGCGCCTTGGTCTGAATGAAGAGGAACAGATACTTCTGTGTACGCTGTGGGGTCTGGAAGCTGCAAAAGGAAATGGAATCCCTGTGGAAGAATTTCCGGCAGTATATCAGGCACTCACAGGAACAGAACTGGAGAGTATCTATGATCTTCCGGAATGGATGTATGAAGTCTCCGGACAGATCGTGTTGTCTCCGGTCTTATTTGGCTGGTTGGAAGGAGAACTTCCAAAGCTGCCTTCGGGAGCAGAATTACTGCTTCCCAAACGGGCATCTGCATATGGACTGGATGAGCTGTTTGCGGATGCAGAACGTATCTTTGAGAGTATGCACGTATCCGAATCGCCAGCAGCTCTTTGCCTGAATGGTGAGAAGGGAAGCGGAAGACAGTATGCCATGGAACAGATCTGTGCACGTCAGGATCTTGCACTTCTTCTGATTGATGGGGATCGCTTCAAAGGAACCGAGAGGGAACTGCATGCATGTACATTATGTGCGCAGTTATATGAAGCATTCCTCTGTGTACGACTTGGAAAGGAAGTGCGGGAGAAGCTTTTAAGAGATCTGTATACCGTATTTCATTTTTATGGAATCATCAAAGATGAGAGCCGTGTACTGGAGGAGTATCCGGAAGCGGCAGTTTATATGAGAAAACTCACAAATCCAGATCGTAATCTGAAAAATCAGATTGCCAGGGAGGTATTGGGAGAGTGGGAAGATAAGCTTCCTGCACAGATGAATCTGCAGCAATTGACCGGAAGACAGCTTCCAATAGGACAGTATCTTCGGTATCTGCATAATATAAAAGCAGAGCTGCGGGCAGGTACTATTCGTGCAGAAAAAATGACGGAGCCGATGGTATCATCTCATCTGCATCAGATTCCGGCAACCAGAACCTTTGATGAATTGAAACTTCCGTCCGCGCAGTACGGACAATTAAGACAGATTTGTCAGATGGCTGCGGCAAGGGAAGACGTTATGAGCCAGTGGGGCTTTGGCGACAAATTTTCCTATGGAAACGGAATGTCGGTGCTGTTCTACGGTGCGCCGGGTACCGGAAAGACCATGGCCGCACAGGTCATGGCACATGAGCTGGGGATGCCCCTTTACCGGGTAGATCTGTCCCAGTTGATCAGTAAATACATTGGGGAAACCCAGAAAAATATCGGCAGAATCTTTGATGAGGCCGACAAATGTGACTGCATCCTGCTTTTTGATGAAGCAGATGCGATCTTTGCAAAACGAAGTGATGTATCGGATGCACAGGATCGCTATTCCAATGCGGAGACCGCTTATCTTCTGCAGAGGATCGAACAGTATGCGGGAGTCTCGATTCTGGCAACGAACCTGCTGCATAATTTTGACGATGCATTTCGCAGAAGGATCTCATATATGGTACATTTCCCGATGCCGGACGTATCACTTCGTAAAGAATTATGGGAAACGATCTTCCCTGTACAGACTCCGGTATCACCGGAAGTGGATGCACTGATGCTGGCACAGGCATTTGAACTGTCCGGTGCATCCATCAAGAACGCAGCTATGCACGGTGCACTGCTGGCGATGGCAGAGGGAAGTGAAGTACGGATGAAGCATATCCTGAGCGGAATCCGCAATGAATACGGCAAACAGGGCAAATCCTTTGGTTCTTCACAGAAAGAACTGCTGGATGCTTTTATATAGAAGAAATACAATCAACCTACATAGAACGATGGAGGCAGATATTGATGAAGAAGAGTAGATTATGGAAAAAGAAAGGTTATCGGTATGGAGCGCTCAGATTCCTGAGTCTGGTCATGGCAGTGGTGCTGTTCCTTCCGTATGCGCTGGAGGTGGTGCAGGCAACCTCGGTGGGGTCAGGACCGGATAGCGCGGGTGATGTAGGAACTGGGACGCAGACAGATACACTGGATCTTGGAAATGGTATATCGATTACTCTTGAAAAGGATGATTCGGGTAATTATCTGATAAAAGAAGCGGCTCATGTGTCGAAGTTGGGGCAGGCAACATCGGGAACCTCTGGAATGACATTTGTTTTAAATAATGATATTACGATTCCTTCCATTACATCGGCTGCGGCTGGTATGTTTGAAGGAACTTTTGAAGGAAACGGGAAAGTGATCACGATCCAGGATATCAATATTACAGACAATACGTCGGGTGAAGTCAGTCAGGGTCTGTTGTTTGGAACAGTGTCCGGTTCTGGAAAGGTACAGAATCTGATTGTAGATATCAAGGATGAAAATGCGTCCTATACCAGAGTGTCCAAAGTAGAACATGGAGCAGCAGAAGGCTCACCAGAAGTGAATGTTCTGACAGAAGCTCAGGCACCTTATGTTGGTC